>JBIKLX010000004.1:0-61435 GCA_044359565.1 Ilumatobacteraceae bacterium
CGCCTTGTGCAGCGAGTTCGGCCTCACCGTCTGCTACCGCGACCCGGGTGTGGCCACGTTCGGACTGGTGAACGCGCTGATGACCATCGGCGACCAGTTCTTGGAGGTGGTCGCTCCTGCCCAGGAGGGCACCACCGCAGGGCGACTGCTCGACAAGCGCTGCCCCGGCGACCCAGCAGGCGTGACCGGCTACATGGCCATCTTCCAGGTCGACGACCTCGACATCCGCGAGCAGCACCTCACCGAGCAGGGTGTGCGCATCGTGTGGCGTGGCGACTTCGCCGCCATCCGCGGCCGCCACCTCCACCCCGCCGACGTGGGCGGCGCGATCGTCAGCATCGACGAGCCCACACCGCCCGAGTCGTGGATGTGGGCCGGCACCGAGTGGCAGCCGCACCGCGAAACCTCGGTCGTCACGGCCATCGCCGGGGTGACCGTGCGCGCCCACGACCCGGCGGCCATGCGTGCCCGCTGGCACGAACTCGGTGTCGACCACGCCGTGCGATTCGAGCCCGCTGGCGATGGCCCGGAGGGTATCGACGAACTGGAACTGGTGGCAGCCAACCGCGCCCGGGCAGGCGAGGTACGACGCCTCGGCCAGTTGACGGTCAGGCTGGTGTGACGTCCCGAGCGGGGCTCAGCACTCGCCGGGCTTGCCGGGGATGATGATGGTGACCCCGACGATGAAGTTCTTGTAGCCGTTGGTGCTGGCATTGGCCGCATCGAGGTCGGCCAGGCTGACGTTGAAGTTCTTCGCCACGGTGCCGGGCAGGTCGCCCGCCTGGATGACGTAGGTGCCCTTCTGGCACAGCCCGATGGTGGTGGTGGGGGCAGCCGTCACCGGCGCCACTGTGGCGGCCGTCGACCCGTCGGTGGTGGCCAGCGTGGTGACAGTGGCCGGGGCGGCACCGGGCACCGTGGCGCCGGCGGGGATCTTGATCGTGGCCCCAACGCCTGGCCACTCGGGCACCATGCCGCTGTCGTCGAGCGTCCAGCCGTTCAGCGTCATCAGATCTTCGAACTTCACCTTGAACTTCGACGCAACCGTCGACGGGTAGTCGTTGGCCTGGATGACGTAGGTGCTCTCGTACTGCAGGATGGCACCTGGCGTGTCGGGTGCGGTGGTGACCACCGCCGCCGTGACGGGCGCCGGCGGGATGGTGACGTAGTTGGTGGCACCGATGGTGATGGGGGCCGACGAACTGGTGGCCGCATCGCCACCGCACGAGGCCAGACCGAGCGCCGTGGCGCCCACGACCAGACCGACACCTGCAAACACCGTGAAACGATTCATGATGACCCCAGCGTAGAGCGACGAACGACCGATCAGGGCGCGCCTAGGAGAGCGGGCGAGCGGTCGGGGTGATGGGGGCCGGCAGCGCCGAGCTGCCCATCAGCCACTCGTCGACACCTGCCGCACAGGCCCGACCCTCGGCGATGGCCCACACGATGAGGCTCTGGCCGCGCCCCATGTCGCCGGCCACGAACACACCGGGCACGTTGGTCATGAACCGAGCGTCGCGGGCGACGTTGCCGCGCTCGTCGAACGACACGCCCAACTGGTCGAGCCACGAGCCCTTCTCGGGGCCGACGAAACCCATCGCCAGGAAGACGAAGTCGGCGGCCAGCTCGCGCTCGCTGCCCTCCACCTTCTCGAAGCGGCCGTTCACCATCGCCACCTCGTGCACCAACAGCGCCTTCACCCGGCCGTGGCCGTCGTCGACGAAGCGCTCGGTGTTCACGCTGTACACCCGCTCACCACCCTCTTCGTGGGCCGATGCCACCCGGTACACCATGCTGTAGGTGGGCCACGGGTTATTGGCAGCACGCTCCTCGGGCGGCCGGGGCATGATCTCGAGCTGAGTGACGCTGGCGGCGCCCTGGCGGTGCGCCGTACCCAGGCAATCGGCACCGGTGTCGCCACCGCCGATGATGACCACGTGCTTGCCGGCCACGTCGATGGGGCTGGCGGCGAGGTCGCCCTCCTGCACCTTGTTGGCGAACGGCAGGTACTCCATGGCCTGATGGATGCCGGCCAACTCGCGGCCCGGCACCGACAGGTCGCGCCACGCCGTGGCACCGGCGGCCAGCACCACAGCGTCGTACGACGCCAGCAGCACCTCGATGTCGACGTTCTCGCCCACGGTGGCGTTGGTGCGGAACTCGGTGCCCTCGGCCTCCATCTGGGCGATGCGCCGGTCGACGTGGCGCTTCTCCATCTTGAACTCGGGGATGCCGTAGCGCAGAAGGCCGCCGATGCGATCGGCGCGCTCGAGCACCACCACGTCGTGGCCCGCCCGGGTGAGTTGCTGAGCCACGGCCAGACCAGCAGGGCCCGACCCGATCACCGTGATGCGCTTGCCGGTGCGCACCGACGGCAGTTGCGGCACCACCCAGCCCTCGTCCCAGGCGCGGTCGATGATCTCGACCTCGACCTGCTTGATGGCGACGGCGTCCTGGTTGATGCCGAGCACACAGGCCGACTCGCACGGCGCGGGGCACAGCCGGCCGGTGAACTCGGGGAAGTTGTTCGTCGCGTGCAGGCGGTCGATGGCATCGCGCCAATGGTCGCGGTACACGAGGTCGTTCCAGTCGGGGATGAGGTTGCCGAGGGGGCAGCCGTTGTTGCAGAACGGGATACCGCAGTCCATGCAGCGCCCCGCCTGGGTGCGCACCTTGTCGACCGGGAACTCCTCGTACACCTCCTTCCAGTCGCGCAGTCGCACCGGCACCGCACGCCTCGTCGGCGTTTCGCGCTGCCACTTCAGAAAGCCCGTCACCTCACCCACGGCTCGCCTCCATCACCTTGTCGAGCGTCGCGGCCTCGTCGAGGCCGTCGGCTTCCGCCTGCTTCATCACTGCCAGCACCCGGGCGTAGTCGCGGGGCATCACCCGCTTGAACGCCGTCACCGCCCGGGCCCAGTCGCCCAACAGATCGGTGGCCAGCACCGACCCGGTGTGGCGGGCGTGTGCCGCCACCGTGTCGGCCAGGAACGCTTCGTCGTCGCTGTCGAGCGGCTGCAGATCGACCATCTCGTAGTTCAGCTTCGTCGCGAACACGTCGTGCGGGTCGTACACGTAGGCCACACCACCGCTCATGCCCGCACCGAAGTTGCGGCCGGTGGGGCCGAGCACGACGACACGGCCACCGGTCATGTACTCGCAGCCGTGGTCGCCCACGCCCTCCACTACGGCCGTGGCGCCCGAGTTGCGTACGCAGAAGCGCTCGCCCACCATGCCGCTGAGGTAGATCTCGCCGCCCGTGGCGCCGTAGCCGATGACGTTGCCGGCGATGACGTTGTCGGCCGCGAACAGCGTGGCGTCGCGGTCGGGCCGCACGATCACCCGGCCACCCGACAGCCCCTTGCCGACGTAGTCGTTGGCGTCGCCCTCGAGGTCGAGGGTGATGCCACGGGGCACGAACGCACCCAGGCTCTGGCCCGCCGATCCGCGCAGGTGGATGTGGATGGTGTCGTCGGGCAGACCGGCGCCACCGTGGCGCAGGGTGACCTGGTGGCCGAGCATCGTGCCCACGGTGCGGTGCACGTTGCGGATGGGCAGGTCGATGGTCACCCGCTCGCCGGTCTCGACGGCACCGGCCGCCAAGGCGATGAGCTGGTTGTCGAGGGCCTCGTCGAGGCCGTGGTCCTGAGCGACACTGCGGTGAAGCGTCTGCGCGTAGGGGTTCTGCGGCACGGCGAGGATGGGCGAGATGTCGAGGCCCTTGGCCTTCCAGTGCGCCACGGCTTTACGGGTGTCGAGCACCTCCACCTGGCCGATCATCTCGTCGAGGGTGCGGAACCCGAGCTGCGCCATCCATTCGCGCACTTCCTCGGCGATGTACTCCATGAAGTTCACGACGAACTCGGGCTTGCCACTGAACCGTTTGCGCAGTTCGGGGTTCTGGGTGGCCACGCCCACCGGGCAGGTGTCGAGGTGGCAGACGCGCATCATGATGCAGCCGCTCACCACCAGCGGGGCCGTGGCGAACCCGAACTCCTCGGCGCCCAGCAACGCGGCGATCACCACGTCGCGGCCGGTCTTCATCTGGCCGTCGGCCTGCACCACGATGCGGTCGCGCAGACCGTTCAGCAGCAGCGTCTGCTGCGCCTCGGCGAGGCCCAGCTCCCACGGTGCACCGGCGTGCTTCAGCGAGGTGAGCGGCGAGGCACCGGTACCGCCGTCGTGGCCGCTGATCAGCACCACATCGGCCTTGGCCTTGCTCACACCTGCAGCCACCGTGCCCACGCCCACCTCGGCCACCAGCTTCACGTGCACGCGGGCCGACGGGTTGGCGTTCTTCAGGTCGTGGATGAGCTGCTTGAGGTCTTCGATCGAATAGATGTCGTGGTGCGGCGGCGGGCTGATGAGGCCCACACCCGGCGTGCTGTGGCGGGTCTTGGCCACCCACGGATACACCTTGTGGCCGGGCAGCTGGCCGCCCTCGCCGGGCTTGGCGCCCTGGGCCATCTTGATCTGGATGTCGTCGGCGTGGGTGAGGTACTCGCTCGTCACCCCGAACCGGCCACTGGCCACCTGCTTGATGGCGCTGCGCCGCTGCGGGTCGTACAGCCGCTCGCTGTCTTCGCCACCCTCACCGGTGTTGCTCTTCGCCCCGATCGAGTTCATCGCGATGGCCAGCGTCTCGTGCGCTTCAGAGCTGATCGAGCCGTAGCTCATCGCGCCCGTCGAGAACCGCTTCACGATCTCGCTGACGGGCTCGACCTCGTCGAGCGGCACCGCAGTACGGCCCGCGAGGTCGAACTCGAACAGGCCGCGCAGCGTGGCGAGATGCTTGGCCTGGTCGTCGACCAGCGCGGTGTACTGCTTGAAGATGTCGTAGCGGCCCGCTCGCGTGGCGTGCTGCAGCTTGTAGACGGTCTCGGGGTTGAACAGGTGCACCTCGCCCTCGCGGCGCCACTGGTACTCGCCACCGAGTTCGAGCTGACGGTGGGCTCGCTCGCTGGGCCGCTTGGGGTGGGCGGTGAGGTGACGGGCGGCCACCTCGGCGGCCACCTCGTCGAGGCCGATGCCACCGATGCGGCTGACCGTGCCGGTGAAGTACTCGTCGACGAGGTCGTGCCCGAGGCCGATCGCCTCGAAGATCTGCGCGCCCGTGTAACTGGCCACGGTGCTGACACCCATCTTGCTCATCACCTTCAGCACACCCTTACCGGCGGCCTTGATGTACTGCTTCACGGCCTTCTTCGGATCCATCCCACCGAGCCCGTTCAGGTCCTGGCTGATCATGTCCTCGATGCCCTCGAAGGCGAGGTAGGGGTTGATCGCGCCGGCCCCGTAGCCCACGAGCAGCGCCATGTGGTGCACCTCGCGGGCATCGCCGCACTCCACGATCAGGCCCACCTTCGTGCGCTGCTTCTCGCGGATGAGGTGGTGGTGCACAGCCGCAGTGAGCAGCAGCGACGGGATGGGTGCTTCCACCTCGTCGCTGTTGCGGTCGCTCAGCACGATCACGCGGGCGCCCTCGTCGATTGCCTTGCTCACCTTGGCCCGCACCGCGTCGAGCGCGCGCTTCATGGCCAGACCGCCGCCGGCCACGCGGTACAGCCCGCTCACCACCACGGCGCGCAACTCGGGGAAGGTGCCGTCGTCGTCGATGTGGATGATCTTGGCGAGGTCGTCGTTGTCGATGACCGGGAACGGCAGCGCCAGCTGGCGGCAGCTCTCGGGCCCCGGGGCGAGCAGGTTGGCCTCCGGGCCGACCGACGAACTGACCGCGGTGACCACCTCTTCGCGGATGGCGTCGAGCGGCGGGTTGGTGACCTGTGCGAACAGTTGCTGGAAGTAGTCGAACAGCAGCCGCGGTCGCTCGCTGAGCACGGCAATGGGCGTGTCGGTGCCCATCGAACCGATCGGCTCGGCACCCATCTTCGACATCGGGGCGACGATGAGCTTCAACTCCTCGTGCGTGTAGCCGAACATCTGCTGGCGGCGCAGCACGCTGTCGTGGCTGAACACGATGTGCTCACGGTCGGGCAGCTCGTCGAGCTCGGTCATGCCCTCGTCGAGCCACTGCCGGTACGGCTGGGCCGTGGCCAGCTGCCGCTTGATCTCCTCGTCGTCGACGATGCGACCCTCGGCCGTGTCGATGAGGAACATGCGGCCCGGCTGCAGACGGCCCTTGCGCACCACCTTGCGCTGGTCGATGTCGATGACACCCACCTCGCTCGCCATCACCACCAGGTCGTCGTCAGTGACCCAGTAGCGGCTGGGTCGCAGCCCGTTGCGGTCGAGCACGGCCCCGATGAGGGTGCCGTCGGTGAACGCCACGCTGGCCGGGCCGTCCCACGGCTCCATCAGCGATGCGTGGAAGCGGTAGAACGCCCGCTTGTCGGCATCCATCGTGTCGTGGTTCTCCCACGCCTCGGGGATCATCATCAGCATCGCGTGCGGCAGGCTGCGCCCGCCGAGGTGCAGCAGTTCGAGCACCTCGTCGAAGCTCATCGAGTCGCTGCCGCCCGGGGTGCAGATGGGGAAGGCCCGCTCGAGGCCCGGCAACAGGCCGCTGGCCAGTAACGACTCGCGGGTGCGCATCCAGTTGCGGTTGCCCTGCACGGTGTTGATCTCGCCGTTGTGGGCGATGAAGCGGTACGGATGCGCGAGCGGCCAACTGGGGAACGTGTTGGTGCTGAAGCGGCTGTGCACCAGGGCGAGCGCGCTCTCCATTCGCTCATCGGCCAGATCGGGGTAGAACGCCGC
This sequence comes from Ilumatobacteraceae bacterium, assembly GCA_044359565.1. Classification (GTDB taxonomy): domain Bacteria; phylum Actinomycetota; class Acidimicrobiia; order Acidimicrobiales; family Ilumatobacteraceae; genus VFMC01. The sequence continues at coordinate 6,721 of JBIKLX010000004.1, forward strand.
CAACTGTGGCGTGGTGAACATGCCCTTGTAGACGATGGTGCGGCTGCTGAGCGACGGGAAGTAGGTGCGCTGCTCGGCCGGCAGTTCGTGCTCGATCCGCTTGCGGGCGACGAACAGCTTGCGGTCGAGGTCGATGCCTTGCGCCCCGGCCGGGTCGGTGACGAACAGCTGCTTGAAGCTGGGCATCACGGCCACGGCGCTGCGTCCGAGGCAGGTGGGATCCACCGGGACGCTGCGCCAACCGAGGACGGTGAGGCCCTCGTCGGCGGCGATGGCCTCGATCGAGGCCTGGGCCTTCTCGGCGTCACCGGCGTCGCCGGGCAGGAAGCCGATGCCCACCGCGTAGGCACCCGGTGTCGGCAGTTCGAAACCGGCGACTGCCCGCAGGAACCGATCAGGCACCTGGATGAGGATGCCCGCACCGTCGCCGGTGTCGGCCTCGGCACCGGTGGCGCCGCGGTGCTCCATGTTGCACAGCGCGCCGATGCCGAACCGCACGATGTCGTGGCTGCGTACACCCTTCACGTTGGCGACGAACGACACCCCGCACGCGTCGTGCTCGAAACGTGGGTCGTACAGGCCCTGGGGCGCGGGCAGATCCGCGTTGGCATGCATGGTCATCGACGTCGTCTCCACGGTGACGGCCGACCAGAGGTCGGCGGCAGGAACTGGAACCGGGACGACGTTGGCCCGAATGACGGCCATGTTACGCCTGTGTGCGCCCGAGCGGCCAGCCGGTTCGACGACCCGGACTGGTGGCGCCGCTACCAGGCTCGTCGCAGGCCGCCGCCGGACCGCGCGACGATGGGGCCATGTCGAGCCTTCCTCCTCCCCTTCCCGGTTCCGGTGGCCCCCCTCGTCAGGCCGGTCAGCAGTGGCAGCCGTGGCAGTCGACACCCGGCGTCGAGCATCCCCAGGGCACCACCATCTTGGTGCTCGGCATCTTGTCGCTGGTGGTGTGCGGCCTTCTCGGGCCGTTCGCCTGGAACATGGGCAACAAGACACTGCGCGAGATGGACGCCAACCCCGGCGTCGTCTACCACAACCGCGGCAACATCACGGCAGGACGCATCTGCGGCATGATCGGGTGTGCACTGTTGGTGCTACAGGTGCTGTTGTTCATCGTCTGGTTTGTCGCGCTCGCCCGCATCGACGACCCCATCTGACCCTCGCTCAGGCGGGTCGAGTCGGCGCGCGATACTGGTCCGCGTGAGTTCCTACCCTCCTCCTCCCCCACCGCCGCTTGGCCCGACGCCGGGCAGCTGGCAGCAGGCGAACCAGGCAGAGCATCCCGACGGCACCACCATTCTGGTGCTGGGCATCTTGTCGCTCGTGGTGTGCGGCATCCTCGGGCCGTTCGCCTGGAACATGGGCAACAGGGCGACGCGCGAGATGAACGCCAACCCAGGTGTCGTCTACCGCAACCGCGGCAACGTCACCGCCGGACGCATTTGCGGGATGATCGCCACGATCCTCATCATCGTGGGGGTCGCGTTCTTCGCCCTGATCGTCCTCTTCGCGGCGGCCGGCGCCTGAGGGCGAGCGCCTAGCGGTCGGCGAACTGCGGGGCGCGCTTTTCGAAGTTCGACATCACGGCCTCCACCTGGTTCGGCTTGCCGATGAGCCCGCCGATGATGCTGCGCTCGGCGGCGAACTGCGCCTCGGCCTGCTGATGCAGCAGACCGTTGATGAGGCGCTTTGCACCCTGCACCGCATCGGGGCTGCGGCCGGCGATCTCGGCGGCCATCTCCATGGCGTCGGCGTGCGGCGTATCGGACAGCCGCGTGGCCAGGCCGATGGCGTGCGCCTCGCGCCCGTCGAACACACGGGCCGTGAACACCAGTTCCTTGGCGATGTCGGCGCGCACCAACTGCGACAGCATCAACGAGCCGGTCATGTCGGGCACGAGACCCCAGTGCACCTCGCGCACGCTCATCTGGGTGTCGGGGTGCACGATGCGGATGTCGGCGCCGAGCGCGATCTGGATACCGCCGCCGAGCGCGTGACCCTGCACTGCGGCGATGACCGGCACCGGGATCTCCTGCCACACCCAGGACACCTGCTGGCCGAGATGGGTGATGCGCCCCGACTGCATCGTGCCCGGATTGCCGTCGCCCCCCGAGTTCGCGTTCGCCGAACCCGAGGCCATGCCTTGGAACGAGCCGAAGTCGAGACCGGCGCAGAACGACGGGCCGTCGCCACTGAGCACCACCACACGCACCCCGGGCTCGGTCTTCAACCGCTCGCCGGCCTCGGCCAACGCGGAGAACATCGCACCGTCGAGCGCGTTGCGCTTGTCGACCCGGGTCATCCGGACGTCGGCGATGCCATGGGAGATGGAGATGTGGACGCGGTCGCTCATCTCCACAGTGTGCCAGGTACGTCGTCGACGACCGGAAGCGAGCGGGTGACCGAACTGCTCCATACGACATCGACGCGCCTCTCCTGCGAGACTCGTCGGCGTGAAACTGAACCTCTCCGCCGACGAAGTCCTCACCACCACCCGCGCCGTGCGCAAGCGGCTCGACTTCGACACCCCCGTCTCGCGCGAGGTGATCGAGGAATGCCTCGACATCGCGCTGCAGGCGCCGAGCGGCTCGAACAGCCAGGGCTGGCACTGGGTGATGGTCACCGACCCGGCCAAGAAGAAGGGTCTCGCCGACATCTACAAGGAGAACTTCCAGGAGTACGCGAAGGTCGCCCAGTCGAACTCGTACCAGGAAGGCGACCTGCGCCACGCCCAGCGCGACAAGATCACCGAGTCGGCCACCTATCTGGTCGAGAACTTCCACCGGGCGCCGGTCATCATGGTGCCCTGCATCAGCGGCAAGCTCGACAAGGCGCCCACGTTCCGCGCCGCATCGGCGTGGGGTTCGCTGCTGCCGGCCGTGTGGAGCTTCATGCTCGCCGCCCGCGAGCGCGGCCTCGGTACGGCGTGGACCACCATCCACTTGATGTTCGACGGCGAGCAGCGCGCCGCCGACCTGCTGGGCATCCCGTTCGACCAGATCACCCAGGCCGGTATGTTCCCCATCGCCTACACCCTCGGCACCGAGTTCAAGCTGGCCCAGCGTCTGCCACTCGACCCCGTGCTGCACTGGGACCAGTGGTGACCGCGGCCCACGCTGTCCGTCGCTCCGCCTGAGTCACCCACCCGTACCACTGGCAGTCCATGGTCGCTGAGACGCATCCCACCACCTCGCAGTCCTCATCGTTCGCGGTGCAGGGCGGCTACGCCTACCGTTTCGAGTGGGGGGCCAACGGCCTGCGCGCCCTCGCCCCCGAGGTGGAGGTGATCGTGGTGGTCGACGTGTTGCGCTTCACCTCAGCCGTCAGCGCCGCGGTGGAGGTCGGTGCCACCGTGTTCCCGTGTCGCTGGAACGACGACCAGGCCGCCGAGTTCGCCCGGTCGCGTGGCGCCCGACTGGCGGGCCGACGCGAACTCGGTGAACCCTCCTTGTCGCCCACCGACCTGCTCTCATCGGCCGCGGGCTCGCGCCTGGTGCTGCCGTCGCCCAACGGTGCCGCCCTCACGCTCACCGCACGCGAACTGGGCGCGAAGCACGTGCTGGCGGGCTGCCTGCGGAATGCATCGGTCACGGCGTCGGTGGCCCGCACGCTCGCTCGACGCAACGGCGCCATCGGCATCATCGGCGCAGGCGAGCGCTGGCACGACGAGGCAGGCGTGTTGCGGCCAGCCGTCGAAGACCTCATTGGCGCCGGAGCCATCCTCGCGGCACTCGACCCGTCGGCATCGGTGTCGGCGCCCGCTTGCTCGCCCGAGGCAGCAGCCGCCCGAGCAGCATTCATCGCCGCTCGACCACGCCTGCACGAGGTGCTGGCCGGCTGCGCCAGTGGACGCGAACTCATCGCCCGCGGTGCCCACGACGACGTCGACACGTGTGCCGCACTCGACGTGGCCACCCGCGCCGCCGTGTTGTTCGACGACTCGTTCGTCGCCGCCTGACGTCTTCTCGACCGCTGCTGGTCAGTCGTCGGAGGATTGCGTGCCGGACGGCTGGGTGCCGGACGACTGCGTGTCGGGTTCGGCGTTGGAGGCGACGTCCATGTCGCGCAGCGCGATGGCAATGCGGCGGCGCAGTTCACGAGCCACCTTCCACTGCTGCGCCGGCAGACTGCGGCCGACGACGCGCATCTGGATGACCTCGGCGCCGAGATCGTCGAGCCCGGCCACCGACGGAGCCTCGAGCACGACAGGGTCCCATGCTGGATCGTTCGCCAACGCCTCGCCCTCGCTGTTCAGCCGGGCCGTGATCGCCTCGAGGTCGGCGTCGCGTGGCAACGGCACCGTCACCAGCACCCGCGCCCAGTCGCGCGACGCATTGACGCTCTGACGCAATTCGCCGTTGGCAACCGTGACCATGTCGCCGTCGGAGGTACGCAGCTTGGTGACCCGCAGCGTCACTTCCTCTACCCGGCCCTCCACCCAGCCGACCCCCATCATCGGGCCGACACGGATGAGGTCGCCCACCCCGAACTGACGCTCGGAGAGGATGAAGATGCCGGCCAGCACATCGCCGACGATCTGCTGGGCGCCGAAGCCGAGACCCGCGCCGATGACAGACGCCAGCGGAACGAGCGTGGCTGCCGGCAGATTCAGTTCGAACAGCACCCACAGGGCGGCGACGAACACGACCGAGAAGTTGATCGCCCAACGGATCGCACCCGTGAGCGCCTCCTGGTGCGAGCCCGGGTTTGATGCGGCTGCCCCACTGCGCGCCTGCCGAGCGGCAGCGATGCTGCGGATACGGCGCCGGGCGATGAAGGTGACCACGCGTGTGAGCACGAACGCACCCACGCAGATGACCAGGATCGTCAGGCCCTCGTGCAACAGCCAATCGCTCACCTTCGTCCAGACTGTGTCGCCGGCCGGGTCGTCGACGCTCAGCAGGTGGGGCACGTGCATCGCCTCATTGTGGCAGAGCCTCACTCGACCAGACGGAGACCGCTCGGCGCTCCCGACGGTTCCGCCGTGGGCAGTTCGACCACGAACTCGGTGCGATGCGCCGGGAACACGTACTCGCTCATCAACACCGGCCGGCCCTGCACATCGGTGGTGACGCGCTGGCAGCGCAGCACCGGACTCGACGGCGGAACACCGAGCAGCGCTGCATCCACTGCGTCGACCGAGTCGGCCCCGATGGTCTGCGTGGCGCCGCGCAACGGCACGCCGATCAGTTCGTAGAAGGGCTGCCGTTCCACATCGCGCCGGCTCAGGTGCTGGCCGAGGTCGGCCGGGCACCACACCGTCACCACCGCGAACGGGGCTCCGTCGGCGAGGTTGACGCGCTTCACTCGCAGCACCTGGTCGGTGCCCAGCACCCGCGCCACTGCGGCCGGGGCAGCGCCGAACGCGAACTCGAGCACCCGGCGCTCGGTGTGCATGCCGCGCGCCTCGAGCTGACCCTCGATGGTGCCCAGCCCGTCGAGATGCTGTCGGAGGGGTTCACCCGCGACATACCAACCGAAGCCCTGCCGCGCATCGACGAGGCCCTCATCGCGCAAGATCTCCAATGCCTTGCGGATAGTGACCCGGCTGACCCCGAACTCGGTCGACAGATCGGCCTCACTGGGCAGCACCTGACCCACCCCCACTGCCGCCAACCGGCCGCGCAGCTCGTCGGCGATCTGCTGATAGAGGATCGTCCTCATCGCGACGCCCCACCATCGGCGACGAACCGCTCGGCCACCACACCGCGCGTGGCGACGGGGGCGACGATGAGCCCCCACCCGGGCCGCGCCGCAATGGCCTCGCGCAGCGTCTCGTCGGCCGCCCGGTCGGCCGGGCCGAGCACCACCATCGACCCGCCGGAACCACCGGCGCCGTTCACCTTCCACCCCCGCGCCCCGAGCGCCGCCGCCATCGTCGACAACTCGTCGGCGTCGTCGCTGAGCAGATCGCCGTGCAGCAGTCGGATGGCCTCGTGGTTCTCGACCAGCGCCGTCCCGTACCGCGTCAGGTCGCCGTCGGTCAGCGCCCGGGCCGCAGCAGCAGCAGCCACACGCATCCGCTCGAGTGCCACCGGTGCCCCCTCGAGTTCCAGCCGGGCGATCACCTCGTCGTGCAGAGCCGACGACGCGTGCGGCTGCCCGAACCACACCGTGTGCAGCGCACGACCGAGTTCGTGCTCGACTGCCGATGCCACGGACACCGCAGCGCGTCGCACCTGCGGATAGTCGACGTGCAACAGACTCACGCCACCGAACGCAGCAGCCCAGTGATCTTGCACGCCCGACTGCTTGCCCGTCGCTGTCTCGAAGCGGTGTGCCGCGGACGCTATCGATGCCGGGTCGATCGCCTCACCGCTGGCGCACACCAATGCAGCCACCATCGCCACCATCACCGTTGCCGAGGTGCCCAGTCCCGAACCGGGCTCGATGCTGTCGTCGATGTCGACCTCGACCGAACCGCCGGGGGCCAGTGCGGCGATGGCACCTTCGATGATCGGGTGACGCAGCGCCGGATCGTCGACAGTGAACGTGTAGTCCTCGTCGGTGATGGCGAGGCGGAGGCGCACCTCGCGAGCGCCGGCCGGGTCGACCCGTACAGTCACCCGGGCGCGGTGCTCGATCGCGACGTTGCACACCAGGCCGGTGGAGGCGAACCAGGTGTCGGTCCAGCCACCCACGTCGGCCGTGCGCACGGGCGCGCTGGCCCGCACCACGAACGGCGCATCGGCGCTGGCATTGGCATCCCCGGTCACTTGTATTATGCTTGTCTACATCTCGTCGGATTGCAAGCCCGGCCCGGGCCGCCGCCGACCATCGTTGCAGGAGGATCCCCCATGACCGTCACCGCCGGCACACCGATCGAACTCGTCGAGGGCGTGTACGCCCAACTGCCAGGGCGCGTTGCCGCCGGCCGGGCCCGATTCGGCCGGCCGCTCACGCTCACCGAGAAGATCCTCCTCAACCACCTCGGCGACGCGAACGAACCGATCGAGCGCGGCGGCACCTACAACGACTTCCACCCCGACCGGGTGGCCATGCAGGACGCCACCGCGCAGATGGCGCTGCTGCAGTTCATGACCGCCGGCCTGCCCACCACCGCCGTGCCCAGCACCGTGCACTGCGACCACCTCATCTCGGCCAAGGTGGGCGCCAAGATCGACCTCGGCGTTGCCATCGACACCAACCGCGAGGTGTACGACTTCCTCCGCTCGGTCAGCGCCAAGTACGGCATCGGCTTCTGGGGTCCCGGCAGCGGCATCATCCACCAGGTGGTGCTCGAGAACTACGCCTTCCCCGGCGGGATGATGATCGGCACCGACAGCCACACCCCCAACGCGGGCGGCCTCGGCATGGTGGCCATCGGTGTCGGCGGCGCCGATGCGGTCGACGTGATGACCGGCTTCCCGTTCAACGTCCGCTGGCCGAAGGTCATCGGCGTGAAGCTCACCGGTTCGCTGTCGGGCTGGAGTTCGCCGAAGGACGTCATCCTCGAGGTGGCCCGAGTGCTCACCGTCGAAGGCGGCACGGGCGCCATCGTCGAGTACTTCGGCCCCGGCGCCGACAGCATCTCGGGCACGGGCAAAGCCACCATCTGCAACATGGGTGCCGAGATCGGTGCCACCTGCAGCGTGTTCCCCTACGACCACAACATGGCGCAGTACCTGAAGGCCACCGGCCGCGAGGCCATCGCCGATGCCGCCGACCACGTGGCCGAGCACCTCCGTCCCGACGACGGCGCCGTCTACGACCAGCTCATCGAGATCGACCTCGACCAGTTGAAGCCGCTCATCAACGGTCCGCACTCGCCCGATCGTGCCAACCGCGTCGGCGACGCAGTCGGCGCCGAAGCCGTGGCCAACGGCTGGCCGCTCGAGATCTCGTCGGCCCTCATCGGCAGCTGCACCAACAGCTCGTACGAAGACATCACCCGCGCCGCCAGCATCGCCCGCCAGGCCGCTGCCCGCGGACTGACGGTGAAGACCGAACTGTTGGTCACCCCGGGCTCCGAGCAGACCCGCGCCACCATCGAGCGCGACGGCCTCATCGCCGACCTCGAGGCCATCGGCGCCACCGTGCTCGCCAACGCCTGCGGCCCGTGCATCGGCCAGTGGGACCGGCCCGCCAGCGCGAACGGCGTGACGAACACCATCGTCAACTCGTTCAACCGCAACTTCCCCAAGCGCAACGACGGCTCGGCCAACACGCTCAGCTTCGTCACCTCGCCCGACACCGTGGTGGCCCTCGCCCTGGCCGGCCGCCTCGACTTCGACCCCACCACCGACACCATCACCGCTCCCGACGGCAGCGAGGTGCTCCTCGACGCACCTGTCGGCGAAGTGCTGCCCGACCGCGGCTACGACCCGGGCCAGAACACGTTCACCGCTCCCCCGGCCGATGGCTCGGGCGTCGTGGTGGAGGTGTCGCCCACCAGCGACCGCCTGCAGTTGCTCGACGCATTCCCGGCGTGGGACGGCAACGACTACCTCGGCCTGCCGGTGCTGATGAAGGCCAAGGGCAAGTGCACCACCGACCACATCTCGGCGGCCGGCAAGTGGCTCACCTACCGCGGCCACCTCGAGAACATCTCGGGCAACCTCTTCCTCGGTGCCATCAACGCCTACGGCGACCAGTACGAGGCGGGTCACGGCAAGGACGCACGCGACGGCAGCGTCGACACCTACCCCAACCTCGCCAAGAAGTACAGCGAGGCCGGCATCCGCTGGTGCGCCATCGGCGACCGCAACTACGGCGAGGGCTCGTCTCGCGAGCACGCCGCCATGGAACCCCGCTTCCGCGGCGGTGTGGTCATCTTCGCCCGCAGCTTCGCCCGCATCCACGAGACCAACCTGAAGAAGCAGGGCCTCGTGCCCCTCACCTTCGCCGACCCGGCCACCTACGACCTGATCGGCGAGGACGACCGCATCAACGTGCTCGACCTGCCCCCGACGCCCGGCCACAACGTGCGTTGCCAGATCGTGAAGCCCGATGGCACCACGGTCGACTTCGAGGGCGTGCACACCTTCAGCGACGAGCAGGTCGAGTGGTTCAAGGCCGGCTCGGCGCTGAACGTGGTGCGGCGCAAAGTCGCCGAAGGCGCATCGTGACCGTCGCCGACGGCGCAGCCTGATCGTCGCCCGCTGAACATGGACATCGTCGACGCGCTGCGCAGCACCGGAGCCGTCCGCGGCTTCACCGACGAACCGGTCGGTGACGAGGTCGTGGCGGCGATCCTCGACGACGCCCGCTTCGCGCCCAGTGGCGGCAATCAACAACCGTGGCGCGTGGCGGTGGTGAAGGACGCCGCTGTCCGGCAGACGATGGCCGCGCTCATGCGCCCGGTGTGGGAGGAGTACGCGGGAGCGCAGGCGGCCGGCAAGCGAGCGTTCGCGTTCGGCCTGTCCACCGGCGACCCGCCCGTCGCCGCACCGAACGCACTCCTCGACCACATCGACACCGTGCCCGTGGTGCTCGCCATCGCCGCCGACCTGCGCAAGGTCGCCATCATGGATGGCAACGTCGAGCACCGGCCCGCAGTCGTCGGCGGCGCCAGCATCTACCCGTTCTGCTGGAGCGTGCTGCTTGCCGCACGAGCACGCGGCCTCGGTGGCGTGCTCACCACGTTCCTGTCGCGTGCCGAGGCGGCTGCCGCACCGGCACTCGGCCTGCCCGCCGACCACGCACTGGTGGCCACGATCTTCCTCGGCGTGCCGACGCACCAGAACACCAAGCTGAAGCGCAGGCCGGTATCGAGTTTCGCCACGGTCGACCGCTTCGATGGCGAGCCACTCGATGATCCCCACCCCTGAGCCCGCCGAACCCGACGATCCGGGCACCACGAGCGACGAGCGCACGATGCTCGTCGAGTTCCTCGACTACTTCCGCACCGTGCTCGCACGCAAGGTGCACGGCCTCGACGGCGATCAGGTGCGTGTTCGAGTCGCAGCGAGTTCGATCGATCTGCTCGGACTCGTCCGCCACATGGCCGAGGTCGAGCGCTGGTGGTTCCGAGCCGTGTTCACTGCCGAGGTCGACACCGGCATCTTCGGCGACGACGACCCCGACATCGAGTGGCACCACGCCTCTGACGACACACTGGCCGAGGCCCTCCACCACTGGCACGCCGAAGTCGACCGGGCGCGAGAGATCGTGAACGCCGCTCCGTCACTCGACACGATCGCCGCGTTCAGAGCCAGCCGTCGGGGCGATGTGTCGCTGCGGTGGATTCTCGTGCACATGATCGAGGAGTACGCCCGGCACTGCGGGCACGCCGATCTCATCCGCGAGGCGATCGACGGCGTCACCGGCGACTGATCGCCGCGCGCAGCGCCGACTCAGGAACCGAGAGAACCGGGCCGGCGCTCGGCCAGAGCGGTCTTCGCCCGGTCTGCGGCTTCACGCGCCCGGTCGGCCAGACGACGAGCAGCCTTCCCGATGCGCTGCACCCGGTCGAGCACTGCGTCGCGCGCCACCTCGGCTTCGCTGGTGAGCCCCTGCAACGACTCGAGCTTCCACCACTTCACCACCACCGGCTGCAGGATCTGGTCGTGGTGCTGTTGCAGGTTGTAGAGCCCGCCGCGGGCGATGGCCTCGGCGTGCTGCTTGAAGCCAGGGATACCGGTGCCGGGCATCTCGAACTCGCGCACCTGGCGCTCGATGGCCGGCAGCACGATGGACGGGGCGATCTCGAGCGCAGCCGACGTGAGGTCGCGGTAGAAGAGGAAGTGGAAGTTCTCGTCGGCAGCCACCCGGCTGAGCACGTCGTAGCCGGCCTGCGCGACGGGGTGGTCGCCGAGCGCGTCGGTGAGCGCCTTGCCCGTATTGCGATGGGCGATGCGCGTGGCCAGTTCCTGCAGGGCGACATACACGAACGCGTCGACCGGGTTGGTCGGCTGTGGCACCTGCCCGCCCGACATCTGCGCCATCCGGCCGTCTTCGAGATCGCGCGGGTTCAGTGTGCGGGTGACGGTCATGAAGTCGCGGAGCGCAATGGAGTGGCGGGCTTCTTCGGCAGTCCACCGATGCGACCATTCGCGCCACACACCAGCGTTACCAAAGGTGGCGTCGATCGTCTGGAAGTAGTACGGGAGGTTGTCCTCGGTGAGCAGGTTCACGAACAGCGCGCTGCGCACCGGATCGGGCAGCGGCACCTCGTCGGCATCCCACGCCTCACCGGGCACGAAGTCGCGTCCGAGACTCCACGGCACGTGCTCGTGCGGGTACCAGGGTTTGCACGTGTCGTAGTGCCGTTCCGTGAGGCGCTCGGCCACTGGGGTGAGCTCGTCCATCAGGCTCGCGACACTGGTCATGGCTACACTCTACCTACCGGTAGGTAGACAATCTGTGCATGGCACAGATGTCCTGGCCCAGTAGGTTCCAGCCATGCCCGTCGGCCTGCTCACTCTCGGCGATCTCTGCACCGACCCGCTGACCGGTCGACGTGCCACACCGGCCGAGCGACACCGCCAGATCGTCGATGAAGCGGTGCTCGCCGAGGCCTGCGGCTTCGAGTCGGTGCACCTCGGCGAGCACCACTTCAGCGAGTACATCATGTCGGCGCCCACCGTCGTGCTCGGTGCCATCGCTGCGCGCACCTCCACCATCAGGCTGTCGAACGGCGTGGCCCTGGCCGCCAACCTCGACCCGGTACGTGTGGCCGAGGACTACGCCACCGTCGACGCGCTGAGCAACGGTCGTGTCGAACCCTGCTTCGGTCGCGGCACCCTCTTCCCCGACGTGTACACCGGCTTCGGACACGACGAGCACACCGCCAAGGCCCGCTTCGCCGAGCATGTCGAACTGATCCACCGGCTCTGGACCGAGGAGTCGGTCACCTGGTCGGGCACGTTCCGCGCCCCGTTGCACGATGCCACCGTGCACCCCCGGCCCACCCAGCAGCCACGGCCGCCCATCTGGATCGGCGCCGGTCTGTCGCCCGAGTCGATCGACCTCGCCGCACGGCTGGGCTGCTGGCTGATGCTGCCCACCGTGTTCGGCACCTGGCCGATGTTCCGGCCCGTCGTCGACCGCTACATCGAACTGTGGGAGGCCTACGGCCACGACCCGGCTCAGCGTCGCATCGGCTGCTGCAGCCACTTCTTCGTGGCTCGCGACAGCGCCGACGCCAAGCGCCGTTGGGCGCCGCGCTACCTCCACTACCTCGAGTCGGTCATCCGCTGGCAGCAGGCCAGCGCCAGCCGCGCCGGCGCCACGGTGGGCCGGTTCCCGCTGTACGACTTCGACACGATGAACAGCACCATCGCCATCTGCGGATCACCCGCCGAGGTGATCGACCGCATGGGCGAGGCTCGCGAGGCGCTGCACCTCGACACCCACATCCTCATGCTCGACATGGGCGGCATACCCGACGACGAGTTGTTCCCCGCCATCGAACTCGCCGGTGCCGAGGTCTTGCCGCACCTGTGAGGGTCGGCCGCAGGTGTGTGGTCTCCCACCACGCACCGTGGCTGCGATGGCGTAATGTCGCCGACGTGCACTCGGTGACGCGGCGCCTGATCAGCATTCCCGCACTGGTCGTTGCCGCGTTGCTCCTGGTGGTGCTCCTCCCGCTCTGGCTCCCACTGGCGCTGCTCGTCGATGCGGTGCGCGGCCGGTGGCGCTTTCCCATGTCCCGCCTGCTCGCGTTCGCGCTCGGCTGGACATGGCTCGAAACCATCGGTGTCGCGATCGCAGCGGTGCTGTGGCTCGCCGGCCGCCGCAACGACACGGCCCGGCACTACGCCCTGCAACGGTGGTGGGCCGCCAACCTCATGGCCTGGCTGCGGGTCACCACCGGTATCCGTGTCGAGACCCACGGCATCGAGGCGTTCACGCCAGGACCCACCGTGCTGCTGTGTCGACATGCCAGTCTCGCCGACTCGCTGGTCAGCGCCTGGGTGATCACCCACCTGGCCCATGCCACCCCGCGCTACGTCCTCAAGCGCGAACTCCTCGCCGATCCGTGCCTCGACGTGGTGGGCAACCGCCTTCCGAACCATTTCCTCGACCGCAACGCCACCGACTCGACGGCCGAACTCGACGCCCTGACGGCACTGAGCCGTGGCATGGGCGCGAACGACGTATCCGTCATCTTCCCCGAGGGCACCCGCGCCTCGAACGCGAAGCGCTCGCGGGCGCTGCAGAAGATCGGCGAACGCGACCCCGACCGGGCCGCCCGACTGGCGGGCCTGCGCCATCTCATCCCGCCGCGACCGGCAGGTGCGGCGGCGCTGCTGGCCGGTTGCCCCGAGGCCGATGTGGTGCTGGCCTGGCACATCGGCTTCGACGGCCTCGACACCTTCGGCGGCATCCTCCGCCACCTCGCCCGCAGGCCACTGCCCGTGGTGTTCTCTGCACGACGTATCCCGCGATCCGATGTACCGTCCGGCGACTCATTCGTCGACTGGCTCGATCAGCACTGGCTCGACCTCGACGACTCCGTCGACGAATTACTGCACCGGGTCGATCCCGCCCGCTCAACCGCACACACCCAGGAGTGACCCGATGACCGACGCCTCTACGGCGATGTCCACCGCCGCCATCGTGATCGTGGTGCTCATGGTGAGCACCTGGGCCATCAGCGTGGCTGTGAAGAACGCTTCGATCGTCGACATCGTGTGGGGCCTCGGCTTCGTGCTGGTGGCCTGGGGTGTGAACCTCACTACCGACGGACTCGACGCACGCCAGTGGGTGCTCACCGCGATGACCACCATCTGGGGTCTGCGGTTGGGCTTGTACCTCGCCTGGCGCAACCACGGCAAGGGTGAGGACTTCCGTTACCGGGCGATGCGCAAGCGCTGGGGACCACGGTTCTGGCTGATCAGCCTCGGCACCGTGTTCGGGTTGCAGGGTGTGCTGATGTGGATCGTGTCGCTGCCTGTGCAACTGGGGCAGGCCGACAGCACGCCCGACCTCGGTGTGCTCGCGTGGATCGGCCTCGCCGTGTGGGCCCTCGGGCTGTTCTTCGAAGTGGTGGGCGACGCCCAACTCGCCCGGTTCAAGGCCGACCCGGCGAACGCCGGCGTGGTGATGGACCGCGGGTTGTGGCGCTACACCCGCCATCCCAACTACTTCGGCGATGCGTGCGTGTGGTGGGGCATCGCCCTCGTGGCTGCCGAGACCGGAACGGGTGCCTGGGGCATCATCGGTGCCGTGGTGATGACCGTGCTGCTTCGTCGGGTGTCGGGTGTGACGCTGCTCGAGAAGTCGCTCGTGAAGCGTCGTGCCGGCTACGACCAGTACGTGGCCCGCACCTCGCCGTTCATCCCTCGTCCGCCCAAGCGAACCACCGGCTGAACCCCGGCTGAACCGCCGCGGACGGGGCCTCGGCGAGCTGGCTGTCAGTCGGAACCGGGCCGCCGCTTGCTCTCGGGTGTGGCCTTCGCTGCAGCACTGCCAGGTGGCGACGCGGCGGAGATTTCCTCCGGCGTGGGCTTGCGCTTCTCGCGGCTCTCGGGTGGCAGCAGCGCCATGATCGCCTTCATGATCTTCTTCGTGTCGAGGTCGGGATCATCGTGCTTCAACGTCACAGGAGCGCCCACCCGCACCGTGACGAGCGGTGGATCGAGCACGTTCAGCACGTTCGGCACCCGGGCCGACCTGGGCCACACCTTCTCGGTGCCCCACAGCCCCACAGGCACCACGGTGGCGCCCGTCATCGCGGCCAGGCGGGCAGCACCCCAGCGACCCTTCAGCTTCGGCTCGAAGAACGCCTTGCCCCGGGGAATGGTGCCCTGCGGCATCAGCGCCACCATGTCGCCGCCAGCGAGCGCATCGGCGGCTGCCTGCAGCGGCTCGTCGGAGCCCGTGCCGCGGTCGACACGGATACCGCCCATCGCAGCAGCGATCTGCCCGATCACCGGCGCGTCGAACACCTCTTTCTTACCGAGGAACCGGACGGTGCGCCCGGTGCGAGCGATCGTGACGGCCACCGCTGCGACGTCGAAGTAACTGCGGTGGTTGCCGACAAGGATGACCGGGCCGGTGGATGGAATGTGCTCGACGCCGCTGATGTCGAACCTGGCATACGGGAACAGCAGCGGGTGGGTGAGGCTGAGCGCGACACGCTGCAACTCGAGGTTGACGACAGGGATCTTGGCCACTGGGGAACCTCCGTTGCCGGTGTCGGCAGCGGCCGACAGGTCGAGGGTAGGCCAGCGACGGGCCGCTGCCATCACCACCATGCGTGGGTCGGGGTTCACCACGAATGGGTTCCCCACCGCCGCCAGCAGCGGGGTGTCGTACACGCTGTCGCTGTAGGCGTAGCTCTGGGCGAGCGACACCCCGTGGGCATCGGCCCACGCCTTCACGGCCGCCAACTTGCCGGCGCTCCACACGAACGGACCGACGATGGTGCCGTCGTAGGTGCCGTCGGCGTTCACACCGTAGCGGGTGGCCACCACATCGTCGAGGCCGAGCAGGTCGGCGAGCGGCTTCACCATGTCGTAGGGCGTGGTGGTGGCCATCACCACCGGGCGGCCCGCAGCACGGTGTTCGGCGAACAGCGGCTCGGCCAGTGGCTGCACCATGGCGCGCAACGTGGCCGCAGCCTCTGCAGCAGCACGTTCGACCGCTGCCTGCGGCTTGCCCCGGGCCAGCACCGCGGCCTGGCGGGCCAGCGCCATCGACGGGACAGTCTCGCCAACGGTGTTGAACAGCTTGAACAGCAGCGACTCGCCAGGGATCGACCGGCTGACCAGGCCGGCGGCCTTCATGGCCTGCGAGAACACCTCGCCTGAAGCACCGGCGAGCAGGGTTCGATCGAGATCGAAGAAGGCAGCTCCCCGGAGCGGTTCAGCGGACATGCGTCGTCAGACTAGGCGGTGCGACGAAGCCGGAAAACGGGAAAGACCCCGCCTTGGGGGAAGCGGGGTCTCTCAACCTGAACCCGATGGTTTGGGGGAACCATCTGCGGGGTTCCGTCGAGCAAGTTGTTGGGGGACAACTCGCTGCGATCGACATGTGAAAGTATGCACGTGAATGAGTGATCTTTCAAGCCGTAACCGCGGATAGTCGGTATCTTTTTTGGAGATGGATCTCCGCCAGCTCTCAACGCTCGTAGCGATAGCCGACCACGGTTCGTTCTCTGCTGCAGCTCGGGCCCTGTACACCGTGCAGTCGAATGTGAGCGGCCACATCGCCCGCCTCGAAAAAGAGCTCGGCGTCGTCCTGGTCGACCGTCAGCGCGGCGGCCTCACCGACGAGGGACTCATGGTGGTCGAACGGGCACGTCGCGTGATGCACGAGCTCGAGGACATCACCGCCGACATGGCCTCGCGTGGCGACGAGGTGACGGGCGAGACCCGGCTCGGCTCCATCGGCACCACTGCCCGCTGGCTGCTCCCCCAGTTGCTCACCCAGGTCGAGCGCAACCACCCCGGCGTGCACGTCACCATTCACGAGGGCAACACCACGGCACTGGTCCCCCGCGTCGCCTCGGGCCTGCTCGACGCAGCCGTCGTCCACCTCCCCATCGACGACACCGACGTCACCGTCACACCGCTGTTCGCCGAAGACCTCGTCCTGCTCGTACACACGCGGCATCCGCTGGCTGCGCACGACACCATCCGGTTGCCGGCGTTGGCCCATACTCCGCTGCTGTTGCCGCCCACCGGCACCGCGCTGCGCCGCGTCATCGATCGTGCTGCCGGCGCCGTCGACACCCAGCTCGTGGCGCAGGCCGAGATCGACGGCGTCCGCCTACTCGCCTCGCTCGCCTTCGAGGGCTACGGGGCTGCCATCGTGCCCGCCACAGCCATCCCCCGCTGGCTGAAGGCCGACTTCAAGCGCGTCACCGTTCCCGAACTGCCGCGCCGTGTGGTGGGGTGGGTGCAGCGCAAGCGGCCCACCCCCAGCGCTCCCACGCGCGCCCTCGCCGAAGTGCTGCGCGACGTCATCGAGAAGCAGGGCCCGAAGCAGCCAGGCGTGCACGTGGGAGCCGACGCGTTCCCGTTCAACACGGTGCGCACCAACTGACACCCCAACCCGGGCCCGGCCTAGGCTTGCCGTCATGAGGTCGATCGCGCTGCGCGCAGGGGTGCCCAGCATCGTGCGGGTCGCCACGCGCCTGATCGACGAACGACCCGTTGTGTGGGTCGACGTCGACGCCAGCGATCGACAGGGCGCGCTGTCGTCGGCATCATCGGAGCAGATCGCCGCCGGGGCCGACTTCGCTCTCCACCAGCGCGTGCCGCTCGTCGTGGTCGTACGTTCCAGCGGCGCCGACATCAGCGAGGGCATCGCTGCCCTCCACGGCTGGGGCCATGCCGCACGGGCGCTGGCCAACTGCTCGGGAATCGTGCCCATGGTGATGATCGTCGACGGCCCCGCCGTGAGCGGCCCGGCGCTGCTGCTCGGCCTGGCCGATCTCGTGGTGATGACCGAAGCGTCGTACGCGTTCGTGAGCGGCCCCACCATGGTGGCCGAGTTCACCGGTGTCCTCGTCGACCACGACGAACTCGGTGGTGCCGTCACCCACGCCCGCTACACGGGCGCAGCGTCCATGGTGGCCGCCGACCTCGCTGCCGCCGAGGAGATGGTGGCAGGCCTGCTCGCCTACTTGCCCGCCAACAACGACGACGAGCCGCCGCTGTGGCCCACCGACGACCCTGTCGACCGCGACACCACCGCAGCGGGCGCACTCATCCCCACCTCGTCGACCGGCAGTTACGACGTTCGAGACGTGATGCGTGAACTCGTCGACGACGGCGAGATGCTCGAACTCCGCGGACGGTGGGCCACCAACGTGGTCACCGCGTTCGCCACGGTGGGCGGCATGCCGGTGGGCATCGTGGCCAACCAGCCGATCTCGCTGGCCGGCACCCTCGACATCCCTGCGTCGCAAAAGGCGGCGCGGTTCGTGGCCTTCTGCGACGCGTTCAACCTTCCCATCATCACCCTCGTCGATACGCCCGGCTTCTACCCCGGCAAAGACCTCGAGTGGCGAGGCATGATCCGCCACGGCGCACAACTGGTGTTCGCCTACGGCCGCGCCACGGTGCCGCGCATCTGCGTCATCCTGCGCAAGAGCTACGGCGGCGCGTACATCGTCATGGACTCCAAGACCATGGGCAACGACCTGTGCATCGCCTGGCCGTGGGCCGAACTCGCCGTCATGGGCGCCGGCCAGGCTGCTGCCATCCTCCAGCGCCGCGCCACACCCGACGAGCGCGCCGCCTTCGAGGCCGACTACACCGAGCGACTGCTCAACCCGTACATCGCCGCCGAACGCGGCTTCGTCGACGCAGTCGTCGAGCCCGCCGAGACACGCGCCGTCATCGGGCACGCACTCACCATCCTCGTCGACAAACGCGAACGCCTCCAGGCTCGCCCGCACGACAACACGCCGCTCTAGTCCGACACGGTTCCGCCCGATACCTAGGGGGCCGCTAGTCTCGGCCACTGGGGAGAAAGCCCCACCACACCATCCGTGTCACCTGAGGGAGCAACGTGCCCGACACAATCACCATTACCGACGACCGCACGGGAAAGACCGTGACCGTCCCCATCGAGGGCGGTGTCTTCCCGGCCTCGGCCGTACGCGAGCTCGACCCGTCGTTGTACATCTACGACCCGGCCTACATGCAGACCGCCGCCTGCAAGAGTTCGATCACCTACCTCGACGGCGAGGCCGGCATCCTGCGCTACCGGGGCTACCCCATCGAACAACTCGCCGAGCACAGCACCTACCTCGAGGTGGCCTACCTGCTGCTGAACGGCGAGTTGCCCGATGCCACGCAGTTGGCCCAGTGGAACAGCGACGTCACCCACCACACGTTCATCCACGAGAACATGCGTAAGCGGTTCGTCGACGGCTTCCACTACGACGCCCACCCGATGGGCATGCTCGTCAGCTCGCTCGCCGCGCTCGGCACGTTCTACAGCGACGCCAAGGAAATCGACGACAAGGCCAGCCGCGACAAGCAGATCCTGCGCCTCATCGCCAAGACCCCCACGCTCGCCGCGATGGCTTACCGCTTCTCGGTGGGCCTGCCGTTCGTCTACCCGAACAACAGCCTCAGCTTCCCCGCCAACTTCCTCAACATGATGTGGCGCGTGGGCGACGACTACCAGATCGACCCGCGCCTAGAGCGGGCCATGGACGTGCTGTTCATCCTGCACGCCGACCACGAGCAGAACTGCGGCACCACCGCGATGCGCGTGGTCGGTTCCAGCCACGCCGATCCCTACTCGGCGGCCGCTGCCGCAGCCTCGGCCCTCTACGGCCCGCTGCACGGCGGCGCCAACGAGGCCGTGGTGCGCATGCTGGCCGACATCGGCAGCATCGAGAACGTGCCCGCCTTCATCGACGAGGTGAAGAGTGGCAAGGGCAGCCGACTGATGGGCTTCGGCCACCGCGTGTACAAGAACTACGACCCGCGAGCCACCATCATCAAGAAGACGGCCTACGACGTGTTCGAGGTGACGGGCAAGAACCCGCTGCTCGACATCGCGCTGAAGCTCGAGGAGACCGCCCTCAGCGACCCGTACTTCGTCGACCGCAAGCTGTACCCGAACGTCGACTTCTACTCGGGCCTCATCTACCAGGCGCTCGGTTTCCCGGTGGCCATGTTCACCGTGCTGTTCGCCATCCCGCGCACCGTCGGCTGGCTGGCCCACTGGCAGGAACTGCTGGGCGACAAGGACCAGAAGATCAGCCGACCGCGGCAGTGGTACACGGGCGTCGACGCCCGCGACTACACCCCGCTCACCGACCGCTGAACTGCGACCGTCATCCGCATCCGGCCGTCGCTTCGTAAGGAGGTGGGTATGACCATCGACGACGAATCGCCCGAGATCGACCCTGCTGCACCGCGGCGCGACCCCGACCCGGCACCACGATGGGCGGGGCCGGTCGCAGGGCTCGTCGCCGCCGCCACAGCGGTGTGCGTCGGCTGGCTCGTCGCCGCCATGCTCGACGTCGTGGCGCCGCTCGACGCCGTGGGCAGCGAGTTCATCGACCACACCCCACGCTGGTTGAAGCAACTGGCCATCGACCTGTTCGGCACCGACGACAAGCTCGCTCTCCGGGTGGGAATGGTCGTCACCATCGCCGCTCTCGCCTGCCTGGCGGGCGCGCTTGCACGCAAGCGGCCGGCATCGGGCGCAGCTGTCATCGCCGCGGCTGGCATCGCCGGCGCCATCGTCGCTGCGGGCCGCCCGGGCGAATCGGCTGCTGCTGCGGTGCCCGCGCTCGTCGCAGCCGTGGTTGGTGCAGCGCTGCTGTGGTGGCTCGGCACCTGGGTCCGCCGGAGCGACCCTGCGGCCGACCGGCCCACCGAGTCGGCCGCCCCAGCGGGCTGGGATCGCCGTCGCTTCATGGCCGTCACCGGCGGGGCTGCCGGCGTGGCCGTCGTGGCCGGCGTCGGCGCACGAGCCATCGAGAACCAGCGCATCGACGACCTCCGCGCCGCCGCACCCGACACGCTGCCCGCCCTGGCCCCGCCGTCCATCGACGACGCCGACATCACCTCGGCCGCACCCGAGGTGCCCGCCGAGGCCACCCTGTCGCCTGTCACGCCGTTCATCACCCCCAACGACGACTTCTATCTCATCGACACCGCCCTGTCGGTGCCGCGTGTACGGCTCGATACCTGGGCGATCGACATCGACGGCATGGTCGACCGACCCATCCGCCTCACCTACGACGACCTGCTGGCCCGACCACAGGTCGAGCGCATCGTCACCATCGCCTGCGTCTCGAACGAGGTGGGTGGCAACCTCATCGGCACCGCCCGGTGGCAGGGTGTGTTGCTAGCCGACCTCCTGGACGAGGCCGGCGTGCAGCCCGAGGCCGAGCAGGTGTTCGGCACCTCCGTCGACGGCTGGACGTGCGGGTTCCCGGTCGCTGCGGCATTCGACGGCCGCGACGCGATGATCGCAGTGGGCATGAACGGCGAGCCACTTCCCCTGCGCCACGGCTTCCCCGCCCGAGTCATCGTCCCCGGCCTCTACGGCTATGTGAGCGCCACGAAGTGGTTGGCCCGCCTGCAGCTCACCCGTTGGAGCGACCAGGTCGGCTACTGGATTCCCCGTGGGTGGGCGGCTGAGGCACCGGTGAAGACCCAGTCACGCATCGACGTCCCGCGTCGCGGCGAGACGGTGGCCGCCGGGCGCACCGCTATCGCCGGCGTCGCCTGGGCCCAGCAGCGTGGTGTCGCCAAGGTCGAGGTCAGCGTCGACGACGGCGAATGGGTCGAGGCCCGGCTCGGCAGCGACGTGAGCATCGACACCTGGCGCCAATGGGCCTACGACTGGGACGCCACCCCCGGCGAACACACCGTGCGGGTGCGAGCCACCGACGGCACCGGCGAGACACAGACCGAGGTGGTGGCCCGCCCCGATCCCGACGGTGCGACCGGCTATCACACCCGCACCGTCGTGGTCGAGGGCTGACACCGGGCTCAGCTCACTGGGCTCAGGTCACTGGGCTCAGGCCGCCGAGTTCGCCCGGCGGCGCAGACCCAACGTCAGTGCCCCGCCTACTGCGACCAGACCGGCAGCGATGCCAGCCAGGTCACCGGAATCGACACCGGTTGCGGGCATCATCGGCTTCGCCGGCGGCACCAACACCGCGTCGATGACGTGGATGATGCCGTTGCAGGCCTTCACATCGGTGGCCACGACATTCACCTTGTCGTTCAGCACCACCTTGCCGCCGGTCGTCTTGATGGTGATGTCGGCGCCGTTCAGCGTGGTGGCCTTCGACAGGGTCACCACCTTGGCTGCGTCCACCTCGCCCGCCACCACGTGGTAGGTGAGGATGCTGGTGAGCGTGGCCTTGTCGGCGAGCAGCTTCTCGGGCGTCGTACCGAGCGCCTTGATCGCAGCCGCGAAGGCATCGTTCGTCGGAGCGAACACGGTGGTCTTGGCATCGGTGCACGAATCGAACGGGCCCACGAGGTCGGCCGCCTTCAGCGCGGCGACGAGGGTGGAGAACTGCGGATCGCTCGAGGCGATCTCGGCGATCGTCTGGGTCTCGTCGGCGTGAGCCGGTGCCGCAGCACCGATGCATGCCAGCGCCGCTGCAGCAGCGATGAGGAATTTGGTCTTCATGGTCAGGGCCTCCTGTTGGTGGACGAAGGCACACGACCGCCGCCCGATGGTTCGTCTCTCTTCGGAGCCGAGCCCTCGGGTGGATGACGTCTCGATGATGGGTTCCGCGGCGACTCACTGCCACCGAGACGGAGATCAGCCCCCGATGGTGACCACGATCTTGCCGGTGTTCGCGTTGGCAGCCATGTGCTGGTGCGCCTCGGCGATGCGTTCGAACGGGTACACGCTGTCGATGACGGGCAGCATCGCCCCGGTGTCGAACAACGGCAGCATCTCGGTGGCGAACCGGCGAGTGACAGCCACCTTCTCCTCGATCGGCCGGGTCCGCAGTGTGGTGCCCACCCAGGTGGCGCGCTTGCCCATCAGCAGGCCGACGTTCACCGGCACCGTGCCACCGCCCATCAGGCCCACCTGCACGATGGTGCCGCGCAGCGCAACCGCCTGCAGGTTGCGGTCGATCTCGTCGCCACCCACCACGTCGAGGATGGTGTCGAACCCCTGCGGCACCGCCGCCTTGGCGTCGGCGAGCCAGTCGTGCGGCGAGCGCTCGAGCACGAGGTCGGCACCCAGGTCGCGACAGGCATCGGCCTTGCCCGCCGAGCAGGTGACCGCGATGCGCGCCCCGATGGCCTTGGCGATCTGGATCGATGCCGTACCCACACCGCTGGCGCCGGCATGCACCAGCGCCCAGCGTCCACTCGACAATCCGCCCTGCAGCACCAGCGCGTCCCACGCGGTGAGGAACACTTCAGGGATGGCGGCTGCATGGGCGAGCGCCATACCGGCGGGCACGGCGAGCAGCTGCCGTTCGTGGGTGGCGATGCGCTCGGCGTAGGCACCGCCGGCCTCGATGCCCATCACCCGGTCGCCCACCTGCCACATCGTCACCCGTGCGCCGATGTCGACGACGGTGCCGGCGAACTCGAGGCCGGGGATCTCGGGCTTCACCCGCCGCGGATCGGGGTACAGCCCCATCCGCTGCAGCAGATCGGCGCGGTTCAGCGCCGTCGCCGCCACCTCGACGAGCACCTCGTCGGGCCCCGGCACCGGATCGGCGACATCTTCGATGGTGAGGACCTCGGGTCCACCGTAGGAGTGCAGGACGACAGCGCGCATGGAGCTGATTCTCACACAGGCACCATCGGTCTGATGTGCCGTCAGAGGTCGTAGGCGAAGGCGAGGCCGATGATGCCGTCCCAGTTCTCGTCGTGCTCTGCCGTGCGCACGAATCCGATCCGCTCGTACAGACGTTGCGCGCCGGGCATCGACTCGAGGGTGTAAATGCGAATCCGTCGACGTCCCCGCCGACGCGACTCGTCGATCACCCACTGCACCATGGCGTCCCCGACGCCTCGCCCCTGCACCGATGGATCGACGCCGAAGAACCGGAAGCTGGCCGCGTCGGCGTCGTCGAACTCGGCGTGTTCGCCGACCATCAACGGTAGGTAGGTGAGGCACGCGACGATGCGTCCCTCGTCGACGCCGACGATCACCTCTGCCTCGTCGCCGCGGCCGGCGATATCACTCAGCAGTGCGTCGTACTCGTCATCGCGCGGATAGTCGGGCAGGCGGAAGTAGGCGTCCTGGACGATGCGACCCGCGGCTGCAGCATCGTCGGTGGGGGCGATTCGGCGAATCTCCATCGGCCGGACACCCTACGCTCGGGCCATGGACGACGCCCATCGCATCCGCACCCTCGATCAGCTCCGCGAGCACTACCGGCAGCCCGCCGCCCTCACGCTGAACAAGGAGCGGCCAGCCATCGACGACGCCAGCCGGCAGTTCATCGAACGCAGCCGGTTCGCCGTGGTGGGCACGTTCGATGCAGCTGGCAACCCCGACGTGTCGCCGCGCGGCGGCGACAGCGGATACGTGCGCGTGCTCGATCCCACGCATCTCGCCATGGCCGACCTGGGTGGCAACAACCGCCTCGACACCCTGCAGAACGTGGTCGACACGGGTCGCGCCGCCTTCGTGTTCGTGGTGCCGGGCCAGAGCGAGACCGTGCGCGTGAACGGTCGCGCATGGGTGAGCGTCGATCCCGAGTTGCTCGCCGGTTTCACCCTGCCACGGGTGCCGAAGTCGGCGGTCGTCGTCGAGGTGGAAACCACCTACGTGCACTGCGCCAAGGCATTCCATCGCGGCGGGGTGTGGGATCCCGACGTGTGGGCGTCGCTGGCTGACATCCCGGACGGCGCGGCGATCCTGAGTTGCCAGGTGGTTGCCGAGGGAACACCCGACCAGCTGCGCGTGTGGCTCGACGAGAGCTACGTCGAGGACCTCGCCGCCGAACGCTGACGCGTTCAGCCCAGGCCGATCACGCCATCTTCGCCTGGAGGCGACGGTCGAGCGCGTCGAGGAAGTCCTCGGTGGTGAGCCAGGGAGTGTCCCTGCTGATGAGCAGCGCCAGGTCCTTCGTCATCTCACCGTTCTCGACCGCCTCGATGCACACTCGTTCGAGCGTCTCGGCGAATGCCGTGACATCGGGCGTGCCGTCCATCTTGCCGCGGTAGGTGAGACCCTGCGTCCAGGCATAGATCGACGCGATCGGGTTGGTCGAGGTCTTGTTGCCCTTCTGGTGCTCGCGGTAGTGGCGGGTGACGGTGCCGTGCGCCGCCTCGGCCTCGACCGTCTTGCCGTCTGGGGTCATCAGCACGCTGGTCATCAGGCCCAGCGAGCCGTAGCCCTGCGCCACCGTGTCGCTCTGCACGTCGCCGTCGTAGTTCTTGCAGGCCCACACGTAGCCGCCCTCCCACTTCATCGCGCAGGCAACCATGTCGTCGATGAGGCGGTGCTCGTAGGTGAGGCCGGCGGCGTCCATCTCGGTCTTGAACTCGGTCTCGTACACCTCTTGGAAGATGTCCTTGAACTGACCGTCGTAGGCCTTGAGGATCGTGTTCTTGGTGGACAGGTAGACCGGGTAGTTGCGGTTCAGGCCGTAGCGCAGCGAGGCGCGGGCGAAGTCGCGGATCGAGTCGTTGAAGTTGTACATGCCCATGGTGACGCCACCGTCGGCACCGAAGTCGGCGATCTTCATCTCCACCGGGGCGCTGCCGTCGGCCGGGGTGTAGGTCATCGTCACCGTGCCGGCGCCGGGCACCTTGAAGTCGGTGGCCTTGTACTGGTCGCCGTGGGCGTGACGGCCGATGACGATGGGCTTGGTCCAGCCGGGCACCAGCCGCGGGATGTTGGAGATGACGATCGGCTCGCGGAAGATGACGCCGCCGAGGATGTTGCGGATGGTGCCGTTCGGGCTCTTCCACATCTTCTTCAGGCCGAACTCCTCCACCCGGGCCTCATCGGGCGTGATGGTGGCGCACTTCACGGCCACGCCGTGACGCTTGGTGGCGTTGGCCGAGTCGATGGTGACCTGGTCGTCGGTGGCATCGCGGTGCTCGATGCCGAGGTCGTAGTAGTCGAGCTCGACATCGAGGTACGGCAGGATGAGCTTGTCCTTGATGAACTGCCAGATGATGCGGGTCATCTCGTCGCCGTCCATCTCGACGATCGGCTTGGCCACCTTGATCTTGGTCATCGCACTCACCCTTCGCAGGCACCGTTCCATCGCGGCGCACTTGTATCAGACTTGTACACCCTAGCCCTGCGCGTTGACTCGACGCACGCTCCAGGGAACAATCCTGCGATGACCGGATATGTCTACCCGCGGCCGGAAGACGAGGCGCGGTTCCCCTTCGAGCCCCACCGCATCGCTCAGTTCCCGCCCGACGAGCAACGAGCGCGGGGCGAGGCCTTCCTCGCCGAGATGCAGCAGCGGCGCAGCGTCCGCACCTTCGACACCCGACCGGTGCCCCGCCACCTCGTCGAACTCGCCGTCGCCACCGCAGCGACGGCGCCGTCAGGGGCACACCAGCAGCCCTGGACCTTCGTCCTCGTCGGCGACCCCGACATGAAGCGGCAGCTCCGCGAGGCAGCCGAGCACGAGGAGCGGATCAACTACGAGGGCGGCCGGATGAACGATGAGTGGCAGGAGGCCCTCGCCCCACTCGGCACACACTGGAGCAAGGGGTACCTGGAAGACGCACCCTGGATCGTGGTGGTCTTCGAGCAACGCTACGGCCTGCGGCCCGATGGCTCGCACTGCCACCACTACTACGTGCGTGAGAGCGTGGGTATCGCCTGCGGGCTCTTCATCGCCGCGCTGCACACCATGGGCCTCGCCACGCTCACCCATACGCCGACCCCGATGGCATTCCTGTCGCGGCTGCTCGGGCGACCCGACAACGAACGGCCGCTCATCGTGTTCCCGGTCGGCTATCCCACCACCGACGCGAAGGTGCCTTCACTGCACCGCAAAGCGCTCGACGAGGTGATGGTCGAGGTCGGTACGAGCCGAGTTGCGTGACGGCCGCGCGTTACGGTCGCGCCATGGCTGCTCCTGAACTCGAACACCTCTTCACCATCACCGCGAACACGACGCTCACCGGCATGATCGCCAACGGCCCGGCGGGCACGCGCGTCATCGTCGATGCCAGCACCGGCACCTTCGAGGGCCCCCGCCTGCGCGGCACCGTCAGTGGCCCCGGCGGCGACTGGGTGACGGTGCGCGCCGACGGCTCGATGCTGCTCGACGTGCGCATCCTGCTGAAGACCGACGACGGTGCCGACATCCTCATGGAGTACAAGGGCATCGGCCTCGATGGCGCCACCCGCATCACCACCGCTCCGATGTTCCAGACCGGCGCCGAGCAGTACGCCTGGCTGAACAGCACCGTCGCCGTCGCCCGCGGCAGCAGCGGTGGCGGCTCGGTCACCTACGACGTCTACGCCGTCAACTGACCCCGGCGCCCCTCACCCCACCCCACCCCGCCCCCCACCCAGCGTTTGTGAGCGGAGCCCTGTTGATCGGGATTCCACTCACAATCGCCGAGGACGCGTTGCGGCGTTTGTGACCGGAACCACGTCCTACCGCTGGTTGCTCACAATCGCAGGTGGGCGGGGCGGACCTGGGGCGGCGTGGGGTCAGAGGTCGTCGACGAAGGCGGACCAGTCGACCACTTCGGTCGAGCCACCTTCGGCGTGGATGCGGTCGCGCTCGGCCGACAGGCGCTCGACGAGCTCCTCGAGATCGGCGGGCAGCGCTGCAGCCAGTTTGTCGCGCAGCCGTGAGGCGAGGACCGGGCTGCGGCCCTGGGTCGACACGGCGACGATCACCGGTCCACGCCGAACGACCGCGGGGAGGATGAACGCGCAGCGGTCGGGGTCGTCGGCGGCGTTCACCCAGATACCCAGGCGTTCGCCGTCGTCGTACACCTGCTGCTGGGCAACCGGGTCGTTGGTGGCGGTGACCACCAGCCAGCGGCCCTCGATATCGGCCGACTCGTAGCACCGCACGATGCGCGTGACACCGTCGAGGGTGTCCCACTCGGGCACGAACTCGGGCGACACCGCAGTGATGACCGCCCCCATCGCGTGCAGCGCGGCAGCCTTGCGGTAGCCGATCACTCCCCCGCCGACAATCAGCACCGAGCGGCCGCGCAGCCGGACGATGATGGGATAGCCGTCGTCGATCCGCTCAGCCACGGGGCACCAGGAGCGGGGCGCTGTCGCCGAGTTCGACGGCCAACTCCCCGAGCGGCAGCGCCGCAACGGCACCGATGACCATGACGGCCGGCGACACCACGTCGGCGGCGCCGAGCGCATCGAGTCGACCACGCCACACCCGTTGCTCGGGCGTGGTGGCATCGATGACCACGGCCACCGGGGTGTCGGCTGCCAGGCCCTCGGCGATCATCCGGTCGGCCAGTTCGGCACGTCGTTCGATCCCCATCAGCACCACCAGCGTGCCACCGAGTCGGGCCGCCGCGCCCCAGTCGACCGGGCTGCTGTGCAGCGCCTCGTGACCCGTGACCACCGTGAACGCACGCGACACCGTGCGATGGGTGATGGGGATGCCCGCCGCGCTGGGAGCTGCGAGCGCAGAAGAGATGCCGGGCACCACCTCGCAGGCGATGCCGTGCCGGGTGAGTGCCTCGACCTCTTCGCCGCCGCGGCCGAACACGAACGGGTCGCCGCCCTTCAGCCGTACGACTCGCCGCCCCGACTGCGCGACGCTGACGAGCAGGTCGTTGATGAGCTCTTGGGTGTGGCTGGCACCGGGCCGCTTGCCGACATCGATCAACTCGGCACCCGGCGCAGCCATGGCGAGGATCTCGGGCGACACCAGTCGGTCGAACAGCACCACCTCGGCGGCAGCCAGCAGACGGACTGCCTTCAGCGTGAGCAGTTCGGGGTCGCCCGGGCCCGCACCGACGAGCGCCACACGGGGCGTATCGGGACCGACGACCGGCGACATGCCCGGCACTCTACCCAATTCTTGATCGCGTTGGTCAGGTTTAGCCGCTCGGCAGTTGGACATGACCGACGTCGCACCGGCGGGCATCTCGTCGAGCGAGGGAGTTGCGTAGCATCGCCCCCGATGGACTTCTCGTGGACCCCCGAACAGATCGCCCTGCGCGCCCGTGCACGCGACGTGGCGCTCGACGCCGTCGCCCGCTTCGGCCGATCGAACGACTCGTGGATGAACGGCTACTCGAAGGAGTTCGCCAAGGAGATGGCCTCCCACGGCTGGATCGGGATGACCTGGCCCGTCGAGTTCGGTGGCGGCGGCCGTCCCACCATCGACCGGCTGATCGTCGGCGAGGAGATGATCGCCACCGGCGCGCCGATCGCGGCGATGTGGTTCGCCGACCGCCAGATGGGGCCGACCCTCATCACCTACGGCCGCCCCGACCAGCAGGCCGAGTTCCTGCCCGCGATGCTGGCGGGCGAGACCACCTGGTGCATCGGCATGAGCGAACCCAACGCGGGCAGCGATCTGGCCAGCCTGAAGACCTCGGCCGTACGCGAGGGCGACCACTGGGTGATCAACGGCCAGAAGATCTGGACGAGCTTCGGCGCCGAGGCCGACTACTGCTACCTCATCTGCCGCACCAGCAACGAGGGTCCGCCGCACGCCGGCATCAGCGAGATCATCGTGCCGATGGACACACCAGGCATCGAGATCCGCACCATCGAAGACCTCACCACCAACCGCCACTTCTGCGAGGTGTTCTACACCGACGTACGCGTGCCGCTGGCGAACCTGGTGGGTGTGGAGGGCAACGCCTTCAAGCAGACCATGCGCCAACTCGAGCACGAACGCGGCGGGGTGGACCGGCTGGTGTCGAACCAGGCGCTCTACGCCATGGCCCGCGAGCGTGCCGACACCAGCGATCCGGTGGTGCGCCAGGAGATCGCCGCGATCGAGACCGGCTACCGGCTCGGCCGCATCCTCGTGGCCCGCGAGGCGCTGAAGCAGGCACCCGCCGGATTCAGCGCGGCCACGAAGTGCTTCTGCACCGAGCACGAGTTCCGGGTGGCGCAATTCGTCAGCCGCGTGTTTGGCGCCGAGGCGATGCTGTGGAACGACATCACCCAGGGTCTGTGCTACGCACCCGCCTACACCATCATGGGCGGCACCTCGAACGTGATGCGCAACATCCTCGGCGAACGCGTCCTCGGCCTGCCGAAGTGACGGCACGGGCGCAGCCGCTCACACCGAGCCAGGTTCGTCGATCAGCGACCGGAGCGCCTCGACGTAGTGGTGGTAGGCCTTCCTGCCCACCGACGTGAGCGTTGCGGTGGTGCGTGCAGCGCGCCCACCACCCGTGCGGCGCACATCGATGTAGCCCGCCTCTTCGAGCTTGCGCAGGTGAACCGTGAGGTTGCCTGCGGTGAGATCGAGGAGTTCCTGGAGTCGGTTGAACGACAGGCCGTCACCCGCGGGGAGCGCTGCCAGGGTGGTGGTGATGCGCAGCCGGGTGAGCGGATGGATCACCGGGTCGAGTTCGGGCTCGATGCTCACGCCGCCCGACGAGCCGACATGAACGCCACTGCGGCAGCCACCAGCAGCCCGCCGCCACCGAGCACCGCCATGACGAGGAGGTGTGCCGGCGAGTCGGCCAACGCCGCCGCGCCTGCAGCGATCGCAAGCCAGAGTCCGGTGCGGAACAGGAGCGGATCGCCCTCACTGGCAGCCGCGGCCATGTAGATGACGCCGACGAGCAACGGCGGCAGCAACGTCGACACCAGGCGGAAGACCTCGTCGGGCACGTCGGCGGCACCCAACTGACCCATCAGCGCGGCGTAGCCACCGAAGGCGGCGATCCACGTGAGGAAGTGGCGACGGCCGGCCGTCGTCGACTCACCGCGGACACCAGCGACGCGACGTCCGATGTGCAGTGCCGTGACCACCAGTGCCGCAGCGAGGCTGGCGCCGTACACCACGTAACCGGCCACGAACGCTGCAGAGCCCGACTCGCTGTCGCGCACCAGCCACAGCCCGAGGTAGGCCACCAGGTACGCGGCACCCCAGACCCCGTAGAGCAACGCTGCGCTCGGCACCACGCTGCGCTGGGTGCGTTGCCGCTGCTCGTCGATCAGCGTCAGTCGTTCCCCTGCATCGACGATCCGTTCCGATTCCATGCTTCCCCCTGTCATCATCGTTGTTAGGTTTGCGGTGCAAACCTCTGGATACTTTGTACTGCAAAGTTTCTTGTGTGTCAAGAGACAACCGGTCGCCCGCGCTGAGTCGCCGAGCGCTCCGTGAGCAACGGCGCCGTCTGCAGTGGCCGAGCCTCACGAAGCCCGGGGCTTCGTGAGCGAGGGCAGCCCCGGCGGGGGTCCACGCGCACGGACCGGGGTGGGGCACGAGAGCGGCGGGACGCGGAGGGGAGGGTACCGTGCAGGGATATGGCTGATCTGCTCGATCTCTCCGCCCGCATCATCGACTCCGGTGTCGCCGACCAACCGGTGAACCGGGTGACCAACGAACTGAGCGAGATCGCCGACGACCTCGCCGTGGTCGAGAGCTTCAGCCACTGCGTGGCCGTGCGCACCGAGGAGGGCCTCGTCACCTTCGACTCGTCGGGCGTACATACCGGCGAGGCCGTGGTGGCCGCGCTGCGCGGATGGCGCAACGAACGGGTGAGCCACATCGTCTACACCCACGGCCACGCCGACCATGTGGGCGGCAGCAGTTTCTTCGCTGCCGCCGCCGCACGCGACGGTCACGCCGCGCCCTCGGTGATCGGCCACGAAAACGTGAACGTGCGCCTCGACCGCTACGCCTACACCAACAACTGGAACCTGCTCATCAACGCCCGCCAGTTCGGCGGCGTGGCAGGCGACCTGAACCTGACGGTGGGCGGCGTCGACGAGCCGGGTGCACGCATCGCCCCCAACCCGAACGCCCGCAGGTTCCTGCCGTCGAGCACCCTGCGCCCCGACCACGTGGTGGGTGATCACGACACGGTGACGGTGGGCGGCGACGTGTTCGAACTGCACCACGCCCGCGGCGAGACCGACGACCACCTGTGGGCCTGGTTCCCCGACCGCAAGTGCATCATGAGCGGCGACTTCCTGATCTGGAACTTCCCGAACGCAGGCAACCCGCAGAAGGTGCAGCGCTACCCCATCGAGTGGGCGGCCGCGTTACGGGCGATGATCGCCAAGCAGCCCGAGATGCTGCTGCCGGCGCACGGTCTGCCCATCGCCGGACGCGAGCGCGTCGCCCGCGTGCTCGACGAGGTGGCCACCGCGCTCGAGAACATCGTCGCCGACGTGATCGCGATGATGAACAGCGGCGCCACCCTCGACACCATCGTGCACACCGTGAAGGTTCCTGCCGACACCCTCGCCAAGCCGTATCTGCGCCCGTTCTACGACGAGCCCGAGTTCGTGGTGCGCGGTATCTGGCGCCAGTTCGGTGGCTGGTGGGACGGTGCCGCGGCGCGGCTGAAGCCGTCGCCCGATGCCCAGGTGGCCACGGCCGTCGCGGAGTTGGCCGGCGGCGCCGACGTGCTGCTCCGCCGTGCCGAACAGGCCGCAAGCGACGGCGACCTGCGCCTCGCCTGCCACTTCGCCGACCTCGCCGGACTGGCAGCCCCCGACGACCCGACCATCCACGCCGGCCGGGCGACGATCTACCTCACCCGCCGCAAG
Organism: Ilumatobacteraceae bacterium; assembly: GCA_044359565.1. Lineage (GTDB taxonomy): Bacteria > Actinomycetota > Acidimicrobiia > Acidimicrobiales > Ilumatobacteraceae > VFMC01. The sequence continues at coordinate 38,746 of JBIKLX010000004.1, forward strand.
GCCGAGTCGAGCCTGATGGCGAAAGGTATCTTCGCCGCAGCAGCCCGAGAATCGCAGGCTGTAGTCGACGCAAGCACTCCCCCCTCGGCATGACCCCACCCGACGACGCATCGTCCCATTCCACCGACTGGCAGTCGCTCCACCCTGCCGTCGCCACCATTCGGCGGGGCATCGTGCTCGGCATCGGGCTGCTGGTGAGTTCGATCCTCGCCGTCCTCACGTTGCTGTCCGACGACACGTCCTCACCGTGGTACGGCGTGGTGATCGCCTGTCTGCTGATCGGCTTGGTGCCGGCGGCGCTGGTCGCCGTGTTCGTCACCCGTCGATGCAGGTCGTGGCGCTACCGGTTCGGAGACGAGGCCCTCGAGGTGCACCACGGCGTGTGGTGGCGCACCCTGGCGGCCGTGCCCTACCAGCGCATCCAGCAGGTCGAGGTCGAACACGGGCCGCTGCAGCGCCGGTTCGGCTTGGTGTCGCTGGCGCTGCGGACGGCATCGGCGACCTCGCTCGGCGCGTTGCCCGGCATCGCCGTCGACGACGCCGAAACGGTCCGCCGAATGCTGCTGCAACGCGCCGGCCGCGACGACGGCGCCTGAGCGAGCACGCCACATGGACGACACCCGACCGCTCGCTCCCCCGGCCGACGCGCTGCGGCTCCATCCGCTGTCGCCGCTCCTCGCGCTGGCCCCGGTGCTGCGCCAGGCGGTCGTTCCCGTGATCGTCGTGCTGGTGGCGAACTGGCGCATCGCCGGACCGCTCGTCGCTGTCGGGCTGGCACTGGCGCTGGTGTCGACTGCGCTGCGTGCCCGCTTCACCCGGTACACCCTCGATCGCGAGGAACTGCTCGTGTGGTCGGGCGTGCTGAACAAGACGGTACGGGTGGCGTCGCCCGCCCGAGTACAGCAGGTCGATCTCGTGCGCCACCTCCGCCACCGCGCCACCGACTTGGCCCTGGTGCGGATCGAACTGGCGGGCACCGGCGTGGCGGGAACCCGGGTGGAACTCGACGCCCTTCCCGTGGCCGAGGCAGAGCGGCTCCGCGATGCCCTCGAACGTGGCCGCCGCCGGGTGTCGGCAGGATCAACCGGTGAGGCCCCCGACGACGCCTCGGCGGTCGCGGCAGCCGACATCCCCCCGCCGCCGTTCTCGCCCCTGCTGCGACTCAGCACCAAGCAGCTGGTGGTGGCCGGTCTCACGGGCGCACCGCTGCTACTGGTGCCAGCCCTCATCGTGTCGGTCGCGTTCGAGGCTGCCGACCTGCTCCGCCTCGGAGCCGGGACGAGCATTCAGCCGAATCGCATTCCCATCGTGGTACTCGTTGTCGGTCTCGTGGTGCTCTGGCCGATCATCGCCGGGGGTGTGATGGTGTTCCGCTGCCACGGCTACGAACTCGGCCGTTCGGGCAACGACCTCATCGCCCGACGCGGCCTGCTCGACACCCGCGCGTCGGCGCTGCCTCTGCCACGGGTACAGCTCGTCCACCGCTCCGCCACCATTCTCCGTCGCTGGCTGCGCCTGGCGTCGCTCGAGGTGCGCACCGCATCGGGCGGCACCGCGACCCAGTACCCGGTCGGTGTGACGGTGCCCATCGGCCCGGGGCAAACGATCGACGACCTCATCGGCCTCGTGCTCGAACGGCCGTCTCTGTCGCTCGACGTGACGGCCCATCCGCTCGTCGCCCGCCGCCGGGCGATCCGACGCCGCTTCGTCGGCCTCGGCGTGCCCACAGTCGCCGCCGCCCTGGTCTCCGCCGCCGTGAACGATGCAGCGCCAGGCGTCGTGCTCGGGGTCTGCGCGGCCGCTGCCACCGTGTCGCTGCTGATCGCCACCCGGTGGGGCCAGTCGTGGTACCGCCGGCTCGGCCATGCCGTGCACGACGGCGTGCTGCTGGCGCGCTGCGGCGTGCTGATCGAACACCTCCGCGCCGTACCGGTCGACCGGATTCAGAGCGTCACGATCTCGCAGTCGCCATGGCAACGCCGCGCCGGGGTGTGCACCGCCCGGCTGCTGCTGGCCGGCACCACCGATTCGGTGCGGGTGCCCGACCTCGCACCCGACGATGCCGTCGCGCTCACCTCCCTCGCTCGTGGCCTGGCCGCAGTAGACACCGCTCGCTGGAACGACGCGCTCAGGCTTTCCCGAGCGTGACCAGCACGAGCGAGACCGCGGCCAACGCCATCCCGAGCACCTGCCACCGGTTCACCCGCTCGCGGTCGATCACGAACGCCAGGGCCACGGTGCTGGCCGGGTAGAGCGAACTGATCACCGCGACGAGCGAGAGCAGGCCGTGCCGCGTGGCTTCGAGATACAGCCCGTTGGCAGTCATGTCGAGCACGCCTGCCACCACCGCCAGGCCGAGCAGGCGGCGCTGCACACCGGGCCGGGCACCGATGGCCACACAGACACCCAACATGATGGGCACCGACACCGAGCGCGACATGAGTAGCGGCCACATCCCGGCATCGTCGGCACAGCGGTCGAGCGCGACGAACCACAGGCCGAAGCCGAGACCAGCGATTGCTGCGAGCCCGGCGATACGCGGTGGCGTGGGCTGGCGCCGACCCCCGATCGCGCCGCTCACCAGCGCCACGGCGACGATGGCGAGGGCGATGCCGACATAGGCGATGCCCGCCGGCCGTTCGCCCACAATGCGTCCCGCGATCACGGGCACCGCGGCACCGACCACAGCGCTGAGCGGTGCCACCACCGTCATCGCCCCGTGAGCAAAGGCGTGATAGAGCGCCAACAGCGCGAAGGCGCCGGCCGCACCACCACCGAGCGACCAGGCGAGGGTGGCGCCATCCGGTATCGGCGTGTCGCCGAGCAGGACGAGAGTGCCCACGATGAGCAGGCTGACGGTCTGGCCGATGAGGGTGACGACGGCGGCTGGGTGGAATCGGCTGGACCGCCCGCCGCAGTAATCGGCGACGCCGTAGACGAGCGCCGATCCGAGAGCCAACAGGATCGCCACGGGTCGAGTCTGGCAGAGAGACGGGCGCGACGAGGGGGTTAGGGTGCGGCAATGCAGCATGTTCCCTTCGGCCGCACCGGTCTGCGCGTCTCGCGTCTGTGCCTGGGCACGATGACCTTCGGCGCCCAGTGCGACGAGGCCACGTCGTTCGCCATCATGGACACCGCCCTCGCCGCAGGCATCACCTTCTTCGACACCGCCGACATGTACCCGGTGAACGGCTACCCCGACAAGGTCGGCCTCACCGAAGAGATCATCGGCCGCTGGATGGCCAGCCGCCGCGACGACGTGATCGTGGCGACGAAGTGCTTCTTCCCCACCGGCAAGCGGGCGTGGGAGCAGGGCAACTCGCGGCACAACATCATCCGCGCGCTCGACACCTCGCTGCGCCGCCTCGGCACCGATCACATCGACCTGTACCAGCTGCACGGCTGGGACCCGGTCACGCCGATCGACGAGACCCTGCAGACGCTCGACGATGTGGTGCGCTCTGGCAAGGTGCGCTACGTCGGCTGCTCGAACCTGCTCGCCTACCAACTGGCCCGCTCGCTCGGCCGCAGCGAGGCGATGGGCATCGTCCGCTTCGCCAGTGTGCAGCCCCGCTACAACCTGCTGTTCCGCGAGATGGAGCGCGAGATGTTGCCGTTGTGCGCCGACGAGCAGATCGCCGTCATCCCGTACAACCCGTTGGCGGGCGGGATGCTGACCGGCAAGCACCGAGCCGATGCCGATGCTGCGGGCAGCCGGTTCGACGTGAGCCTCGGCCAGCAGGGCGCCCGCTACCGCGAGCGCTACTGGAACGACCGGGCGTTCGACGTGGTGGAGGCCGTGAGCGCCCTGGCGGCGGAGGCCGGCGTGCATCCGGCCACGCTGGCGATGCAGTGGGTGCTGGCCAACCCAACGATCACCAGCCCCATCGTCGGCGCGTCGCGTCCCGAGCAACTCGCTGCCGCTGTGGCGGCGGTGAACACCCCGCTCGACTCGGCGCTGAAGGCGCAACTCGACGACCTGAGCCACGAGTTCCGTTTCGGCGACTCGTTGCGCTGACCGGGGTCAGACACCCGCAGCCAGGCCATCAGGTGCAGAGGCCGGCAGTCGATGCCTGGTAAACCGCGGCGATCTCTTCGCCGCTCAACACTCGCGAGAACGCGGCGGGTTCGTCGATCGAACCGCTGTACCCGAACGGCGTGCCCTGCTCCCCACCGATCATGAACGCAGTCGACGTGGCCGGATTGATCGACGCGCTCCGCGACACCTGACGCGCCACCTCCACACCGTCGACAAAGATCGCCATCGACCCTGGCTGCCAGGAAGCCGTCACATGATGCCAACCACCGTCGAACAACGCCGACGACGGCACCGTTACCACCTCAGGCACCAGCGACGACGGATCATCCACCTCCCACGACACATCACCACGCGGCCCCAACCGCAACGCAAACCCGTGCGACACATCATTCACACCACGAAACCCTGGCCCCGTCGAACGCGACACCAACGTCTGCACCGAACCCGTCGACACCGGCTTCACCCACGCCATCACCGACACCCCAGCCGTCATTGTCGCCACAGCAGTCGACGACAACCCCGACCCCGTCAACACAAACCCCTGTCCAACCACACCCTCGCCGTAGGCCACCGACCCGCTCACTGCCGGGCCGCTGACCGACAGCGTGGAGCCCGAGCCCTTCCAGAACCCGATGCGGTCCGCCGTCGAGATCGCGGCGCAGGTTGCCGGTTCGAACGTCGCAGCGACCGACCGCGTGTCGCCCATGGTCACCGAGCACAACAGCGTCGACCCGCTACACGCGCCACCCCATCCAGCGAAACGGCTTCCCTGGGCCGGGGTGGCCATGAGTTGCACCGACGCGTCCGCATCGAACGACGCCGTGCATTGCGTCCCACACGAGATGGTGTCCGGATTCGACTGCACCTGCCCGGTCCCGGTACCGCTTTTCGTGACAGACAGCGGAAACCGCACCGGCACGAACAACAACGACCCTGCCGCGATCGAGGTGGCGCGACTCGTCAGGGTTGCGGATGCCTGCGCAGGTGTCAGGCCGGGTTGCTCGGCCAGCAGCAGCGCCGCTGCACCGGCGACGTGCGGCGATGCCATCGACGTTCCCGACATCAAGCGCAGACCGTTCGCCGCGAGGTAACTGGACGACACGATCGAGACGCCAGGCGCCAAGAGATCGACGCATGACCCACGGTTCGAGAACGAGGCCAGCACGTCGGAACTGTCGACGGCACCGACGGTGACGGCGCCGGCAACGCGAGCCGGCGACACAGTGCAGGCGTCGGTTGCCTCGTTGCCGGCGGCCACCACCACCGTCACACCATCGGCAATCACCGCATTCACGGCCGCATCGAGTGCTGCATCGGCCGGGCCACCGAGGCTGAGATTCGCCACCGCTGACTCACCTGCGTCGTGGTCGGCGGCGATCCACGCCAGGGCCGCGATGATGACCGAGGTCGGCGTTTGCGCCACACCACATGCAAAGACCCGTACCGGCACGATGGTGACCGACTTGGCGACCCCTGAGTAGCCCCCTCCGATGGTGCCGGCGACGTGCGTGCCGTGCCCGCTGCAGTCGCTTCCCGCCGGATCACCCGACGCTGCGTTGTACCCGGCCGTTACCCGACCTCCGAAGTCGAGATGGTCGCTGCGCACCCCGGTATCGACGACATAGGCGGTGACCCCAGCACCTCCGGACGAGTACCGATAGCGGCTGTCGAGCGGGAGCGATCGTTGGTCGACCCGGTCGATGCCCCACGGTGGGTTTGTCTGCTGATCCTCCAGCGAGATGAGCCGGTTCGGGTACACGCCCTCGACCCCGGGGAGGGCGTCGATGGCCAGGGCCTCACCGGCAGTCGCTGACACCACGGCGAACGACGGCCCCAGTTCGTGCACGGCAATGGACTCGGCACCGACGGCCTCGACAGCGGCCTCCGTTGCGGCAGCGGGGAGGTCGCTGACGACGATGTACTCGCCCGGCACCGTCGCAGGAGGCGAGGCATCGCTCGCGGACGCGCCTCGGACCGTCTCGCCCGTGGAACCCACCACGAGCAGAGCCAACAGCAACACCGTGACAGCAGTGAGACCTTGCGCCACCGGCGGTCGAGTCATGTCCGTCTCCCTGACGCAGCCACTCGACCGAAGTATGTCGAACCTTCGCGGGCTCGTCACGGCAACCGACACAGTGTCCATCGGTTGTTCACCGAGGCGTCATGCACAGACTCTGTGGGCGTAGCCGGACTCGAACCGGAGACCTCCACCGTGTCAAGGTGGCGCTCTAACCAACTGAGCTATACGCCCGTACAGCGTCGGTGAGGCTACCAGTCAGCGCAGGCGGAGCGACACTTCGTTGGCCAGCAGGCGGCCGCTACGCGTGAGCACCACCCGGCTGCCGTCGATGCGTACGAGGCCGTCGAGATCGGTGAGATCGAGGGCCTCGACCGGAATGCCCTCGCGCATCCGTACAGCCAACTGCAGCCCCTCGAGGCGACGGGTCTCGTCGTCGAGCGTCTCGCCCGCCGCTTCGGTGGGCTCACCCGCCTGCACCGCGGCGATGTAGCGCTCGGGGGTGCGCACGTTCCACCACCGCCGACCCGAGCGGTGCGAATGCGCGGCCGAGCCGAAGCCGAGGTAGTCACCCTGCAACCAGTACAGGCGGTTGTGATGGCACTCGTGCCCGGGCCGGGCCCAGTTGCTGACCTCGTAGTTGGCGAGGCCGGCGGCCACCAGCAGATCGTCGACGGCTTCGTACTTGTCGGCCAGGTCGTCGTCGTCGGGGTGCCGTTCGGGTTGCGCCGCGAGCGGCGTGCCGGCCTCGACCGTGAGCGCATAGGCCGACACATGCGGCGGGTCGAGGGCCACCACCGCCTGCACGGTGCGCTGCCAGTCGGCCAGCGACTCGCCCGCACCGCCGTAGATGATGTCGAGGTTCCAGGTGGGCATGTCGACCGCCCGCACCGCTGCCACGGCACGCTCGACGTTGCTCGGCTGATGCCAGCGACCGAGCGACACCAGCACCTCGGGCACCATCGACTGCACGCCGATACTCACCCGGTTCACGCCAGCCGCGCGATAGGCGGTGAGCAACTCGACAGTGACGTCGTCGGGGTTGCACTCGACGGTGATCTCGGCACCGTCTACCCGCGGGATGGCCGCGATGACGGCAGCGAGCGCCGCCGGGTCGACCCGGGTGGGTGTGCCGCCGCCGACGAAGACGCTGGTCGCCGGTTCGACGACGTGCCGCTCGATGTCGGTGCGCAAGGCGTCGAGGTACGCCTGCTGCAGATGGTCGCGGTCGGTCCAGGTGGCGAACGCGCAGTAATCGCAACGGCGCGAACAGAACGGGATGTGCAGGTAGACGCCGAAGGGGCGGGTGCTCACCCGTGCGACCCTACGGCCGGAGCGGCCCGAATCAGCCGTGGAACAGCAGGTCGAGCGCGTCGAGGCGGTCGCCGACCTGGTCGACGGGCACGTCGAGCATCGCAGCGATGGCCCGGGTGTCGTCGCCGCGCACGGTGATGACCTTGCCGTTGAAGTCTTGGCGCTGCACCTGGATCATCCGCAGGAAGCGGGCGAGCATCTCGAACGGCTGGCCGCTCAGCTGGTTCAGCTTCATCAGGTCGATCGCGATCTTGCGCGAGGGCGCGGCTTCGTTCTCGTTCGGCCCCGACACGTCTTCGCGGGGCAGCAGTTGATCGACGGGCACGTTGTAGAACTTGGCCAGCCGCTCGAGACGCGGCACCGAGATGGCCCGCTCGCCGCGCTCATAGGCGCCGAGGACCGACGCCTTGAACTCGTTGCCCGAGTTGGCCTCGACCTCTTGCAGTGAGAGACGCTTCTGGCGCCGGATGACGCGCAGCCGATCGCCTACCTTGCGGCTATAGGGCGACGACTCCACGTAATCGTCATCGAACTCACGCATGAGGGATCTCCTGTGCTCACACGGTGCCGCCATCGGCACCCACGGTGGGATGGTGTCGCTGACGACACCCTCCGTGATCTAATAGTGCCAGGTCGGCGTCAAAATGCCAACAGGGAGTGGTCGACCTGACGCTACGCGCTGTGAATGGAGCGTCCCGCCCGTCCGAGGTCGAGCAGCACACCGGCCACCACCGCAGCCGTCTCGACCCGGAGCACCCGGTCGCCGAGCGACACCGTCGGCACCCCGGCCGCCAGTTCAGCGGCGCTGAAGCCACCCTCGGGGCCCACCACCACCGTCTCCACTGCCTCGTCGACCAGGCCCACGGAACCCGGCTCGGCTAGCGCCACACCGGGCAGGGCCAGCACCGCGGCCCACGACAGCACCTCCACCGTGGGCAGCCACACCCTGCGGCTCTGCATCGATGCCTCGACCGCCACCCGGCGCAGGCGTTCGAGGTTGCGCTGCACCTTGGCCCCGTCCCAGCGCACCACCGAGTGGGTCGCCTCGAACAGCACAATGCGGTCGATGCCCAGCTCGGTGAGCTTCTGCACGATCCACTCCGGCCGATCGCCCTTCGGAATGGCGCACGCCACGCACCGCGGAGCCGGTAGCGGTTCGACGACCACATCGGCCGTGCACTGCACCCCAGCCGCACCGAGCGCCGCCGGCACCCAGCGTCCGGCGCCGTCGCTGATCGTGATGGCGTCGGTGGGCCCCACGCGCAGCACGCGGACCAGGTGGTGCTCGTCGGCCGACGACAGCACCGGCGCGTCGAGCGACTCGACGAACACGTGCGCTGCCGACCGACGCAGCAGCGGGTTCACGAGAATGCGGACTTGATGCGCGAGAACAACCCGTGCTCGTTGTGCACCGGCTCGCCGCGCAGTTCGGCGAACTTGCGCAACAGTTCGGCCTCGGCATCGGTGAGCTTGGTGGGCACCTGCACCGTGATGCGCACCCGCAGGTCGCCGCGACCACGACCCTGCAGCCGCGTGACGCCACGGCCCCGCAGCAGGAACTGGAGGCCTGGCTGGGTGCCGGCAGGCACGACCACTTCCTCGTCGCCGTCGAGCGTGGCCACGGTGAACTTGGAGCCGAGGGTGGCCTGGGCGATGGAGATGGGCAGCTCGCACAACAGGTCGTCGCCGTCGCGTTGGAAGCGCTCGTGAGCCGCCACCCGGATGTGCACGTAGAGGTCGCCGGACGAGCCACTGCGCGCCCCCACGGCACCGCGGCCGGTGAGGCGCAGCGTGGAACCCGTGTCGACGCCGGCCGGAATGTCGACCTGGTAGGTCTTGTCGGCGATCGTGCGCCCGTCGCCACGACAGGTGGCACACGGGCTGGGGACGACCTGGCCGAGACCGTTGCAGCGCGTGCACACCGACGACGTGACCATCTGGCCGAGCAAGCTCTGACGCACCCGCTGCACCTGGCCGCGCCCGTTGCAGTCGGAGCAGGTGACGGGTTGGGTGCCCTCAGCGGCACCGCTGCCGCTACAGGTGTCGCAGCGCAGTGCGGTACGCACGGTGACCGGCATGGTGGCGCCGAACGCCGCCTGTTCGAGCGAGATGTCGGCCACCACCTCGAGGTCTTGCCCCCGTGGTGGGCCGGCTGGGCCGCCACGGCCCCCGAACGGGCCGCCACCACCGCCGCCACCACCGAAGAACGCGTCGAACAGGTCGCCGAGCCCGCCGCCGAACATGTCGCCCACGTTCGGGCCCGCTGCACCACCGGTAGCAGCCTCGCCGTAGCGGTCGTAGCGCATGCGCTGGTCGGGGTCGCTGAGCACCTCGTAGGCACGCGCCACCGCTTTGAATCGCTCCTCGGCCGTGGGGTCGCCGGGGTTGGCGTCGGGGTGCAGTTCGCGGGCCCGCTTGCGGTACGCCTTCTTGATGTCGTCGGGGCTGGCGTTGCGCGCCACGCCGAGCAGGTCGTAGTAATCGGCCATCGCTCAGCCGGTCCCCTCTCCCAGATGGCGGCTGAGCCGCTCGCTGACCACCTCGACCGCCGCCATCGCCCGCGGATAGTTCATGCGGGTGGGGCCGAGCACTCCGACAGTGCCGACGTGCTCGCCCTCGACCACGACGGGCGACACGATGACCGAGCACGCCGCCAGCGGCTCGACACCGTGCTCGGCACCGATGGCCACCGACTGGCCCCGGTTGATGACATCGCGTACGAGCGACACCATCACGTACTGCTGCTCGAGCACCTGCAGCACGCTGCGCACTGTTTCGACCGCCTCGAACGAGCGCGCCACCACAGAGGCGCCGCCCACGAAGACCGGCTCGTGATCGGTGGCCGCGACGAGCGCGTCGACGGCTGCAGCGCACACCTCGTCGACCTGGGCATCGCCGCAGCTCGGCAGGGCTCGCTGCTCGAGGACTCCCCCGGCCAGCACCCGCTGCAGATGCGCCGATGCTGCAGCGAGGCGCGCCTCGGACAGCTCGCCGCTGAACTCGATGGTCTCGTTCTCGACCGACCCGTTCGACAGCACCGCCACCACTACCGCCACCCGCATCGAGACACCGACCACCTGGATGGACCGGATGGTGGCCCGGTCGACCGCGGGGCCGACCACGAGCGACGTGTGGGTGGTGAGCGAGGCAAGCAGATTGGAGGTGCGGTGCAGCAACTCTTCGAGCCGCACATGGGTGGCATCGAAGAATGCCCCCACCTGCTGCTGGGTGCCGGTGTCGAGGCGGCCGGGTTCGGTGAGGTGGTCGACGAAGAACCGGTAGCCCTTGTCGGTGGGGATACGACCCGCCGAGGTGTGCGGCTGGACCAGGAACCCTTCCTGTTCGAGCACCGCCATCTCGTTGCGTACCGTCGCCGAACTGACCTGCAACCCGGCCATGGACGCGACGTGACCCGATCCGACGGGTTGCGCGGTGGCGATGTACTCCTGCACGATCGCCCGCAGAATGGCTGTCTTGCGCTCGTCAAGCATGGGCTGGCCTCGTTGGTGTGCGGGTCAGGCTAGCGAGTGTTGGCCCTGAGCGTCCGGTACCGCAGCAGCGCCTCGTCGCGTTCGGCGGCGTGGTCGACGATCGGGGCCGGGTACGCCTCGGGGCGCAGCAGCCCGGGCTGGTGGATGGTGGATGCCGACTGGTCGGCCAATTCGGGCACCCAGCGGCGGATGTAGTCGCCGGCGGGGTCGAACCGCTCGGACTGGCTGGTGGGGTTGAACACGCGAAAGTACGGTGCTGCGTCGGTGCCCGTACCGGCCGCCCACTGCCATCCGTGGTTGTTCGAGGCCAGGTCGCCGTCGACGAGGTGCCGCATGAAGTGCCGGGCGCCCCATTGCCAGGGCAGATGGAGATCTTTCACCAGGAAGCTGGCCACGATCATCCGCACCCTGTTGTGCATCCATCCCGACGAGAGCAGCTGACGCATGCCCGCGTCGACGATCGGGTAGCCAGTGCGCCCGGCGCACCAAGCGTCGAACCGGGCACGCGCCGCGGCATCGGTGTCGACCGGCATCGCGTCCATCGACCGTTGCAGGTTCTGCCAGGCCGTCTCCGGTCGGCGGAACAGCACATCGGCGTAGAAGTCGCGCCAGGCCAGCTCGGAGCGGAACACCTCGTGCGGTCGCTCGGGCAGCAGGTCGGCCAGCAGAGTGCGCGGATGGACCACACCCCACCGGATGGCTGCCGACAGGCGGCTGGTGCCCTCTACGGCGGGCAGGTCGCGTCGGCTGTCGTACGCGTCGAGGCCCTCGGCACGGAATGAGGTCCACTGGGCGTGCACCTCGGCGGCACCGACCGGCGGCAGCGGCGGGGCTCCGTCCACCACGGCGAGCGGGCCATCGCAGTGCACCGCCGGGGCACCGTGCCAGGCCACCGACCCGGGTCGCGGTGTGGCCACCGGCGCACGCCACGACTCGGCACCTACGGCCAGCCAGGCGCGCGAGAACGGGGTGAACACCGCGTACGGGGTGCCGTCGGCCTTGGTCACCCGACCCGGATCGACGGCGTAGGGGCTGCCCACCCCGATGAGGCGGCGATCGTCGGCCGACAGTCGGTGCGCTACCTCGGTGTCGCGGCCGCGACCGTACGGCCCGAAATCGCGGCTGACGTACACGGCATCGGCTCCCACCTCGGCGGCGAGCGCCGGAACCACATCGACTGGGTCGCCGTACCGGTAGACGAGCGCACCACCGAGCGAATCGTCGAGCACCTGCAACGCAGCCCGCATATAGGCCAATCGCGGCGCACCCGACGATGCCACGAGCCGAGGATCGACGACGAAGACCGGCACCACCTCGCCGGCCGCAGCGGCTGCCGCCAGCGCCGGATGGTCGTCGATGCGCAGGTCGCGCCGGAACCAGAGCAGTGAACGAGGCATCGACTCGACCTTGTCACCTAGGGTGTCGCCGTGTCACATCCTGGGCCATCGATGGTGCTGCTCATCAACCACGGAGCGACCGAGTGGTCGAGCAGCGGCCGCCACACCGGCCGCACCGATATCGACCTGACCGACTTCGGCCGCGATCAGACCCGTCGCCTCCGCGCTGTGCTGCGCCGCATCCTCGACGAGCGGGTCGAGCGTGGCCAGCCGGGCCCCTCACTGGTGTGCACCAGTCCGCTGGCCCGCGCCCGCGAAACCGCCGCGCTCGTCGTGCCCGATGCGACGGTGGAAGAGGTGCCGATGCTGGCCGAGGTCGACTACGGCGACTACGAGGGACTGACCATCGCCGAGATCCGCGAGGCTCAGCCCGACTGGACCCTGTTCACCAGCGGCTGCCCCGGCGGCGAGAGCCCTGCGGCGGTCGCCGCCCGCTGCGACTCGTTCATCGCCAAGACCGAACGCATGGCATCGGGTGGCGTGGTGGTCGCTTTCACCCACGGGCATCTCGGCCGGGCACTCACCGCCCGCCTGTTGGGCCTACCGCTCGAGGCTGCGGGTGCCTTCTACAACGACACCGCCAGCATCGCCATCATCGAGGACCGCCGCGGCGACCGAGTGCTGACCGGCTGGAACATCACCGCCGACTGAGCGGCCGTACCAGGCAACTCCTCCGGCGACGCACACCAGGGTGATCACGCTGCCATAGGCGAGGCTCCACTCGGCGCTCACCCGGTCGGCCACCCACCCGGTGATGGGCGCGCCGATGGGCGTGGTGCCGAGGAAGGCGACGGCACCGAGCGCCAGCAGTCGGCCACGCATGTCGGGCGGCGACTCCATCTGGGTGATGCCGTTCAGCGCAGCGATCATCGCCGCGCCTCCCGCACCGAGGGGCAGCGACGCCACGTATGCCAGCCAGATCGAGGGCGACCAGGCGACAGCGAGACCACTGAGGCCGAGCAACACGGCGGCGCTGAAGAAGTACCGCATCCCGACCGCATGCCGTCCGGCAGTGAACAGCGAACCGACCACGCTGCCGATGCTGGTGACCGCGAGCAACCAGCCGAACAGCCGCTCGTCGCCGAAGCGCACGTCGGCGATCTTCAGCAGCGACACCGAGTAGTTGAACGCGAATGTGCCCACCACGGTGAACACGCAGAACAGCACGAACAGCGTGTGGTCGCGACGGATGAACGACAGGGCCTCGCGCACGGGCTTGCCGCCGCGCGGCGCGGGCGGACCACGGTGCAGCGCCGAGGCGTCGATCGCCAGAATGGGGAACACGATGGCGAGGAACGACACGCCGTTGATGATGAACAACCAACCCGGTCCGAGCGGGCCCACCAGCGCCGCAGCGAGCGCCGGCCCGAAGATGCGCGAACCGGTCATCACGGCGGTGTTGAGCGCCAGCACGTTGGTGATCTCGTCGCGCTCGACCAGTTCCACCACCAGGCCGCGGCGAGCCGGGTTGTCGAGTGCGGCGAGCACGCCGAGCACGAGCGACAAGGCGTAGATGACCGGTAGCGACATGTGGCCGGTGAGTTCGAGCACGCCCAGTAGCACCGCCTGCAACCCCATGCCTGTCTGGGTGACGAGCGCCATCTTGCGCTTGCTCACCCGGTCGGCCACCGCCCCGGCCCAGGCACCGAGCAACAGCATCGGCAGGAACTGGCACAGCAGGGTGATGCCGACGTCGGTGCCGCGGCCGGTGAGCCGGTAGACGACGATCGACATCGCCGTCGACTGGATCCAGGTGCCGATGTTGCTGACGATCAGGCCGACGAAGAACAGCCGCGCGTTGCGGTGCCGCAACGAACGGAACATCCGCGACTCAGCCACGCGTGCAGTCTCTCGCGTCAGTCATCGAGTTTGAGGGCAGAGATGAACACGTCGCCGGGCACCTCCACGCGCCCGATCGACTTCATCTTCTTCTTGCCCTCTTTCTGCTTCTCGAGCAGTTTGCGCTTACGCGAGATGTCGCCGCCGTAGCACTTGGCGAGCACGTCTTTGCGCTTGGCCTTCACCGTCTCGCGGGCGATGACCTTGCCGCCGATGGCCGCCTGGATGGGCACGTCGAACATCTGCCGCGGGATGAGTTCCTTCAGCTTCTCGCACATGCGGCTGCCGTAGGCGAACGCCTTGTCGCGGTGGACGATGGTGCTGAACGCGTCGGCCGGGATGCTGTTCAGCAGCAGGTCGACCTTCACCAGGTTGCTGCGCTCGTAGCCGCTCAACTCGTAGTCGAGGCTGGCGTAGCCCTGGGTGCGGCTCTTCATCTGGTCGAAGAAGTCGACCACCACCTCGGCGAGCGGGATCTTGTAGTGCAGTTCGACGCGCTCGGGCGACAGGTACTCAAGCTTGGTCATGTCGCCGCGACGGCTCTGGCACAGGTCCATCAACGTGCCGGTGTACTCCTTGGGGGTGATGATGCTGACCCGGAAGTACGGCTCTTCGATGTAGTCGATCGACTGCGGCATCGGCAGATCGGCGGGGTTGTCGACCAGCGAGATCTCGCCGTTGGTCTTGTGCACCCGGTACTCGACACTGGGGGCCGTGGCGATGAGCGCCAGGTTGAACTCGCGCTCGAGACGCTCCTTCACGATCTCCATGTGCAACAGGCCGAGGAAACCGCAGCGGAAGCCGAACCCCAGCGCACCCGACGACTCGGGCTCGTAGGTGACCGAGGCATCGTTCAGCTTCAGCTTCTGCAGGCTCTCGCGCAGGTTCTCGAAGTCGTCGCCATCGATGGGGTACAACCCGCAGAACACCATCGGCTTCGGGTCGCGGTAGCCGGGTAGTGCCTCGGTCGCGCCGTGCGCAGCCGTGGTGACGGTTTCGCCCGAGCGGGCCTCGGCCACATCTTTGATGCCGGCGATGAGATAGCCGACCTCGCCGGGCCCCAGTTCGGGCAGCGGTGTGGGTACCGGGCGGCGGGCACCGATCTCGATGATCTCGTGCAGGGCGCCGGTCTGCATGAACTTCAGGCGGCTGCCGTTGGTCATCCGGCCGTTCATCACCCGGATGGAGCTGACCACACCTCGGTACTGGTCGAACTGGCTGTCGAAGATGAGCGCCTGCAACGGCGCATCGGCGTCGCCCTTCGGGGCCGGGATGCGTTCGCACACGGCGTCGAGCAGATCGTCGACCCCCACGCCGGTCTTGGCCGAGATGCGCAGGATCTGGTCGGCGGGGATACCGAGCACCTGCTCGATCTCGGCGGCATAGCGGTCGGGTTCGGCCGCGGGCAGGTCGATCTTGTTCAGCGCGGCGACGATCTCGAGGTCGTGCTCGAGTGCCAGATAGCAGTTGGCCAGGGTCTGGGCCTCGATGCCCTGGGCGGCGTCGACCACCAGCACCACGCCTTCACACGCGGCCAGCGACCGGCTGACCTCGTAGCCGAAGTCGACGTGGCCGGGCGTGTCGATGAGATGCAGGGTGTGGCCCTTCCACTCGACCCGCACGTTCTGGGCCTTGATCGTGATGCCACGCTCGCGCTCGAGGTCCATCGAGTCGAGGTACTGGGCGCGCATCTCGCGGGCGTCGACTGCGCCGGTCATCTCGAGGATGCGGTCGGACAGGGTCGACTTGCCGTGATCGATGTGCGCGATGATCGAGAAGTTGCGGATGCGGGCGAGGTCCATGCTGCTTCGAGCGCTCGGGGGTGTGGTGACTCTACCGGCCGCTGGTAGTATCGGGCGTCGCTCTGCGCCCACCGGGGTCGGGCGCGAACAGTGATCGTAGGAGATTCCCAGCGTGGCAAACATCAAGAGCCAGAAGAAGCGCAACCTCACCAATGCGAAGGCTGCTGCACGCAACAAGGCCGTCAAGAGCGAGTTGAAGACCCGCGTCAAGACCGCCACCAAGTCGATCGGCGCCGACGACAACGGCGAGGCCGTGCGTCTGGCCGTGAAGCGCCTCGACATGGCCGCCGCCAAGGGCATCATCCACCCCAACCAGGCCGCCCGCCGCAAGAGCCGCCTGATGAAGCAGGTCAACGCCGCCGGCTGAGCCGAGCGACACAACCGAATCGCCGATCACGGCCCGGGCCCGGTGCCCGGGCCGTGTCGCGTCCGGTCAGCGGCGGCCGGCGACGAGTTTGGTGAGCCGGGCGACGAGCACTTCCATCACCAACGAATCGGGCCAGTCCTTCGCACCGCGCAGGTCGAGGTCGGCCTGGGCCAACAGGCCGATGGCGCGCACCACCCCACCGCTGCCGAGCCGGCGGTACTGGTCGAGCGCCTTGCGCGCCGGGAATCCCGGCTTGATGCCCATCGCTGCGGCGGCGCTGGCCTCGTCGCGCGCCTCGGCCCCGTCGAGCTTCAGCAACTTGGAATAGTGGCCGTGCAGGATCGACATCACCGCCAACGGATGCCTACCGCCGGAGTCGATCATGCGGTGCAACAGGGTGAGCGCCACCGTGGTCTCGCCGCGGTCGATGGCATCGGTGAGGTCCCACGGGGGCACATCGCCCGCCTCGCCGAGGAACGGTGCCACGTCGTCGCGACTCAACCGGCCGCTGGTGCCGTAGGTGCTCACCAGCGTGTCGACGACGCTGGGCAGACGACCCGCGTCTTCGCCCATCCATCCGGCCACCAGGGCCATCGCCCCGGCGTCGAGGTGCAGGTGCGCTGCCTGGAACTGTTCGGCGATCCACGCCTGGCGATCTTTCGCCTTCGAAGGGGGTGCCGTCTCGACGACGTTCGCGCCGCACTGCTTCAGCGCATCGGTGAGCGCCTTGGGCAGCCGGCCTCCACCAGCACCGAGCACCAGGTCGGTCTCGGGTTGCGGATCAGCCAGGTACGCGACGAGCACAGCGACGTCGTCGGCGACGAAACGACCCACGCCGCGGGCCACCACGACGCGACGGCCGGTGAACAGCGGCGGGGTGAGCGCAGCATCGACCACGTCGCGCAGCAGGTACTCGGTGCCGTCGAACTCGTCGACCATGAGCGTGCGGTCGTTGTCGCCCACCAGCGCGTGGACGAGGTCGAGCACGCCGTTCGCGAGCAGCATCTCGTCGTCGCCGGTGACCAGGTGCACAGTCATCGCGCTCATCGTCGCACAGGGGCTGCCCGGTCGCGCCAACGCGCCACCACCAGCCCGACCAGCACGGCCAGTTCCAACACACCCACCACGACGGCAGCAACGCCCGACGGCTGCAGTCGCGCCGCCAGTTCGGCCACCACGCTCACCCAGCGGGTGGCCACCGTGCACGGCCACATCACCACCTGTGCCAGCACCTCGGGCAGCACTGCCGCAACCAGCGCGGCAGGGATGCCGTACAGCATCACCAACCCGGCCACCGGTACGGCCAGCAGGTTCGCGGGTATGCCCAGTACCGGGAAACGCTGGAACACCAGCACGCTGGGCAGCAGCACACCGATCTGTGCTCCCAGGGTGACCGACAGCGGCGCCACCAGCCAGGTGGGCCCGGCCAGCCGCGACGCCACCGCCGGGGCCACCACGCACACGCCGGCGGTGGCACCGACCGACAGCCAGAATCCCACCGACCACACCAGCAGTGGGTCGACGAACACCAGCGTGACCGCCGCCAGGCACAGCGTGCGCAGCGGTGTGCGCTCGCGGCCGAGCGCGAAGGCCACGGCCGACCAGGCGGCCATCGTCCCTGCTCGCACCACCGACGGTTCGGCGCGGGTGAGTACCACGAACCAGCCGATGAGGGCGAGGGTCGCGGCCAGCCGCCACCAGCGCGGCAACCGCCGCAGGCCGAGCCCCGCGAGCGCGATCACATAGGCCACGTTCTGCCCCGAGACGGCAGTGAGGTGCGACAGACCGCCGGCGCGGAACGCCTCGACGAGTGCCGGCGGTTGGCGGCTGTCGTCGCCGATGACAAGGCCCAGGAACAGTGCCGCCTGATCGCTGGCCATTGTTCGCTCGGCGCTCCGTCGCAACGCATCGCGCATTCGATTGGTCGCCCGCCGCAGCGGCGCTGCGGTGGCCGTGTCGCCGAGGAGTTCGACCCGCAGGTCGCCGACGATGTGGCGCACCTGCTGGCTGCGGCGGAAGGTTCCACCGAGCGCCACGCGCTCGCCGACCACCTGCACCCGTTCGCCGTCGTGGAGGCGCCCGAGGCGGTGCCGGCGGGCGCCGTACACCAGCACCCGGAACCGCTCACCCTCGACCTCCAGCACCGCACGCATCGCCGTGCCAGCTGGCTCGGGGTCGCCCCTCACGGTGGCCCAGCCGCGATACGGGCCGAGGGCATCGGGCGCCACCGACCGCCAGGCTGCGTCGCCCAGGACGGCACCGACCGACACCAGTGCGACCAGCAGCACGGCCACATCGACCCGGCGGCCGACAGCACCCACCGCCACCGCCACGAGCAGCACGAGAGGAACTGCCCTGCTCCCCTGCCACACGCCCACGACGGCCGCTGTACCGAGCAGCACCGCGAGTCGGTCGTCGACAGGCTGCCACCAACCGTCGTGCTCGGCGTCGTAGCCTGGCCTCATGGAACGGCGCCCGGGTGACGACCACTACCTGCGCGGCCTCGAAGCGCTCGATTCCCGGCAACCTGCCGCTGCCCCTGCCCCGGCCAGCACTGCCGACGACCTCTGGGCCGCCACCGTGCCCGGGGCGACTCCGCGGGCGGCACCGAGGGCGGCAGAGCGGGCCACTCCGCAACCGATGCGGGCGCAGCAGCCCACCGCAGCCCCGCGGCAGCCCGTCGACCCGACAAACGCGGCACGACGACGCTCCATCCGCAGCACCGGGCCCGTCGTGGCGCTGATCGTGCCCGCTGCGCTCGGTGCGACCGCGTTGCTGCTGCTGTGGAGCAGCACCAGCACAGGCCGCGGCGTGGGCGGTTTCGCCCTGGCCCTGCTCGCCGCGCCCGCGCTACCAGCGGCGGGAGTGCCACTGCGCAGCGGCGCCAAGGTGGTGCTGCTGGCGGTCGCGGCCAGCGCGTTGCTGTGGCTGGGGCTCGGTTGGTTCGCCGCGCGACGGGCCACCCGCGACACGCCAGCCACGTGGGCCCGGTTCTGGGGCGAGTTCGCCTGGATGGCGGTGGCGGTGTGGGCAGGTACCGGCCTGGCGGTGCTGGGCGCCAACCTGGTGCTCGGCCGCAGCCTGCTCTGAACCGATCTCGTCCGGCAGTCATGTCGTGACCAACGATCGGATGGCCTCGAGCTTGGCAGGACCGATGCCGCGCACATCGGCGAGGCCCTCGACCGAGGCGAACGGGCCGTTTGCATCGCGGTAGGCAACGATGGCCGCGGCCGTGGCCGGACCGACCCCGGGCAGGCCGTCGAGTTCATCGACCGTTGCCGTGTTCAGGTTCACCGGCCCGCTGGGCACGCCCGCCGCGACACCACCGGGCGCTGCCGTTCCCGACACACCGGCAGGCACCGATGGCACCTCGTCGACCGTGGGCACGTACACCCGGTCGCCGTCGTGCACCGTGGCGGCCAGGTTCACCGCATCGGTACGGGCGATCGGCGCAGCACCACCCGCGGCGGCGAGCGCATCGACCACCCGGGCCGTGGCGGGCAGGCGGTACACACCTGGCACGACCACGGCCCCGGCCACGTGCACCACGATGGTGTCGGGCGCCACGACCGCCGCGGTGGTGGGCGCGGCGGCCGCGATGGTGCTGGCCGGCACCAGGCCGGTCGGTGGTGCGGACGTCGACGGAACCGGCTGACCGGCAGCGCCCGGCGCCATCGGCAGACCGGCCTCGACCGGCGTGGCCGGGGCGCGCAGCAACCAGTAGCCGCCGAGGCCGACGGCGAGCACGCTGAGCGCGCCGACGACGAGACGGGCGAGACCGAACCACTCGATCCAGTCGCGCAGGCGCGCCGTGATCGATCGTGGCGGGACAGGACGGGGCGGGAGTACGTCCACCACTGCTCCTCCGGGGACGGCGCACAGGCGCCGGGCTCCGTGCAGGGCGCGCGAGCGCAGGGCACATCGGGGGAAGTGGGAGCGACGCTACCGGCGCCGCGGCAGCGTCAGTACAGACGCGAGGCGAGTTGGCGCCGATACTGCGCCGTGCGTGGGTCGTTCGGACCCATCAGTTCGAGGATGTCGACGAACTGCTGGCGAGCCTCGTCGTCGCCCCTCACGCGGTCGAGCAGCGCCGTGAGCGTGGCGTCGTGGTCGTCGTCGGGAGGCAGGTTCACCCGGGCGAGCGCCGCGAGGTGGCGGGTGCGATCGGTCTCGGGGATGCGCGCCAGCAGGGCGAGCGCCTCGTCGTTGCGACCATCGGCCACGAGCAGTTCGCCGAGCGCGACGATGACGTCTTCGCTGTCGGGCTGCATCTCGAGCGCCTGGCGCAGGCTGGCTTCGTCGCCGGCTTCGAGAAGCTGCGTGAACACGTCGTCGTCGGGCGACTGCAGCAGCGACGCCACGAACTGCTCGACGAGGTGCTCGGGCTGGGCGCCGACGAACCCGTCGACCACCTGACCACCGGCCACGGCGTACACCGCCGGGATCGACTGCACCCGGAACGCCTGGCTGATGGCCGGGTTCTCGTCGACGTTCACCTTCACCATCACGACTTGGCCGTCGGTGGCGTCGGTGACCTTTTCGAGGATGGGCCCGAGCGTGCGGCACGGACCGCACCAGGGCGCCCACAGGTCGACGATGACAGGGGTGGTGAGCGAGCGTTCGATGACATCTCGCTCGAAGGTTGCGTCGGTGACGTCGATGGCCATGGCGAGAGGCTAGCGACGCCAGCGGGCGACGATGGCGGCACGACGGGCGAGCTCGGCATCGACTGCGGCCGCTGTCTGCTCGACCGACCAGCCCAGCACCGGCGCCACGGCGACGGCCACCCGCTCGACCTCGGTGCGGTCGACCTGGCCGAGCGTGCCCAACACCAGGCGGCGATCGATGACATCGGCCAGCGTGCAGGCGCTCTCGTGGGTGACGGCGAAGACTGCCTGGGCGGCGATGTCGAGCCGTTCGGGCCGGTTCGAGAGCCGCTGGCCCAACCGGGGGTCGCGTTCGACGAGGTCGAGCACCCGCACGTACTCGGTGCCGTACAAGCGGGCGAGATGCAGCATCGTGCTGGCGCCCAGACCGAGCGACGGCCGTGCTGCAGCAGCCTGGCCCAGGAACGGTTCGGCGTCTTCGGCCCAACCGAACGCGCTCGACACCGGCTCGCTCCGCGAGTCGAACCGCCGGGTGGCCACCCCGCGCAGCGCTGCAGAGTCGAGCAGGGCCACCACGGTCTCATGACCGAGGGCTCGGCCGGTGGTCCACTTGCCACCACCGATCGACCACAGGTTGCGCACGCCCGATGGGGCATGGTCGTACAACTCGTGGCGGCGGCTGGTGGTGTACGAGTCCTTTCCGCCCTGTGAGATGAGCGGACGCACGCCGACGGTGGTGGCCTCGATGTCGTCGAGCGTGAGTTTGCGGTGACCACCTGAGATGGTGTCGTTCACCGTCTGCAGGATCAGCTCGACGTCGTCGTGGTCGGCTCGCACGGTGTCGGGGGTGTCGTCGACCGGCGTGTCGGTGGGCCCGATGAACGAGTAGCCCTGCCAGGGCGACACGATGACGTGGCGGCCGCTGCGGGCACGGGCGAACACCGTGTCGGTCACCTGGCCCGCGCCGCCCACGGGTGTGGTGAGCAGGTGCACGCCCTTGCTGCGGTTCACCGTCACACCCATCGGGCGGCCGAGGCGCTGGAGGACGAGGTCCATCCACGGGCCACCGGCGTTCACGACGGTGCGAGCGGCGATGCGGTGCGTGGTGCCACTCAGTCGATCGACCACCTCGACACCCTCCACCGACACAGTGCCGTCGGCACCGGCCGTGGTGACGAACCCGGTGGCCTCGATGTGGTTGCAGGCCTGCGCGCCCGTGTCGACCGCCGACTGCAGCAGTGCCAGCAGCAGTCGCTCGGGATGCAGGTTGAACGTGTCGTGGTAGGCGAAGGCACCCTGCAGACCTTCGGGGTCGATCCAGGGGACGGCCTGCTGCAACTGCTTGCGGCCGACCCAGCGCGGCAGCGGGATTCGCATCGGCCGGGGCATGTGCCGGTTCCGGTCGAATCCCAAGGCCGTGTACAGCCCCACGCCGGCACCGATGAGCGCCGTGTTCGGCTTGCTCCAGCGCCAAGCGGGCATGAGGAACCGCCGCTGGCTGACCAGATGCGGCGCCGCAAGAGCCAGCACCCGCCGCTCGCGGAGGCTCTCGCGAACGACAGCGAACTCGTACGTCTCGAGGTATCGGATGCCGCCGTGGATGAGCTTCGACGTGGCCGAACTGGTGCCGTGCCCGAAGTCAGACTTGTCGATGATGAGCGTGCGCAGGCCGCGGCCGGCAGCCTCGCGAGCCACACAGACACCCGTGATGCCGCCGCCGACGACGACCACGTCGTACGGGTCGGCCAGGCGGGCCAGGTCGCGGGCGATCATCACGATGGTGAGAGGCTAAAGGGGAATCTGCAGCAGCGGCGAGG
>JBIKLX010000201.1:0-5486 GCA_044359565.1 Ilumatobacteraceae bacterium
CGCGCCGTTCGCCGGCGGCCTCGGCATCGCCATCGCCGAGGCCGATGACGGCACCGTCGTCGTCTCGTACGTCGCCCCGGGCAGCCCGGCCGAGGAAGCCGGTCTCGTCGTGGGCGCCACGGTGTCGGCGATGAGTGGTCAGCCGATCGGCGACGTGGTCGAGGCGGTCGAGCCGCCGT
This sequence comes from Ilumatobacteraceae bacterium, assembly GCA_044359565.1. Classification (GTDB taxonomy): domain Bacteria; phylum Actinomycetota; class Acidimicrobiia; order Acidimicrobiales; family Ilumatobacteraceae; genus VFMC01. The sequence goes on from JBIKLX010000201.1 coordinate 180, forward strand.
CGGGTCCGTTCAGCAGCGAGCGTGGCCGACGCCTGCCGCAACTGCGCTACGCCACCCGCTTCCCGCTCGACGGTGAACCCGTGGAGGTGGCGTACGCGAACCCGGGCGGGCCCGAACGCACGGTCAGCCTTGCTGTCGTCGACGAGACCGACAGCCTGCAGGCGTCGTCGGTCTACGCCGGGCTCGACGGCACCGAGTTGCCGGTCGAGTTCGAACTGCTGCCGAGCGGGGCCGGCTACATCCGCATCACGTCGTTCTCCGACGACTACCAGTTGACCGTCCGCCTCTGGGAGCGCGCCCTGGCGACGATGACCGACTACGGGGTCGAGTCGCTCGTCATCGACCTGCGCGCCAATGGCGGTGGCAGCGGCTACGTGGCCGATCAGATGGCGGCGTACTTCTTCGACGACCGCACCCCGGTGGGGAACACGGCATGGTACGACGAGTCGATCGACGACTTCCGGCTCGATCCCCAGTGGGAAGCGACGATGATCCCGCCACCGGCGACCCAGCGGTTCGGTGGGAAGGTGGTCGCCATCGTGGGGCCGGGCTGCTTCAGCGCCTGCGAGTTCTTCGGTTACGACCTCACCGTCGACGATCGGGCAACCATCGTGGGCTACGACGCGACGGACGGCCTCGGAGGGGCGGTGACTCAGTTCGCAATGCCCGAGGGGATCATGGTGCAGATCACCACCGGCCGTGCCGTCGACACGACCGGCAAGATCCACCTCGAGGGGATCGGTGTCGTTCCCGACGTGAAGGTGCCTCGCACGGTCGATTCCATCGTGCGCGAGGCAAACGGCGAGGACGTGCTGCTTGCTGCCGCTGAGGAAGCCTTGGGCTGACACGCCGCGGTAACGTCCGCGCATGCCGCTGCACCATGTTGCCTATGCCACCCGCGATGTCGAAGCCACCACGCGCTTCTACGAGGAGTTGATGGGGTTCCCGCTCGTGCACACCGAGGTGCAGGCCCACGGCGAGAGCACGTGGATGCGGCACATCTTCTTTGACATCGGCCCCGACAGCGACGGCAAGCACGAAGCCATCGCCTTCTTCCAGTTCGAGGGCGTGGGCGAGCAGCCCGAGTGGAAGACCGACCTGGCCGACAGCGTGGGTGTGCCGGTGTGGGTGAACCACTGCGCGTTCCGGGCCACCGCCGAGCAGCAGGAGGAGGTGCGGGCCCGCATGACCGCCGCCGGTGTCGCCCCACTGATGGAGGTCGACCACGGCTGGTGCCACTCGCTGTACTACGTCGACCCCAACGGCATCATGGTCGAACTGTGCCGCGACACGCCCGGCTTCAGCCCCAACCCGCCCGAGGCGCACCGACTGCTCACCGCCGACGTGCGCGAGAACTCGAAGGTCTGAGCCGTGCCCCGGCTGCGCGAGGTGGGCCGCGACGACGCCCACCAATTTGCCCAGGCGATGTACCGCATGCTGTTCGGCGACCGCGACCCGGTGGTCGATCCCGGAACGGCGTCGGGCACGCCGGGCAACTGGTGGACCGTGTTCGCGCTGGTGCCCGATGCGTTCGACCACACCACGGCCGGCTTCCAGTTCTACCGATCGCCCAATCGGCTGCTCGCTCCGAAGCTGCGCGAGTTGGGCCAGACCCGGGCCGGCTTCCTGGTGGGCAGCCGATTCGTGTTCAGCCAGCACTGCAAGGCGTGCCGCGACGTGGGCTTCACCGACGAGCAGGTCGACGCGCTGCCGGCGTGGAGCGTGGCCGACTGCTGGTCGCCCGTCGAGCGTGCCGTGCTGGCCTACACCGACTGCCTGGTGCTGCAGCACGGCCGCGTGCCCGATGCCGTGTTCACGACGCTGCAGCAGCACCTCAGCGATGAGGAGATCCTCGAGTTCACGTACATCACGGCCACCTACGCGATGCACGCCACGATGAGCCGTGCACTGCGGTTGGAGTACGACGATGTCGACGACCCGGTGGCCGAGGTGCCCGATACGCAGGGCCGCTTCGCCGGCCTCGACGTGATGGCTGTCGTCGACGACGCGGGCAAGGCCTGAGGCCTTTCCGCTGCACATCGGCGGCTGATCGGGTAACCGTGTCACACCCCTCAGGCAGGGTGTGCGTATGGAGTCGCTGGCCGCAGCACGAATCGACGCACCGGGGTTCGCTGTCCCCGAGTTCGAGGCGCTGGCCTCGGCCGATCTCGTTGCGTTCGTCGCCCAGGCCGAGCGGTTGCGCCGCCAGGCCGAGGTGGCGGTGGCCAGTGGGCTGGCCGAACTGAGTCGGCGCGGTGCGCATCTCGACGACGGTCATGTCGACGCTGCAGCGTGGGGGCGGGCGATGTTCGGCTGGTCGGTGGCCGAGTCGAAAGGGCTGCTGCGCCTGGGCCGGGTGCTGGGTCGGCTGCCGTCGGTGCGGTCGCTGGCCGAGGACGGACGGGTCGGGCTCGCGCACCTCGCCGTGCTGGGCGATGTCGAGCGCAATCCGCGGTGCCGCGAGCAGGTGGGTGAGGCCGACGGGTTGTTCGGGGCCCAGGTACTGCGGCTCCGTGCCGACGAGTTCGCCCTCCTGGTGCGGCGGTGGGTGGCCGTGGCCGACAGCGATGGCGCGGCGCGCAGCCACCAGGGTGCGCACCGGCGGCGCAGTGCGCATCTGGTGCAGGTGGGCGACGAGGTGGTGCTGCGCGCCAACGGTGGCGCGTACGACGGGGCCGTGCTGCGCGAGGTGTTCGACCGCTTCTGCGAGGCCGAGTTCCTCACCGACTGGACCGTGGCGCGCCAGCAGGTGGGCGCCGATCTCGCCCGCGGGTTCCTGCCCCGCACCGATGCTCAGCGCCGGTTCGATGCGATGCTGGCCATCTTCGCCGCGGCGGCATCGGCCCCGGGTGTGCCGCGGTCGGGCGAGCCGTTGGTGAACGTGGTGGTCGATGCCCGCACGGCGGCCGAGTTGCTCGCCGAGGCGGCCAGGGTCGATGCGGCCGGGGTCGAGTCTGCCGGGGTCGAGTCGGCGGGCGCCGATGCCGCCGGTGCTGGCGCAGTGCCGCGGTCGCCCGACGAGGTGTTGTGGCGGCGGTGCGAGACGGTCGACGGGGTGCAGTTGCCGCGGGCCGATGTGTTGGCCGCAATGCTGGTGGGTCAGCTGCGCCGGGTGGTGCTCGACTCGGCGGGCCGGGTCATCGACCTCGGTCGCCGTTCGCGCTTGTTCCGTGGTGGGGCACGCGAGGCCGTGCTGTTGCTCGAACGACGATGTCTGTGGCCCGGCTGCAACGCGCCGCCGGGCCGGCTGCAGGCCGATCACCTCCACGGCTGGGCCTTCGAAGGTGGCCGCACCGACCACGACGACGGCGGGCCAGCGTGCGGGCACCACAACCTCGTGAAACGTCAGGGCTACAGCGCGCGGCGCGACGAACACGGCTGCTGGCACGTCTACCGACCCGACGGTACCGAGATCACCCGGCTCGACACGGTCGCGGCCTGATCCGACCGTGTCTCGGGTGGGGTTCCGGGTGGCGTGCGTGATGGCGGCGTCGCTCGCGACCTCCGTTCTGAGACCCGCGCAGGCATCGACTATTTTCCCGGCATGGCCACCAAGGTTCCCAACAAGATCCTGCTCACCGAAGACGAGATGCCCACCCAGTGGTACAACGTCATTCCCGACCTGCCGTCGCCGCCTCCGCCGCCGCTGCACCCGGGCACGTTGCAGCCTGCGGGTCCCGACGACTTTGCGCCGCTGTTCCCGATGGCGCTCATCGAGCAGGAGGTCACCTCCGCCAGCTACGTCGACATCCCCGGCGGTGTGCTCGACATCTACCGCCTGTGGCGGCCGAGCCCGCTGTTCCGCGCCCACCGCCTCGAGCAGGCGCTCGGCACCCCGGCGCGCATCTACTACAAGTACGAGGGTGTCAGCCCGGCCGGTTCGCACAAGCCGAACACCGCCGTGCCGCAGGCCTACTACAACAAGCAGGAGGGTGTGCGGAAGCTCACCACCGAGACCGGCGCCGGCCAGTGGGGTACCTCGCTGGCGTTCGCGTGTGCGCAGTACGGCCTCGAGTGCGAGGTGTGGCAGGTGGCGGCCAGCTACCGCTCGAAGCCCTATCGCCGCACGATGATGGAGATCTACGGCGCCACGCTGCACTCGAGCCCTTCGCCGATCACCGAGTACGGCCGGTCGCTGCTGGCCGAGAACCCCGATCATCCGGGCAGCCTCGGCATCGCCATCAGCGAAGCGGTGGCGATGGCGGTGGCCGACCCGACGGTGCGCTACGCGTTGGGCAGCGTGCTCAACCACGTGCTGATGCACCAGACCATCATCGGTGAAGAAGCGCTGCTGCAGCTCGCCAAGGTGGGTGAGCAGCCCGACGTGCTCGTCGGCTGCACCGGTGGCGGCTCGAACTTCGGTGGCCTCGCCTTCCCGTTCCTGCGCGAGAAGCTGGCGGGCCGGATGAATCCGACGATCCGCTGCGTCGAACCGGCCGCGTGCCCCAGCCTCACCAAGGGCGAGTACCGCTACGACTTCGGCGACACCGCCGGCATGACCCCGCTGATGAAGATGCACACCCTCGGCCACGGGTTCATCCCCGACCCGATCCACGCCGGCGGCCTGCGCTACCACGGGATGTCGCCGTTGGTCAGCCACATCTACGAACTCGGTCTGGCCGAGGCCGTGGCCATCCCGCAGGTCGAGTGCTTCACCGCGGCGATGCAGTTCGCCCGCACCGAAGGCATCGTGCCTGCCCCCGAGCCCACCCACGCCATCGCCGCAGCAGTGCGCGAGGCGTTGGCCTGCAAGGAGTCGGGCGAGGAGAAGGTGATCCTCACGGCACTGTGCGGCCACGGCCACCTCGACCTGGCTGCCTACGAGTCGTTCCTCGCCGGCAACATGGTCGACCTCGACCTCAGCGACGAAGCGGTGGCGGCCGCGATGCAGGCCGTGCCCGTCATCAACGCCTGATCGGCCCCATCGCCAGATAGGCGTCGATCGTGTGGTGCAGGTGCCGGGCGCGCACCTCTTGGTAGTTGCCCAGTTGTTGCGCGCCCCGGGCGCTGCCGTGGAAGCCGCGGGTCTGCGCGCCGAGGTTGTCGGTGTCCTGGTCGTAGACGAAGCCGAGGCCGGAGTCCATCCCCGGCACCGACGCGTAGCTGTCGGCGATGCCGATGTCGACCGGCTCCGCTGGCGGTGGCACCGGGCCGTCGGTGGGCGGGTGGCGCAGGAACAGCAACTCGAACGTGCACTCGTCGACCGAGTGGGCGCTGGGCAGGAACCGGTACACCATCGGGAACTGCAGGCCGCGGAAGAAGAACGTGTTGGGGAACGCGAAGTACTCGATCGAGTCGATCGTCTCG
>JBIKLX010000202.1:0-5483 GCA_044359565.1 Ilumatobacteraceae bacterium
CACCGAACGGCCGCCACGCCCGCGGCATGGTCTTCGTGGGTGTGGGTGAGCAGCACGGTGTCGACCTCCAGCGGCGGCTCGATGTCGCGCGCGCTGAGCGAGGGGTCGATGAGCACGCTGCCCGTGGAACCCTGCACCAGCACCGAGTTGCCATCGGGGTACTTGCCCTGCTCGTGCCCGAACAGCACCGTCGTGTACCGGCCCAACTGGCGGTGATGCGCATCCATACGGCGAACGTAGTCGGAAGGTGCTTGCCGCCCGGTGGCCGCACCGACGTATCCTGTCGCCGTGACGTACCTGGTCCCACCCCGTCGAATGCGCACCGGCAGCTGACCCCCCGCCGACGCCCGCCATTCCTCGAAAGGACCCGCCGTGAGCAACTTCTACCTCACCACACCGATCTACTACGTCAACGCCCGCCCGCACCTCGGGCACGCCTACTCCACCATCATCGGCGACGCCCTGTGCCGGTGGCACCGGCTGCTCGGCGACGACGTGCACTTCCTCACCGGCACCGACGAGCACGGCCTGAAGATCCAGCAGGCGGCCGACGCCGCCGGCAAGACCCCGCAGGAGTTCGCCGATGGCATCGCGCCGCTCTTCCAGGATGCGTGGCAGCGGCTGAACATCTCGAACGACGACTTCATCCGTACCACCGAACCGCGACATCGGGCCGGGGTGCAGGAACTGCTGCAGCGCTGCTACGACGCCGGCGACATCGAACTCGGCGTCTACCAGGGCAAGTACTGCGTGGCCTGCGAGGAGTACTACACCGACGAAGAGCTGCTGCCGGGCGACCAGTGCCCCATCCACAAGCGGCCCGTCGAGTACTTCGAGGAGGAGAACTACTTCTTCCGCCTCAGCCGCTTCCAGGACCGGCTGCTCGACTGGTACGCCGCGCACCCCGGTGCCATCACGCCCGAGTTCCGCGGTAACGAAGCCCTCGGCCTCATCCGTTCGGGCCTACGCGACTTCTCGGTCAGCCGCACCAGCCTCACGTGGGGCATCCCGCTGCCGTGGGACCCCAAGCACGTCGCCTACGTGTGGTTCGACGCCCTGGCCAACTACATCACCGCCATCGGCTACGGCACCGACCAGCAGCGCTTCGAGCAGTGGTGGCCGGTCGACTACCACCTCATCGGCAAAGACATCATCCGCCACCACTGCGTGTACTGGCCCGCCATGCTGATGTCGGCAGGCCTCGAGCCGCCGAAGGGCTGGGCCGTCGGCGGCTGGCTGCTGGTGGGCGGCGAGAAGATGAGCAAGACGTCGGGCAACGTGGTGAACCCGCTCGATCTCATCGACGAGTTCGGGGTCGACGGCTTCCGCTACTACGTGCTCGCCGACACCACGTTCGGCCAAGACGGCGACTTCACCTACGAGGGCCTCACCGGCCGCTACAACAGCGACCTCGCCAACAACTTCGGCAACCTGCTGTCACGCGTGGCCACGGTGGTGGGCAAGAAGTGCGACGGCGTTGGCCCCGCACCGCGCGCCGACTCACCGTTGGCCGAGGCGGCTGCCGAAGCCGTGGCCGGCACCATCGCCGGATGGGCCGACGTGCAGCCCAGTCGCGCGCTCGACGCCACGTGGTCGCTCATCCGCGCCACCAATGCCTACCTCGAGGCCAACGAGCCGTGGAAGGCCGAGCCAGGCGCGGCAGTCGATGCCGTGATGGGCGACGCGCTCGAGGCGCTGCGCATCGTCACCGTGCTCGTCTCGCCGGCCCTGCCCGCCACCTGTCAGGCGGTGTGGCAGCGCCTCGGCCTGCCCGGCCAGGTGAGCGACCAGCGCCTGCCCGAGGCCGCAACCTGGGGCCTGTACCCCGGCGGCACCACTGTGGTGAAGGGCGACCCGCTCTTCCCTCGCAAGTAGCCGATGGCCGACACCACCCCGCCCGAGCTGATCGACAGCCACTGTCACCTCTACGACACGCGCGGCGCCGAGCTCGCCGACGTGCTGGGCGCCGCGCGTGCCGCAGGGGTCAGCACGATGATCACCGTCGGTTGCGATGCCGCCACCACGGCCGCAGCGGTGGCCATCGCCGCCGCGCACCCCGGTGTGTACGCCACGGCCGGTCTGCATCCGCACGAGGCCGTGCACGGGGTCGACTCGATCGTGCCGTTCCTCGACGACCCGAACGTCATCGCCGTCGGCGAAGCCGGCCTCGACTACTACTACGACCACTCGCCACGCGACATCCAGCGCACCGCCTTCGCCGCCCAGATCCAACTGGCGCACGAACGTCGCCTGCCGCTCATCATCCACACCCGCGATGCGTGGGACGAGACGTTCGACATCCTCACCGCCGAGGGCATGCCCGAGCGCACCGTCTTCCACTGCTTCACCGGCGGCGCGGCCGAGGCGCAGCGCTGTGTCGAGATGGGCGCTCACCTGTCGTTCAGCGGCATCGTCACGTTCAAGAACTCCACCGATGTGCAAGCGGCCGCACGCTGGTGCCCCATCGACCGCCTGCTGGTCGAGACCGACAGCCCCTACCTGGCCCCCACCCCGCACCGCGGCCGCCCCAACCAGCCCGCCTACGTGGCCCATGTCGCGCAGTTCATCGCCGACTTGCGCGATGTTCCGTTCGCCGAGTTCGCCGCGCACACCGTCGCCGCCACCCGGGCCGTGCTGGGGTGCCTTGCGGTTCCCCCTCCCGGTTCGTAGCCTTTTCCCCATGGACGTGTACCAGCGGCGACGGGTCGCCATCGCCGCGGTGTTCACGCTGGCCGCAGTGCCCATCGTGTTGCTGCTCGACAGCGGCGACAGCGCCAGCACCGCCGTCACCGATGGCAGCGGCACCGTTGCCCCCGTCGAGACCACCATCGGGTTCACGGTGCCCACCACCGCCGAGCAGTTGCCCGTGTTCCTCGACAACACGGCCGTCATCGTGCCGCCGGCGGTCATCGACGTCGCCCGGCCCCTGGCCACCACCGCCACCGAACAGCAGGGTCGAGCCACCTACCTGCGCTACCTGCAGACCTCCGTCGTACGGCCCTGCACTGCGCCCAAGGCACCCTCGGGTGCGGTCATCACGGTCACCAACATCGACAACGGGCTCACTACCACCTGCACCAACACCCTGGGCGTGTCCATCGCAGCCGAGGTCGACATCGCCATCGACACCCAGGTGTTCACCACCATCGCCGACCTCGTCGATGCGCCCATCTTCGTGCGCATGAGCTGGTGACCCGGGTGCTGTCGCGCACCGACGTCGGCGAACTGCTGGCCGAACACGGGCTGGCACCGCGGCGGCAACTGGGCCAGAACTTCGTGGCCGACCCCAACACGGTGCGGCGCATCGCCCGTCTGGCGGGCGTGGGCCCCGGCGACCACGTGGTCGAGATCGGTGCGGGCCTCGGCTCGCTCACCCTCGCCCTGGCCGAGACCGGCGCCGAGGTGCTGGCCGTCGAGGTCGACCGCGGCCTGGTGCCCGTCCTGCGCGAGGTGGTGGCCGATCACCCGAACGTGCAGGTGGTCGAGGCCGACGCCATGCACGCCGACTGGGCCGCGCTGCTGGCAGCATCGCCGCGTTGGGTGCTGGTGGCGAACCTTCCGTACAACGTGGCCACACCGCTGGTGTGCGACCTGCTCGACGGGGTGCCCGCCATCGAACGGATGCTGGTGATGGTGCAGCGCGAGGTGGCCGAACGCTTCTGCGCCGCACCCCGCACCGAGGCCTACGGCGCGGTCAGTGTGAAGGTGTCGTACTGGGCCACCGCCCGGCTCGCCGGTCTCGTTCCGGCCAGCGTGTTCGTGCCCCGGCCGAACGTCGAGTCGGCGCTCGCCGACATCACCCGACGCGACGAGCCCGCCACCGACGCCCGGCCCGACACGATGTTCGGGCTGATCCGCACGGCGTTCGGCCAGCGTCGCAAGATGCTGCGCCGCTCGCTGGCAGCCGTCGTGCCCGCCGACGTGTTCGAGGCGGCCGGTATCGACGCCCAGCGCCGACCCGAAGAACTCGACGTCGACGAGTGGGGTCGGCTCGCCAAGGCCCTCGACGCGGCCCGCACCGGCGGCGCCTCGGACCAGGCGGCGCCGTGAGCACGGTCACCGTCGCCGCCTACGCGAAGTTGACGCTGTCGCTGCGCATCACCGGCGTGCGCTCCGATGGCTACCACCTCATCGACGCCGAGATGATCACCCTCGACCTCGCCGACACGCTCGTGATCGACCCAGCGGGCACCGGCTTCACTGCCGATGGGCCGTTCGCTGCGGGCATGCCACTCGACGACTCCAACCTCGTCGCCAAGGCGCTACGGCTCGCTGGGCGCACCGCCGCAATCCATGTGCACAAGGCCATCCCGCACGGGGGTGGGCTCGGCGGTGGGTCGGCCGACGCTGCGGCCGTGCTGCGCTGGGCCGGCTTCGGCACCGACCCCGAGCAACTCGCCACGGCGGCAGCACTGGGCGCCGACATCGCGTTCTGCCTCGTCGGCGGCCGGGCACGTGTGCGCGGTATCGGCGAACTCATCGAACCGTTGCCGCCTCAGCCGCGCGACATCACGCTGGTCATCCCACCGCTCGCGGTGAGCACACCCGCCGCCTACCGGGCCTGGGACGCGCTCGGCGGTCCGCACGCCGACGGGCCGAACGACCTCGAACCGGCAGCCATCGCCGTGGAACCGCAACTCGCCGTGTGGCGCGACCGCATCGCCGACTGCTGCGGCGTCGCGCCCGTCCTCGCGGGAAGCGGGGCGACCTGGTTCGTGCACGGACATCAGCCCGCGCTGCAGCAGCTGCAGCCGGAGGCCCGCGTGGTGCTCACCCGCACCGTCTGAACGGTGCGCGCCGGCACCGTGTGAACGGTGGGTTTAGCGGCGCTGGTGGCGCGTGCGGCGAAGCATCTTCTTGTGCTTCTTCTTGCGCATGCGCTTCCGGCGTTTCTTGATGAGCGATCCCATAGCCCGGGAGACGCTAGCGGCCAGGGGGTGCACCCGCCAACCGGGCGGCGCGCGCCGAGGCCGGCCGGTAGGGTGTCGGCCGACGACGATCCGGGGTCGTTCAATGGCAGGACAGCGGTTTTTGGTGCCGCGTATAGGGGTTCGAGTCCTCTCCCCGGAACCACGTGCATTCCGCGATAGAACAGAGCCATGGGAGTGTCCGCCATCGTTCTGGCCGCCGGGGAAGGGTCGCGTATGCGCTCCTCGCGGCCCAAGCCCCTCCACCTCATCTGCGGCAGGGCCATGGTGATGCACGTCATCCATGCGCTCGAGGGCGTGCAGCCCGACCGCACGGTGCTCGTCGTCGGCCACGGCGCCGAACGGGTCACCAAGAAAGTGCAGGAGCAGGCTCCCGAGTGGGCCAACGTGCAGTTCGTCGAACAGACGGTGCAGCGCGGCACGGGCGACGCGGCGATGGTGGGCATGACCGTCATCCCCGGCGACGACCTCGACGACGACTCCACCGTCGTCGTGCTACCCGGCGACACGCCGCTGCTGCAGGCCGACACCCTCAGCGGCCTCGTCGCCGCCCAT
>JBIKLX010000203.1:0-5471 GCA_044359565.1 Ilumatobacteraceae bacterium
TATTTCGGTGATGGGAGCGAGTTCGGCGTCACCATCCGCTACGCCGACGAGCCCGTGCCGCTGGGAACCGCCGGCAGCGTGGGCAATGCACGCGAGTACCTCGACGACACGTTCCTGGTCATCTCGGGTGATGTGCTCACCGACATCGATCTCACCAAGGTGCTCGAGTTCCATCGCGAGCATCAGGCGATGGCCACCATCGGCCTCACTGCCGTCGACAATCCGCTCGAGTTCGGCATCGTCATCACCCGCGACGATGGCACGATCGAGCGATTCCTCGAAAAACCCACGTGGGGGCAGGTGTTCAGCGACACCATCAACACCGGTATCTACGTGCTCGAACCGTCGATCTTCGACTTCATCCCGGGCGGCCGCAGCGTCGACTTCTCCGGTGAGGTGTTCCCCGCCCTGCTCGAGGCCGGCAAGCCGCTGTTCGGCGCGGTGGTGGAGGGCTATTGGGAAGACGTCGGGACGCTCGAGGCGTACCTGTCGGCCCACAAAGACGTCCTCGACCAGAAGGTGGCGGTCGACATCCCCGGGTTCCGGGTGAACGACGGAGTGTGGCTGGGGGAGGGGGCCGAGGTGTCGCCCGATGCCGAGGTGCAGGCTCCGTGCGTGATCGGTGCCGGCTGTTCGGTCGAGGCCGGCTGCCGGGTGGGCGAGTACACCGTGCTCGGCTCGAACGTCCGGCTGTTGGCCGATGCCCAGATCGACCGGTCGGTGGTGCACGACAACGTGTACATCGGCGCCCGCTCGCAGGTGCGCGGGGCAATCGTCGGGCGCAGCACGAGTATCCGCACCAATGTGCGCATCGACGAGGGCGCCGTGATGGGCGACGAGGTGTTCGTCGGCTCCGACGCGGTCATCACCGGCGATGTGAAGATCTATCCGTTCAAGACCGTCGAGGACGGCGCGGTCGTGAACAGTTCGATCGTGTGGGAGAGCAAGGGCTCGCGCAGTCTGTTCGGCCGCGAAGGCGTGAAGGGCCTCGCCAACGTCGACGTCACCCCCGAGATGGCGGTGCGGGTGGCCATGGCGTATGGCACGTCGCTGCGCAAGGGCACCACAGTGGTCACCTCGCGCGACTCGAGCCGCGCGGCGCGCATGCTGAAGCGGGCGATGATGGCCGGGTTGAACGCGGCCGGTATCGACGTGCTCGACCTCGAGGTGGCCAGTGTGCCGGTCACCCGGTTCCTGGTGCGTTCGCCGCGTGCGTTCGGGGGTATCACCGTCCGCCTCCATCACAACGACCCCGACCGGGTGGTGGTGCGATTCTTCGACACGGCCGGTACCGACATCACCGAAGACGCACAACGCAAGATCGAGCGCCTGTTCCAGCGCGAAGACAGCCGTCGTGCGCTGGCCGAGGAGATCGGCGACATCCAGTTCCCGCCGCGTGCGCTCGAGGAGTACACCGTGGCGCTCGAGGCCACGGTCGAGGCCGCCGCCATTCGGGCCTTCGGCTTCAAGCTCGTCGTCGACTACTCGTACGGCGCCGCCAGTTCCGTCATGCCCACGCTGCTCGGCAAGCTCGGTGCCGACGTCCTGGCCGTGAACCCGTACATCTCCACGGCCGGTCGTGTGGCGTTCGACGCGGAGGCCGCGCTCGAGCGGGTGGCCGGGCTGGTGCGGGCGTCGGGAGCGCACCTCGGTGCGGTCATCGACGCCGACGGTGAGCGGTTGCGCCTGGTCGACGATCAGGGTCGGGTGCTCTCGAACACCGAGGCCCTGCTGGCCTTTGTCGACCTGGTGTCCGACTACCTACTGGGTGACACGATCGCTCTGCCCACCAACATCACCCAGCGGGCCACCGACATCGCTGCCGCCCACCACGTGCAGGTGGTGGCCACCAAGCTGTCGACACCGGCGCTGATGGCGGCTGCCACCGAACCGGCCGTGGGATTCGCCGCCGATGGCGCCGGCGGCTACATCCTTCCCGGTTTCCTACCCGCGTTCGACGCTGCGGCCGCGCTGTTGAAGATGCTCGACCTGCTGGCACGCAGCTCGCGTTCGCTGAGCGCCGTCGTCGATGGCCTGCCCAAGGTGCACCTGGTCCACGAGACCGTGGTCACCCCGTGGGACCAAAAGGGCATGGTGATGCGCAGCCTGATGGAGATGGGCTCGCGCGACGTCGAACTCGTTGACGGCGTAAAGGTGCGCCACGCCAACGGTTGGATGCTGGCGCTGCCCGACCCGGAAGACCCCATCACCCACATCTGGGCCGAGGCCGGCACCGACGCCGAGGCGCGGCAATTGGCCCAGGAGTATGCGCGGCGCATCCGCCAACTCCTGCGGTGACGACGGTAGCCGCAGCACCCGAAGGCCGACTAGGTTCGCGGTCATGAGTGTTCCTGAGCACCTGCGTTACTCCAGCGACCACGAATGGATCGCCATCGAGGGCACCCGAGCCCGGGTCGGCATCACCGACTACGCCCAGGATGCGCTCGGCGACGTGGTGTTCGTGCAGATTCCGCGGGTCGGGGCCACGGTTGCTCTGGGCGACACGATGAGTGAGGTCGAGAGCACCAAGTCGGTCAGCGACATCTACGCCCCGGTCACCGGCACCATCGTGACAGTGAACGATTCGCTCGCCGATCACCCCGAGACGCTGAACGCCGATCCGTACGGCGCAGGCTGGATCTGCGAGATCGAGATGTCGGCGCCCGACCAGTCGGCGGAACTCCTCGACGCGGCTGGATACCGCGCCCTCGTCGAGGGGTAGAGTCGCACCCGTCATGGGTTACGTGTTCTGCAATCAGTGTGGTCATCGGAACCCGACTGAGTCGGTGTTCTGTTCGTCGTGCGGTTTGCTGCTCGACCGTCCTGCCGATCAGACGATCACGTTGGCCAAGATCGACCCGTTGCAGGATGCGCCCGGAACGGCCGACGACACCACGGTGCACCTCGGCGACCTGTCGACCGACGTCGCCTCGCTCGTCGTGCGCAGCGGATCGCAGGCGGGCACCTCGTTCGCCCTCCAGGGCAGGGTCACCCGGCTGGGACGGCACCCCGACAGCGAGATCATGCTCGACGACATCACGGTGTCGCGGCGCCATGCCGAAGTCGTGCACGACGGGGCGCAGTACCTCATTCGCGACGATGGCTCGCTGAACGGCACGTATGTGAACGGCCAGCGCGTCGAGCAAGCAGCGCTCGTTCAGGGCGACGAGATCCAGATCGGCAAGTTCCGTCTGGTGTTCTTCGAACTGGGTCTCGGCTCGCCATGAGCGGCAACGTCACCGAGCGGCCGTACCTGTCGATCGGCGAGGTACTCGGACTGCTGCTCGAGGAGTTCCCCGATGTCACCATCTCCAAGATCCGTTTCCTCGAGAGCCAAGGCCTGATCGAGCCCGAGCGCACGTCGTCGGGCTACCGAAAGTTCTACGACGCCGACATCGAACGACTGCGGGTCATCCTGCGCGAGCAGCGCGAGAACTTCCTGCCGCTGCGCGTCATCCGCGATCGACTCGAGACCGGCGAGATCGACGACTCGGGCGGCATCCCGTCACCGGTTGTCTCGGTGAATGGCCAACCGCGCGGCATCCGCAACGTCCTGATGGCCGACGACGAACTCGACGACGATGATCCCACCGGTGCTGCGCCGAGGCGTCCCGCCGCGCAGGTGGTGAGCGCTCGGCATCCGGCCGCCCAGGGGCGCCCGCTCGCTGCGGTGCAGACCCCTGCTCACCCGGTGCCGAAGGCCTCGCCGGCCCCGGCGGAACCGAAGGTGTACCTGCGGGCCGAACTGTGCGCGCTGGTGGGCATCACCGCGACGCAACTCACCGAAGTCGAGTCGTACGGGTTGGTGGCCGGTCGGGGGTCGGGTTCGGGTGCCACCTACTCCGACGCCGACCTCGAGGTGGTCCGGGTGGCTGCTGCGTTTCTCGAGCGCGGTATCGACGCCCGGCACCTGCGCGGCTGGCGCCAAGCAGCCGAGCGGGAAGTGGCTCTGTTCGAGCAGCGCATCACCCCGCTACTGCGCCAGCGCAACCCCAAGTCGCGTGCCGAGGCTCGTCAGAACCTCGGCGAGTTGGCCGACCTGGGCGGCGAGTTGCGTCAGGCGCTGATGGCTTCGCTGCTGCGCCAGTACGCCGACGATTGACCGTCGCGCAGTACCCCTTGCCGCATCGACCAGATACCATCGCACGCGTGGTCCCCATGGAGCTCGTCGGAGTCAGGGTCGAGGTGCCAGCGAACACCCCGGTGGTGGTGCTGCGCGAACTCGACGATCAACACCGGGTGTTGCCCATCGTCATCGGCAACCCCGAGGCGTCGTCCATCCACGCCGCGATCGAAGGGGTCGAGCCGCCACGGCCGCTCACCCACGACCTGATGGTCACACTGCTCGAAACACTGCAGGCCACGCTGCAGCACATCGTGGTCACCGAGTTGCGCGATCACATCTACTTCGCCGAACTGCACCTGCTCGATCAGGCCGGGGTGGCCCACGTGGTGTCGAGCCGCCCCTCCGACGCGGTGGCCTTGGCAGCACGCGTGGGGTGCCCCATCTACGCCACGGAGGCGTTGCTGGCCGAGGCGGGTCAAAAACCGGCGGTCGACGAGGCCGAGGCCATCATCGACGAGTTCCGCGATTTCCTCGACGAACTCGACCCCGACGACTTCCGCAGCGAATGACTCGCGCGGTGCGCGCGAAATTACGCGCGATGTGTGGTTGACAGCGCGCGGTGCGCTTGCTACCGTCACCCGGCGCCAGGTGACATGGGCGTAGTTACGACGGTGTCACCTCCGACAGGTGCCAGACCACCACAAGGGCGGATCGACGATGAACGAGATGGCTGACGAGCAGGGCTACAGCGGCACGAAGGCGGCGAACATCGTCGGCATCTCGTACCGGCAGCTCGATTACTGGGCGCGCACCGATCTGGTTCGGCCGTCGCTCAGCGACGCCAACGGCAGTGGTTCGCGGCGGATGTACTCGTACCGCGACCTGCTCGAGCTGCGGGTCATCAAGAGCCTGCTCGACGCGGGCATCAAACTCGAATCGGTGCGGCAGGCGTTCAGCTACCTGCGCGAGCACGTCGACTCCGACATCGCGGCAGCCACGCTCGTCATCAGTGGCAGCGATGTGGTGTTGTGCGAGGGCGACATGCTCATCGATGTCGTGCGTCGCGCCGGCCAGGGTGTGCTGAACGTGTTGCCGCTCGGCGGGGTGAAAGACGACCTCGACGCGCAACTCCTGGCATTCCAGCCCGAACGACCGAATGTGGTCGCAGCACCCATCGCGCGGGTCGCCAACGGATGACCTCGGCCGACAGCTCCGGACGTAGTCCGCTCGACGCCGTCCACCGCGCCCTCGGGGCGAAGATGGTGCCGTTCGGTGGCTGGGAGATGCCGCTGTCGTACCCGGCAGGCACCCTCGACGAGCATCTTGCCTGCCGTCGCGACGCCGTGGTGTTCGATGTGTCGCACCTCGGTACCGTGCGCGTCAGCGGCCCCGATGCGCTCGGCCG
>JBIKLX010000204.1:0-5431 GCA_044359565.1 Ilumatobacteraceae bacterium
GCGACGGCCGGGCGCGGCTCAGGGGCTGAAGACCACGTGGGCGGGAACCCGACGGCCGAGCCGCGTGGTGGCGATTGCCCCGCACAGCGCCGCCGCCAGCGGCAGCAGCCACACGGCACGCAGCGAGTGCTGCATCAGCGCGCCGCCCATCGCGTTGGCTGCGCCCATCGATCCCTGGAACACCATCGCCGCCAGACCGAAGTAGCGGCCCACCACCTCGGGCGGCGCCAGATCGGCGGTGAGCGGTTGGCGCACCGCACCCAGCAGTGCTTCACCGCATCCGCCGAGCACCTGCCCCACCGCGATCACCACCACCGCCAGCCCCACCGCCAGATAGGGCGTCGCCACCATCAGCACGAAGGCCGCGACGAACCACAGGTTCATCAGCGTCAGCATCCGCATCCGCCGTCGGCCGCTCACCCAGCGCAGGGTGGGGATCTGCGTGATCACCACCGCGGCCGCACCGAACATGAACAGCATGCCGATGGTGGCGTTGCCGATGCCCAGCTGCGATGCGTACGCGGGCATCACCGAGAACAGGAACCCGAACGACAGCGCGATGGCGATGTCGGTGCCGAGCAACCGCACGAAGAACCTGTCGCTCAGCACCAGTCGGAAGCCGGGCCGATCTTGGCGGCGTGGTGCGCGCTCGACGCGGCCCGACGGCAGCGCGGGCACGACCGTCAGGAACACCAGGTAGCTCAGCACGTTGAAGGCGAACAGCCACCGGAACGACGACAGCGAGCCACTGCTCACCATCAAGCCGCCGATCACGCCACCCAACGCCGCCCCCAGGTTGAGGGCCGCGCGGTGGAACGCCGACAGGGCGGGCCGTTCGTGGGGCTGCACGATCAACGACATCAGCGCCTGCTGCGCCGGCCACCACAGCGCACTGCCCAGGCCCAGCAGCGCCGACACCAGCACTGCGCCGGTGAACGTGGTGACGAGGATGTAGCACGAGCCGGCCGCGATCGACACCAGGCACCCGACCACCAGCATCAGCCGCGGCCCGAAGCGGTCCGACAACCACCCGGCGATCGGGGTGAAGGCCACCACCACCAGGCTGGTGGCCGCAATGGCCAACCCGGCCTGTCCCAGCGAGATGCCCCGCACCTCGTGGAAGTAGATCATCTCGAAGCTGAACAGCGCCGACGAACCCATCAGGTTGACGATCGTCGCCACCAAGAACCGCTGGAGCGCGGGGCTGAACGATCGGAACCCGGGGTTGGACACGACGGGCGAGGCTACGCGACGAGGTGGCGTCAGACCGCGGTCATCGGGCGAACCGCGTTCTGGGCGATGTGATCGACGATGACGGGCACGTGCCGGCTGGGTAGGCCATGGCCCATGTCGGGGAACGCCACCAAGCGGGCACCGGGGATGGCGCGCACGGTGGCGACGCCGCCGGCAAAGCGCACCAACGGATCCTCCAGGCCGTGCACCACCAGCGTCGGCACACGCAACCGGCGCAGCCCGGCGGTGCGGTCGGGCGATCCCACGACGGCCGCCGCCTGGCGGGCGACGCCGTCCGCGTCTCCACCGCGGGCCAGCGACAACTCGGTGAGCACACGGTTCTCGGCGGCGTCGTCGTCGAACGTGCTGCCGGTGAGCAGTCGGGTGACGGCCAGTTCGCGTTCGACCGGATCGAGCGAGCCGTCGGCCGCCATCCGCCGCAGTTTCAACAGCAGCGAGGTGCGCGGCCGACCCTGCGAGCGCACATCGGGGGTCGACATGATCGACACCAGGCTCAGCACCCGTCGCGGCGCGGCGATAGCCATCTCCTGGGCGATCATCCCGCCCATCGAGGTACCCACCAGGTGCGTCTGCTCGATGCCGAGGGCGTCGAGCAGACCCAGCGCATCAGCAGCCATGTCCGCAATCCGGTAGGCCGGTCTGGCCAGCCGACGCGACAGCAGACTGGCGGCGGCGCGCACCGTGCCGGGCGGTGGCGCATCGACTCGGCCGGACAGACCGACGTCGCGGTTGTCGAACGTGATGACCTGGAATCCCTGGTCGACCAGGCCCGCAACGAACGCCGACGGCCATGCCACGAGCTGGCCGCCCAGTCCCATCACCAGCAGCATCGGCGCGCCGGCGCCATGCACCTCGTACTCGATGTCGATACCGGTCGCCACCCGGACCTGTGTCATGAAGCGATGGTAGACCTGCCCGACCGCGCCGGGTCGATCAGGAGCGGGTGAACTCTGGTGGCCGGCGCTGGGCCGTGGCCCGGGTGCCCTCGGCGAAATCGGCGGTGGCACGCAGCCGCGCCTGTTCGGCCGCTTCGCGCACGGTGGCCGCCGCCACTCGGTCGGCCAGATCGCCGCGCATCGTGGCGCGTATCGACTCGACGGCCAGCGGTGCCGAGGCGGCGATGTCGGCGGCGAAGGCGACCGCTTCGTCGAGCAGCCGGTCGAGCGGGGCGAGGCGGTCGGCCAGGCCCAGGGCAACTGCCTCTGCACCGTCGACGCGTCGGCCGGTGAACAGCAGGTCGGCGGCGCGTTGCTCGCCCACCAGGCGCGGCAGGGTGACCGACAGGCCGAAGCCGTGATGGAAACCCAGCCGGGCGAAGTTGGCGCTGAAGCGGGCCTCGGGTGCGGCCACCCGGAAGTCGGCAGCGAGAGCCAGGCCCAGCCCACCGCCGATGGCTGCTCCCTGCACGGCAGCGACGATGGGTTTGCGGGTGCGGAACAACCGCACCGCCGCTGCGTACAACTGCTCGCTGGTGTAGGTGGCGGCGCCCGAGAAGTCGGCGCCGGCGCAGAAGTTCTTGCCCTCGGCGCACAGCACCACGGCTCGGCAGTCGTCGTGCTCGTCGAGCGCCTCGAGTGCGTCGGCCACCGCCGCGATCATGTCGAGCGAGAAGTAGTTGTGCGGCGGCCGGCTCAGCGTGATGCGCGCCACGTGGTCGGCCCCAGCGGGCTCGACAGCGACGATGGGCCCGGCCTCCGGCGCGTCGTCGCTCACGTGGCACTCCCTGTGGTGCCGTGCCCGGTTCCGCCGTACAAGGTGCGGCCGAACAGGTCGACCAGTACGTCCCAGTGGCGGCTGTCGCCATCGGCGTCGTACGCGGGGCGGTCGTCGAACGCGAACCCGTGGTGCAGTACCCAGTAGCGCTCCACCCGACCGCGGGTGCCGGCCGCCTGCATCGCCGCTTCGAGGCGGTCGATCATCTCCAGCGGCACGTAGTCGTCGAACTCGGCCGCACCGACGTACACCTCGCCCGTCACCTCGCCGAGTCGCAGATGCGGTGAGTCGGTCTTGTCCACATGCAGGCGCACGCCGTAGAACGAGGCCGCGGCGCGAACCCGGTCGGCGTGTTCGGCGGCGACCCACAGCGAGAACGGGCCGCTCATGCAGTAGCCCACGCATCCGGCGTCGACGGCGTGTGCCGCCGGGTCGGCGTCGGCGAACGCGAACAGCGCTGCCGCGTCGCGGCCCGCCATCGCGTTGCTCACGCCGTACATCAGCTCGCGCATGCGCTCGAACGACTCGGTGCTGGCGAAGTCGAGCTCGAACGCCGGGGTGGCGCGGTAGAACAGGTTGGGCAGCATCACGTAGTAGCCGTGGGCGGCGAGGCGAGCGGCCATCGTGTGCAGCAGCTGTCGCTTGCCGGGCGCGTCCATCAAGAACAGCACCACCGGATGCGGCCCACCCGCAGCGGGATGCACCACGTAGGTGCCCATCGAGCCCTCGCCCGTGTCGAGGTGCAGATGTCGTTCGATCAGCTCATCGGCCATGACCCCCGACCGTAGCCAACCCGCCCGTCCTGCCCCGCCCCGCCCGTCCTGCCCCGCCCTGCCCCGCCCGCTCGCTCCCCACGCCCGTCCGTGCGCCCGCATCCGCACCCACCGGGTCCACGCTCACGAAGCCCCGTTCCACACGCCCGTCGGTGCGCCGCCGCCCGCACCCACCGGGTCCACGCTCACGAAGCCCCGAGGCCGGTGGGCGCGGCGGTGGGGCTACTCGGTGGGGGCGGCGGCGGGGGCGGGGGCGAGGTCGTCGGGGCCGCGGGGGACGATCTCGGGCGACCAGCCGCGCTCGACGCGCGTGGCGGCGAGGGGCCGCACGGCGGCACGCCGGTAGCCGAGGTCTTTCACCTTCGCCGGCGGCGGCCACAGGTTGTCGCGGCTGTAGGCCCACCACTCGAACGGGTTCAGGTAGTAGGCCACCGACTCGACCACCACGCCTAACTTCTCGCGGCGGCCACGCACCAGCCACAACACGATGCCCACCAGCGCACCGAGGCCCGCCCACAGTCCGTAGATGACGAGGTAGAACGGGCCGAACCAGCGGGCCTGCCACACGTGCACATACTCGTGGTCGGTCACCAGGCGGCGACGGCGGGCACCGCTCAGGTCGCCGGCACCAGCGATGACGTTGCCCACCGTGAGGGCGAAACCGGGCTTCAGCGTGAGGCCACCCTGGTAGACGTGTCGGCTGCGACGGCGACTGAGCGATGCGTCGTAGCCCGAGTTCTTGCGCAGCACTGCCCCGAGGTGGGCCAGCAGCGAACCGAACACGGGGACGATGGCCCAGGTGGAGTCGAGCACGAAGGCGATGACACCGGCCGTCAGCCGCCAGGGGTAGATCTGCCGCCAGCCAGAGATCGCACCGTTCACACCGGCCACGCCAGCCATCACCGCGCCCACTACCGGGTGCATCCACGCACCAGCGAACCAGCCGATCAGAGCGCCGGCAACAGCGGTCGCAACAGCCTCGGGCCACGAACCAGGGGTGGCTGACGCTGTCTGTTCGCGGAGCCGCATGCGGCCACCCTACGCGTCGCTCAACTGCCTCCGAACGACCCGTTCACGTCGACCACCAGGTGCACCGAGTTCGAGGTGAACAAGCACACCGTGCCGGCGGCGCTGAGCTTCACGAACACCGCGTTGGGGACGGTCTGGCCGGCGACGTAGTTCAGGTTCGACGTGTTGGGGTCGCGCGGCACATCGCACGGGTACACCGTCACGAAGCCCGGCCCTTGCGGATCGGTGACGGTGACGTTCAGCACCGCCGATGTCGCGCCATTGGGCACTCCGCCCTGGCCGGCCACCTGCACGGTGGTGACGGTGCCGGCAGAGCGCACACCCAACGAGGTGCGACTGTCGAGCAGACGGGCGGGGGCGATAGGGCCGAACGCCGAACCTGCAGCGAGATAGCCGTTCACGTCGACCACCAGGTGCGCGGCGCTCTGGGTGTACAGGCACACCGTGCCGGCGGCGCTCGGCTTCACGACCACGAGGTTGGGCACGGTCTGGCCAGCGGTGTAGTTCAGGTTCGACGTGTTCGGATCGCGTGCCGTGTCGCACGGGTACGCCGTCACGAACCCATTGCGCTGCGGTTCGGTGACGGTGACGTTCAGCACCACCGCTTCGGCGCCGGCAGGCACTCCGCCACGGCCGGTCACCTGCACCGTCGTCACCGACCC
>JBIKLX010000046.1:0-18948 GCA_044359565.1 Ilumatobacteraceae bacterium
CGAGCCCGAACTCGGCGCCACCTACCCGCACCTCCTCAACGAACAACTCCACGCACGACTCAACCAACCACGGCCAGCGGAATGCCCCACCGACCCGCTCGACGCAATGGACTGGCACCGCGCCCACGCATTCATCGACCTCATCACCGGCGCGGCCGGTGCGGTCGGCAAACCCGAAGTGATCGTGGTCATCGACCAACAGACGTTCGAACACGGCCGGCACCAACACTCGAAGGTCGACTGCGGACCGGGAATCGATCTGCCGATCGACAGCATCCGCACGATTGCGGGACGGGCGAGGTTCGTGCCGGTCGTTGTCAACCGTGATGGTGTTGTCATCACCCAGGGCGACCCGGTGTCCACCTACGACCAGATCGTCCAGTCACTCACCCGGCCGGTTGCGCTCGACCACGGCCGCAGCCGACGGCACGCCAGCGGTCGACAACGCAGAGCCATGCGGGCGATGTACCGAACGTGCGCCATCCCGGGCTGCGCGCGGCATGTTTCCATCACCGAAGCGCACCACATTCACTGGTGGGAACACGGCGGACGCACTGATCTGTCGAACCTGCTGCCACTCTGCCGGCACCACCACGACCGACTCCACGCCGAACGATGGCGACTGACGATGGGGGCCGACCGAAGCATCAGCGTCCACGCGCGCGACGGAACCCTGCTCATGACCACCGGGCCGCCATGCGAGCAGTGGGTGTGAGCGGTCGACGGGAACGCACCTGGTGGGCGGCGCGGTGG
The DNA here is from genome assembly GCA_044359565.1 of Ilumatobacteraceae bacterium. Lineage (GTDB taxonomy): Bacteria > Actinomycetota > Acidimicrobiia > Acidimicrobiales > Ilumatobacteraceae > VFMC01. The sequence goes on from JBIKLX010000046.1 coordinate 754, forward strand.
GTCAGCGTGCGATGACTCGGCGCGCAACGAGGCGCCAGCCCAGCAGCAGCAGGCCCGTGGCCACCGAGGCGACGACGATGAACGAGGTGGCGGTGCCGCGGTCGAACGCGAATCGACGCAGCACCATGCCGAGGGCGACGGTGACCGGCCACACGACGAGTCCGGTGCGCCACGCCACCGGCGCGCGCCAGGCCCGGGCGGCCGCCCAGCCGACGGCGAGGGCGATCAGGAACGGTGCTGCTACCGACAGCACGCCGGTGACGACGTTGCCGCCCTCGTCGTGGCTGCGGCGGCCGAGGGTGACGAACAGCAGCACCGCCACCACATCGCAGGCGGCGGCTACGGCCACCAGTCGTCGGGTCGGCGCGGTCACGGCGGTCAGTGCTGGATGAATCCGCCGAGCTTGCCCCGGTAGAACAGCAGTGGGGCGGGCTCGTGCTCGGCGGGGGTGTGGGCCAGATCGCGCACCAGACCCATCACGAAGTGGTGGTCGCCGGCGTCGACGACCTGGTGGATGTCGCAGTCGATCCAGGCGATCGCTCCGTCGATGGCGGGCGAGCCGGTGGTCGGCGCCGGCTTCCAGTCGACGCCTTCGAACGGATCGGTGATGCTGCTCTTGGAGAAGTTCCAGCACAGCGCAGCCTGGTCGGCGGCGAGCACGTTCACGCAGAACGCTCCCGAACGGCGGATGCGGTTCCAGCGGTCGGAGTCGATCATCGGCAGGAAGCCCACCAGCGGCGGGTCGAGCGACACCGAAGTGAACGAGCCGATGGTGAACCCCACGGGCTCGTCGCCGTCGATGCCGGTGACCACCGTGACGCCGGTGGGGAAGTGGCCGAGCACCTGACGGTAGAGCTGCGCGTCGATCGACATGATTCCGACTGTAGACGGTCACCTCGTTGTGCGATCCTGTCGGCGTGATCGACAAAGCCACACTGCGCAAGCGGATGCGTCAGGCACTCGACCTGATCGACGACCGCGAACTCCGCAGCGTCGAGTTGTGGTCGCGGCTTGCTGAACTCCCTGCGTACACAGAGGCTCGCACAGTCATGGCGTTCGCCTCGATGGCGAATGAACCCGACACCGAGGGCCTCTTCGCCCGTCTGGCACGCGACGGCAAGGTGCTGGTGCTGCCGCGGATGGAGGGCGATGTCATCGTGCCGGTGGTGATGACCGGTGCATCCACCGTGGGGCGGTGGGAGATCCGCGAGCCAGTGGGGCCGGCCATCGACCCGGCCACCATCGACCTGGTGGTGGTGCCAGGTGTGGCGTTCACGGCAGATGGCCATCGGCTCGGGCACGGCAAGGCCTTCTACGACCGTTTCCTGCCGGGAACCCCTGCCGTCACGGTGGGCGCCTGCTTCAGCGAGCAGTTGGTCGACGAACTGCCCACCGAGCCCCACGACGTCCGTCTGCACCACGTCGTGCACGCCTGACGGCCGTCTGCTGCCCGGAGGTTCGTATCAGGCGGCGTCGCGGCCGAGCCACGCGCCGTAGCCGCCGAGGATGTCGGACACATCGGTGAAGCCGTGGGCCCGCAGGGTGCTGGCGGCGATGCTCGAGCGGTAGCCACCGGCGCAGTAGACGACGGTGGGGACGGTTGGGTCGAGCTCGCCGAGGCGGGCAACGAGTTGGGGCAGCTGGATGGTGACTGCGCCGTCGATGGTGCCGTGCTCGACCTCGCCGGGCCCGCGCACATCGACCACCTGTACGTGGGGGACCTCACTGCGTCGTGCGTCGAACTCGGTGGCGGTGAGACGTGAGGCCTGGGCGACGAGGTCGGGTCGGTCGAGGAAGGCGGCGAGCGGCTCGTCGAGCGCGCCGATGACGGTGTCGAAGCCGATGCGGGCCAGACGGATGACGGCCTCGTGCTCGTGGCCGGGGTCGGCGACGACGACGATGGGCGTACCGGGCGGCACCACCTCGCCGGTGTACTCGGCGAAGCGGCCGCCGAGGCCGACGTTGATGGAGCCGCGTAGGTGCGCTGCCGCGAAGTCGGCGGCGTCGCGGGTGTCGACCACGGCAGCGCCGGCAGCCTGGGCGGCGAAGACGGCGTCGATCGACAACGACGCCACCTCGGCTGCCTCATCGAGCATCTCGCGGTCCTGGCGGTTCTTGGTGGCGGCGAACAGGAAGTAGAGCGGCGCGGCCGCCTGGCCCTGGGTGACCACCTCGACGAACGCCTCCTCGGTCATGGGGGCGAGGGCGTAGTTGGTGCGGCGCTGCTCGCCGATGGTGCTGACCGTCTCGGTGCTGAGGTTCTTGCCGCAGGCGGAACCGGCACCGTGGGCGGGGAACACCTGGGTGGCATCGGGGAGGGCGAGCAGCGTGTCGTGCAGCGAGTGGTACAGCTGGTGGGCCAGCTCGTCGGCGGTGAAGCCGACCGCGGCCAGCAGGTCGGGTCGCCCCACATCGCCGATGAACAGCGTGTCGCCGGTGAGCACCCCGTAGGGCACGGCATCGTCGCCGTGCTCGCGCACCACCACACAGATCGACTCGGGCGTGTGCCCGGGCGTCTCGAGCACGGTGAGAGTGACGCCGGTCGAGGGGTTGCCGAGGGCGATGACGCTGCCGTGGGCGAGCGCGTCGACGGGGAACTCGGTGCGGCCTGCTGCCGCAGCGCCATAGACGATGGTGGCGCCGGTCTCGCGGGCGAGTTCGAGGTGACCGGAGAGGAAGTCAGCGTGGAAGTGGGTCTCGATGACGGTGGTGATGGTGAGGTCGTTGGCGGCAGCATCGGTGAGGTACTGCGACACGTCGCGCTGCGGGTCGACCACCACGGCTCGACCCGATTGCGTGTCGCCGATGAGGTACGAGGCGTGCGACAGGCAGCCGAGGTAGTACTGCTGGAAGTACATGGCGCTCACCTCAGGCCAACTTCAAGAAGAGGCGTTCGACTTCCTCGAGGCTGAAGCCGTTGGCAGCAGCGGCCTCTGCATCCTGCAGACAGTGCGCCATACCGGTGACGAGCAGGCGGAAGCCCACCTGGTCGAGCGCCTTCGAAGCAGCCGACACCTGGGCAACGATGTCGCGGCATTCGCGACCCTCGTCGAGCATCTGTTGGATGCCGCGCACCTGGCCTTCGATGCGGCGCAAGCGGCGGGTGAGTTCGGATTCGACCTCGGGTTCGAGGATCATGGCGACCTCCAGGGCTGGTTGATACCCCCTAGGGTATCGCGTCAGCAGAGGTTCGGCACGCGGGCCCCGGTCTGGCGGGCCCCGATGTCTCAGTCCTCGTTGTCGTAGTACTCGCGGCCGAGGTGGGTGATCTGGTCCTCACCCATCATCCAGCGCAGCGTGTTCTTCAGCTTGGTGAGCTGGATGAACAGGTCGTGCTCGGGGTACAGCCCCGGCGCCACCTGCGGGCTCTTGTAGTAGAAGCTCAGCCACTCCTGGATACCGCCGAGACCGGCGCGCTGGGCCAGGTCGCTGAACAGCACCAGGTCGAGTGCCAGCGGCGCCGCCAGGATGGAGTCGCGGCAGAGGAAGTCGACCTTGATCTGCATCGGATAGCCGAGCCATCCGAAGATGTCGATGTTGTCCCAGCCCTCTTTGTTGTCGCCGCGGGGCGGGTAGTAGTTGATCGTGACCTTGTGGTACACGTTGCCGTACAGCTCGGGGTTCTTCGCCGGCTCGAGGATGTCTTCGAGCACGCCGAGCTTCGACTCTTCCTTGGTCTTGAAGTTCTCGGGGGCGTCGAGCACCTCACCGTCGCGGTTGCCGAGGATGTTGGTGCTGTACCAACCGTTCAGGCCGAGCTGGCGGGCCTTCAGCATGGGGGCGAGCACGGTCTTCATCAGCGTCTGGCCGGTCTTGAAGTCCTTACCGCTGATGGCAACGTTCTGGGCGGTGGCGAACTCGCGCAGCGCCGGTGCATCGACGGCCAGGTTGGGGGCACCGTTGGCGAACGGGACGCCCTCGAGCAGCGCCGCGTAGGCGTAGAGCATGGCGGGCGAGACGACCGGGTCGTTGGCGTCGATGGCCTTCTCGAGCGACTCGATGTCCATGTGCTGCGGGCCGGGCTCGATGTAGATCTCGGTGCTCGCGCACCAGATCATCACCACACGGTCGACGTGCTTCTCTTCGCGAAAGCGGTTGATGTCGGCGCGGATGGACTCGAGCATCGCCCGCTTGCTGATGTCGCCCATCGTGTGCTGGCCGTCGAGGTTGCGGGCGTACTTGCGCTCGAACGCCGCCGCCATCGGGCGCACGTCGCGCAGCGCATCGGACACGGCCTCGAGGTGCTTGCCGTGCTCGAGCACCCCGGCGCGCGAAGCGGCCACGTAGGCGTCGTCGGGGAACACGTCCCACGCGCCCCACACGATGTCGTCGAGCGTGGCGAGCGGCACGAAGTCCTTCACCAACGGGCTGCGGTTGTCGGTGCGCTTGCCCAGACGGATGGTGCCCATCTGGGTGAGGCTGCCGATGGGCTGGCCTTGGCCGCGCTTCACCAGTTCGACGCCGGCGATGAGGGTGGAGGCGACGGCGCCGAGACCCACCGTGAGCACGCCGAGGCGACCGTTGGCGGGGGCAATCGTTGGTGTCATGAGGAACTCCGGAACAGGTCCGCCGGGAGGTCGTGCAGCCGAGGTGGAGGTGGCCGACGGATCGGGGACGATGGGCGAGTGAGCAGGCTACGCCGTCGGAGGCCCTACCGCCATGCCCGGATGACGGCACCGAGTTGCCATCGGGCGCGTCACCTGCTTGAATGGGCGCCGTGCGCGTCGCCCTGGCCTCCCTCGTCGTAGTAGTCATCGTCTAGACGTACGCCCCCATATCTGCGTGCGTCCAAGCCTCCCAGCAGGGAGGCTGTTTCGTTTTTCGGACCACGCCGAACCATCAGCCAGAACCAGCCAGAACCAGCCAGTCATCACGAGTCAGCAACAAGGAGCACCATCGCCATGAAGCTCACCGGAGCACAAGCCCTCATCCGAGCCCTCGAGCTCGAGGGCACCGAGGTCGTGTTCGGCCTCCCCGGCGGGTGCATCCTGCCCGCCTACGACCCGCTGCTCGACAGCTCGATCCGCCACATCCTCGTGCGCCACGAGCAGGGTGCGGGCCACATGGCCGAGGGCTATGCCCACGTCACCGGTCGCCCGGGCGTCGCCATGGTCACCAGCGGCCCGGCGGCCACCAACATGGTCACCCCGCTGATGGACGCGTACATGGACTCGATCCCGATGGTGTGCATCACCGGCCAGGTGCCCACGTTCGCCATCGGCACCGACGCGTTCCAGGAGTGCGACACGGTGGGTCTCACCCGCAGTGCCACCAAGCACAACGAACTGGTGATGACCGCGCAGGATCTGCCCCTGGCCATCCGCCAGGCGTTCCACATCGCCACCACCGGCCGTCCCGGGCCCACCCTTGTCGACGTGCCCAAGGACGTGCTCCAGAACACGATGGAGTGGTACTGGCCCACCGACGACGAGGTGGCCGACAGCCTGCCTGGCTACCGCCCGACGGTGAAGGGCCACCCGCGCATGATCAAGGAGGCGGCACGGATGATCCTGGCCGCCGAGCGGCCCATCATCTACGCCGGCGGCGGCATCCTCAAGGCCCGCGCGGCCGAGGCCCTGCGCGAACTGGCCGAACTGGTCGACATCCACGTCGTCACCACGCTGATGGCCCGTGGCGCGTTCCCCGACAGCCACCCGCTGTGCCTCGGCATGCCGGGTATGCACGGCAACGCCACCGCCATCACGTCGATGCAGAAGAGCGACCTGCTCATCACGCTCGGCGCCCGCTTCGACGACCGCATCACCGGCAAGGTGGCGTCGTTCGCCCCCGAGGCGAAGATCATCCACGTCGACATCGACCCCGCCGAGCAGGGCAAGGTGCGCCGCCCCGACGTGCCCATCGTCGGCGACTGCAAGTACGTCATCGAAGAGATCATCAAGGCCATCAAGGATCTGCTCTCGGGTGGCACCGTGCAGGCCGACACCGGCGCCTGGAAGAGCCGTGTCAGCGGCTGGCGCGAACAGTTCCCGCTGTCGTACGAGCAGAGCGAGCCGGGTGAGGCCCTCAAGCCGCAGTTCTGCCTCGAGAAGCTGCGCGACAGCGCACCGGAGGACACCATCCTCGTCAGCGGTGTGGGTCAGCACCAGATGTGGTCGAGCCAGTACTGGCGCTTCGATCAGCCCTACAGCTGGGTGAACTCCGGCGGCCTCGGCACGATGGGCTTCAGCGTTCCCGCTGCGGTGGGCGCCAAGGTGGGCCGTCCCGACGCCACCGTGTGGGCCATCGACGGCGACGGCTGCTTCCAGATGACCGCCCAGGAACTGGTCACGGCCAGCGTCGAGCGCATCCCGGTGAAGGTGGCCATCTTGAACAACAGCTACCTCGGCATGGTGCGCCAGTGGCAGGAGATGTTCTACGACGAGCGCTACAGCGAGGTGTACCTGTCGCCCGACACGCCCGACTTCGTGAAGTGGGCCGAGGCGATGGGCTGTGTGGGCATCCGCGTCGACAGCCCCGAAGAAGTGCAGCCGGCCATCGACAAGGCCAACTCCATCGACGACCGCCCGGTCGTGGTCGACTTCCGCGTCGACGCTCGCGAGAAGGTGTTCCCGATGGTGCCGGCCGGCTTCAGTAACGACGACGTGGTGCTGCCCGCGTCGCAGGAGATCAACCGGAAGGCACTGCGATGAGTTCGATGACCAACCACCACATCTTGTCGGTGCTCGTCCAGAACCGCCCCGGTGTGCTCGCCCGGGTGTCGGGCCTGTTCGCCCGCCGCGGGTTCAACATCTTCTCGCTGGCCGTCGCGCCTGCCGAGGAGGAGGGCTTCAGCCGCATCACCGTCGTGGTCGACGTCGAGTCGACCCCGCTCGAGCAGATCGTGAAGCAGCTGTTCAAGCTGATCGAGGTCGTGAAGATCAACGAACTCGACCCGCGGCGCTCTGTCGAGCGCGAGCTGTTGCTCGCCACAGTGCGCACCGGCGGCGCCGAAGCGGGCAGCGACCTGCGCGGCCAGGTGGTGGAACTGGTGAACATCTTCGAGGGAAAGATCCTCGCGGTGGGTGCCGAGGCCGTTACCGTGTCGCTCGACGGCCACCCCGACAAGCTCGACGATTTCGAAGACCTGCTCAGCGGGTATGGCATCGTCGAGCTCCAGCGCACGGGTCGGGTGGCGCTACCGAAAATCGATCGTCAGGCCCGGCTCCGCGCCGTGCCCAGCAAGCAACAAGGAAAGGGAGCCTGAGATGGCCGCCAAGATGTATTACGAGTCGGATGCCGATCTGTCGATCATCCGTGGCCGCAAGGTCGCGATCATCGGCTACGGCTCGCAGGGTCACGCCCACGCGTTGAACCTGAAGGAGTCGGGGGTGCAGGTCGTCGTCGGCCTGCGCGAAGGCAGCAAGTCGGCCGCCAAGGCCGAGGCCGCCGGCCTGAAGGTGATGGGTCTCGCCGAAGCCGCGAAGTGGGCCAACGTCATCATGATGACGATGCCCGACACCGAGCAGAAGGCCACCTACGAGGAGTTCATCAAGCCGCACATGCGCAAGGGCAAGGCCCTTGCGTTCGCACACGGCTTCAACATCCGCTTCAAGCGCATCCGCCCGCCGAAGACCGTCGACGTCATCATGATCGCCCCCAAGGGCCCGGGTCACCTCGTGCGCCGCACCTACACCGAGGGCGGCGGCGTGCCGGCGCTCATCGCTGTGCACCAAGACGCCACCACTGGCGCCCACGCGCTGGCGCTCAGCTACGCCGCGGCCATCGGTGGCGCCCGCGCCGGTGTCATCGAGACGTCGTTCGCCGAAGAGACCGAGACCGACCTGTTCGGCGAGCAGGTCGTGCTGTGCGGTGGCCTCACCTCGCTGGTGCAGGCCGGGTTCGAGACCCTCGTCGAGGCCGGGTACCAGCCCGAGATGGCCTACTTCGAGTGCCTGCACGAGGTGAAGCTCATCGTCGACCTGATGTACGAAGAGGGCATCGCCGGCATGCGCTACAGCATCAGCGACACCGCCGAGTATGGCGACGTGTCGCGCGGACCGCGCATCGTCACGCCGAAGACCAAGGCCGAGATGAAGAAGATCCTCAAGGAGATCCAGTCCGGCAAGTTCGCCAAGGAGTGGGTGGCCGAGAGCGAGAGCGGTCGGGCCAACTTCAACGCCCTGCGCGAGGCCGGTGCCGCCCACCAGATCGAAGAGGTCGGCAAGCAGCTGCGCAGCATGATGCCGTTCCTCGGTGCCGGCAAGCAGAAGGTGGCCGACGTCAGCGGCGGCTGAGGTCGGCGATACAGACGCGCCGGATCGCCGGCGACACCGTGGACGTGACCCGTCCCCATGAGTATCTGCCCGGACTCGACGGAGTCAGGGCGCTCGCTGTGGGAGCCGTTCTGATGTTCCATTCCGGATACGGATGGGCATCGGGCGGCTTCCTCGGCGTATCGGTGTTCTTTACCCTGTCCGGCTTCTTGATCACGTCGCTGCTCGTCGACGAGCAGCGACGTGATGGACGCATCGCGCTGCGCTCGTTCTACGGCCGCCGCGCTCGTCGTCTGGTGCCTGCCTCGGTCGTCTGCGTGGCGCTGGTGGTGGCGGCCTGGCCCTGGTGGACCGATGCCCAGCAGAGCCGTCTGGCTGGCGATGTGGTGGCCGCGCTGGGCCAGGTGGCGAACTGGCGGGCTGCGTTCGCCGAGGTGTCGTACCGCGACCTGTTCGGTCGGCAGGCCGGACCCCTGACGCACTTCTGGTCGCTGGCGATCGAGGAGCAGTTGTATCTCGTCCTACCGCTCGTCGTGGGGTTCGCATTGCTCCGCGGGAGGCGTTGTCTCGTCGCTGTCCTGATCGGGCTCGCCCTGGCGTCGACGGCTGCCTTGGCCCTCACCGACGACTTCGATCTGGCCTACAACGGCACCCACACCCGTGCCGCCGAAGTGCTCGTCGGTGCGTTGGCGGCGGCGTGGTGGGCCGGGCGCCGGCCGAGCGGGATGCCGGTGCAGGTGGGTGGCGGTGCCTCGCTCGTGGTGCTCGGCATCGCAGTCGGCACGGTGTCGCTCGGCGACCAGTGGCTCATGCGTGGCGGGTTCCTGGTCGTGTCGATGCTGTCGGTGCTGGTGGTGGTCGGCGCATCCACCGGCCGGCTCGCTCAGGTGCTCGGCTGGCCACCGTTGGCTGCTGTGGGCCGACGGAGCTACGGCATCTACCTGTACCACTGGCCACTGTGGACGCTGCTCTCGCCGGCGCGGGTGGGGCTCGACGGAGTGGGCCTGGCCTGTGTGCGCCTGGTCGCTGTCGGGGTCGTCGTCGAGGCGTCGTACCGCTGGATCGAGCAACCGATCCGACAGCGTCGATTCCTTGCAGCTCCTCGCGCAGCGGGTGCACTGTACGCTGCGTCGATCGGTGTCGTGATCGGTGCGGTGTTCGTGCTGCCCGAACGGCCACGCACCAGTACGGAGGTGTTGCTCGCCGAGGCAGCAGCGCCGGTGGTGACGTTCCGTCCGGTCGAAACGGTCGAAACCGTCGAAACGGTCGAAACCGTCGGTGCGGTCGAAACCGTCGAAACCGTCGAGAGGGTCGAAACCGGCGCGCCGCCGCGGCGGGTCATGGTGGTGGGCGACTCCACCTCGTTGATCGTCGCGAATGCTCTCGACACTGCGGCTGATGGTCGGATCGACGTGATCTGGGCCGGGGAGGAAGGGTGCCCGTTCGTCGCGGTCGAGGCGACCCGGGCTTCGAGCGAGCTCGACTGGGTGGTCCGCGAGTGCCGTGGCCCCACTGCGGAGCTCGCTGCCCTCGTGGGTTCGTTCCAGCCCGATGCGGTCGTCGTCGTCGCTGGGGCCATGGCGATGATGGAGCACCGCTACCCGGGTGATCCCGAGGGGTATCTGCCGGGATCGCCCGAGTACGTCGTCCGTCACGACGCCGGCATGCTGGAACTCCTCGAGATGCTCGGCCCGCTGGGAGTCCCGGTGGTGGTGGCCGATGCGCCGCCTCTGGGAATCGGCTCGTACTCCACCTTCGAGATGGCGGATCGGCGCCGGTTCGAGGCGTGGAACGCGCAGATCCGCCGTTGGGACGACGCCCACGACGAGGTGTCGACCTGGGCGTACGCCGACGCGATCACCGCCTACGAGGCCGAGTACGGCAACATCCGGACCGACGGTTCGCACCCTGAGTTCGAGCCGTTGGTGGCGATCATGCGCGCCACCCTGCTCGACCGATTCGACGCGGTACTCGACCGCGTCGCCCCCATCGGACCTTAATTCCGACTTGTTCAGTCGGGATTGACTCGGTATCCTGACGGCCCATGAGCGACACCTGGGGTTTCGAGACACGACAGATCCACATCGGCGGCGAGCCCGACCCGACCACCGGGGCGCGCGCCGTGCCCATCTACCAGACGACCAGTTTCGAGTTCCGCGACTCGGCGCACGCGCAGAACCTGTTCGCGCTGGCCGAGATCGGCAACATCTACACGCGCATCATGAACCCCACCCATGGTGCGCTCGAGGCCCGCCTCGCCAACCTCGAAGGTGCGGTCACCACGGCCGTCGGCCTGCCCGGTGCCCTGGTGGTGGCATCGGGTCAGGCCGCCGAGACACTGGCCATCCTCACCCTGGCCGAGGCCGGCGACCACATCGTCGCCAGCCCGTCGCTGTACGGCGGCACGTACAACCTGCTGCACCACACCATGCCGAAGCTGGGCATCGAGGTCACCTTCGTCGACGATCCGCACGATCTCGAGCAGTGGCGCAGCGCCATCCGCCCCAACACCAAGTTGTTCTTCGGCGAGGTGCTGGCCAACCCGCGCAACGACGTGTTCGACATCGAAGGTGTCAGCAAGGTGGCCCACGACAACGGCATCCCGCTGATGGTCGACAACACTGTGCCAACCCCGTACGGCATCCGCCCGATCGAGTGGGGCGCCGACATCGTCGTGCACAGCCTCACCAAGTTCATCGGCGGCCACGGCACCTCGATCGGTGGCGTCATCATCGACGGTGGCACGTTCGACTTCGGTGCCAGCGGCCGGTTCCCCAACTTCACCGAGCCCGACCCCAGCTACCACGGCCTCGCCTACTGGCCGGCGCTCGGCCCCGGTGCGTACATCATCAAGGCCCGCGTGCAGATCCTGCGCGACCTCGGTGCAGCGGTGTCGCCGTTCAACGCCTTCATGTTCCTGCAGGGTCTCGAGACCCTCAGCTTGCGCATGGACCGTCACTGGAGCAACGCCCAGAAGGTGGCCGAGTTCCTGGCCGCCCACCCACAGGTGGAGAGCGTGTCGTACGCCGGCCTGCCGAGCAGCCCGTGGCACGACCGGGCGAAGAAGTACTTCGCCGGCAAGGGCTACGGCAGCGTGTTGGCCTTCGACATCAAGGCACCCGCAGGGCTCACCGAGCGTGAGGCCGGCCAGAAGTTCGTCGAGGCACTGCAGTTGCACAGCCATGTGGCCAACATCGGCGATGCCCGCAGCCTCGTCATCCACCCGGCCAGCACCACCCACAGCCAGCTCACCGAAGCCGAGCAGGCTGCGTCGGGTGTGCGCGCCGGCCTGGTGCGCCTCAGCGTGGGTCTCGAGTCGATCGACGACATCTTGGCCGACCTCGCCGTCGGTTTCGCGGCCGTCGCCGGCTGAGATCGGCTCCGGCCGGCGGACCCGATCAGGACTCGTCGCGCTGGTCGCGGAGGAACTTCTCGAACTCCGCGGCCAGCGTCTCGCCCGACGGCAGTGACGCTTCGGCGCGTCGGTCGTGCTCGCTCTCGAGCATGGCCAGATAGGTGCGGGCCTGGCGGTCTTCGGCCACGGCCTCGTCGTGCAGCGAGCGCCACCGTTCGATCTCGTCATCGAGCAGGTGGTGCGCCGTCGGCACGCCGAGCACATGGCCGAGGTGACGCAGCAGGGCGGCCGACGACTGCGGGTGCTTGGCGTTGCCGAGGTAGTGCGGCACCCCCACTCGCAGCGACACCGCCGGGATACCGGCCCGGTCGAGCCGTTCCTGCAGCACGCCCACCAGTCCGGTGATGCCCTGGTACTGCGGACGGCTGAGGCCGAGCGCACGGGCGAGGCCGAGGTTGGTGGTGCTGCCCACCACCGTGGGGAGGCGGGTGTGCGGCACGGCCTCTGCCGCCGCGCCGACGGTAACCACCACCTCACAGTCGAGCCGCTCGGCGACGCTGATGATGCTGTCGGCAAAGGTGGCGTAGCGCAGGTGGGGCTCGACACCGGCGAGCAGCACCAGATCGTGGGCATGGTCGGCGAAGCGCACGATACGGAAGTCGTTGGTGGGCCAGCGCACCTGCCGTTCGTCGTCGTTGTCGATGAACACCTCGGGCCGTTCCTGGGTGAAGTCGAAGAACGGATCGGGGTCGATGGACGCGATGACCGGTGCGGTGCGGCCCTGCACCAGGGTGTCGATGGCGTCGGTGGCCACCTCGGCCACGTCGAACCAGCCGCGCAGCGCGGCGACGAGGATGGGGGAATGCAGTGGCGGCAGATCGTCGAACGCTGTCGTGAGCACCTCGTCGACGCGCATCGCCCGCTCGGTCAGCCCAGGGCCTCGACGACGAAGTCGATGCAGGCGGTGAGCGCCTCGACGTCGGATGGTTCCACAGCAGGGAACATACCGACCCGCAACTGGTTCCGGCCGAGCTTGCGGTAGCTGTCGGTGTCGACGATGTGGTTGGCGCGCAGTGCGGCGCACACATCGGTGGCGCTGACGCCCTCGATGTCGACGGTGCCCACGACGGCCGAACGCTTGGACGGGTCGGCCACGAACGGCGATGCCCAAGGGCGGGCCTCGGCCCACGAGTACAGGATGTTCGCCGACGTGAGCGAGCGCTGGTTGCACCAGTCGAGCCCACCTTGGGCCAGCATCCAGCGGATCTGTTCGTCGAGCAGGACGAGGGTGCCGAGCGCCGGGGTGTTGTAGGTCTGGTCGGCAACGCTGTTGTCGAGTGCGATCGTCAGGTCGAGCGATGCTGGCACCCAACGCTGCGAGGCGCCGATCTCGCGAATGCGCTCGATGGCCTTCGGCGAGCAGGCGGCGATCCACAGGCCGCCGTCGGAGGCGAAGCACTTCTGCGGGGCGAAGTAGTACACATCGACCTCGGCCGGGTTCCACAGCAGACCGCCTGCTGCCGAGGTGGCATCGACCACGACGAGCGCGTCGGAGCCGGCCTCGGTGGGCCGCTGGAGGTGCATCGCCACCCCGGTGGATGTCTCGTTGTGGGTGAGCGCGTACACATCGGCGCCGTCGACCGCCTGCAGCACCGGATGGTCGCCGGGTTCGCTGCGCACCACGGTGGGCTCGCCGAGGTGCGGGGCTGCTGCTGCGGCCTCGGCGAATTTCGACGAGAACTCGCCGAACACCGCGTGAGCGCTGTGGTGGCGGATGAGGCCGAACGTGGCGATGTCCCAGAACACCGTCGACCCGCCGTTGCCGAGCACGATCTGCCAACCGTCGGGCAGGCCGAACAGCTCGCTCAACCCAGTGCGCACCGAGCGGACGAGTTGCTTCACCGGCGCCTGGCGGTGCGATGTGCCGAGGAGGTGCTGGTTGGCCTTGGCCAGAGCCAGAACCTGCTCGGCACGCACCTTCGAGGGGCCGCAACCGAAGCGTCCGTCGACGGGTAGGAGGCGGTCGGGGATCTCGATGTCGGCGGGCTGGATCACCGTCCCAGTCTGGCGGCAGCCGGGCCGGGTGACGCGCCCGAATGAACAAAACGCTCAGCCGCCCTGAGGGCCGCGCCACTAGCATCGCCATGTTTCCCCGTCGAAGTTCCCCACCGAAAGGCTCATTCGTGAACCGCACCTCCCACCGCCTCGCCGCCATCGCCGAATCGGCCACTCTGGCCGTCGACGCCAAGGCCAAGGCGTTGAAGGCGAAGGGCGAGAACGTCATCGGGTTCGGTGCGGGCGAGCCCGATTTCCCCACCCCCGAGAACATCGTCGAAGCCGCCGTGCGGGCCTGCCGCGACCCCAAGCACCACAAGTACTCGCCGGCCGCCGGCCTGCCCGAGCTGCGTGAGGCCATCGCCGCGAAGACGCTTCGCGACTCGGGCTTCCAGTGCAGCGCAGCCCAGGTGCTGGTCACCAACGGTGGCAAGCACGCCGTGTTCACCGCCTTCGCCGCGCTGTGCGACGACGGCGACGAGGTCATCTGCCCCGCCCCCTACTGGACCACCTACCCCGAGGCCATCACCCTCGCAGGTGGTGTGCCGGTGGTCGTCGACACCGACGAGACCAACGGGTTCAAGGTCACCGTCGAGCAGCTCGACGCCGCGCTCACCCCGCGCACCAAGGTGCTGCTGTTCGTCAGCCCCGACAACCCGAGCGGCGCCATCTACTCGCCCGAGGAGGTCGAGGCAATCGGTCGCTGGGCGGTCGACAAGGGCGTGTGGGTGCTCACCGACGAGATCTACGAACACCTCGTCTACGGCGACAACCGGTTCGTCAGCATGCCCACCGTCGTGCCCGAGCTGGCGAACCAGTGCGTCATCGTGAACGGTGTCGCCAAGACCTACGCCATGACCGGATGGCGCGTGGGCTGGATGATCGGGCCCTCCGATGTGATGAAGGCCGCCATCAACTTCCAGTCGCACAGCACGTCGAACGTCACCAACGTGGCCCAGGTGGCAGCCCTCGAAGCTGTGAGCGGCGACCTGTCGGCCGTGGCGATGATGCGCGAGGCGTTCGCCCGCCGGGCCCAGACCATGCACCGCATGCTGAACGACATCGCGGGTGTCTCGGCCATTCAGCCGCAGGGCGCGTTCTACTGCTACCCCAACGTGAAGGGCCTGCTCGGCAAGCCGCTCGGCCCCAACGGCACGGTCAGTCACACCACGCTCGAACTGGCCGACCTCATCCTCAGCGAGGCGAAGGTGGCCTTCGTGCCGGGTGAGGCATTCGGTACCCCGGGGTATGCGCGGTTCTCGTTCGCCATGGCCGATGCCGACATGGAAGAGGGCATCCGCCGCATCGGAGCCTGGGTCGGCGCCTGAGTCCGGTGCCGCCTATCGACGCCTCCGCATCCGACCCGTACGGGTTCGACACGCTCGATCTGGCGTGGCTGCGCGCCAAGCGCAGCGCGAAGTGGAGCCGTCACGGCACACCGTTCGCGGCGTGGGTGGCCGATATGGACTTCCCGCCGGCACCGGTGGTGCTCGACGCCATTCGCGCTGCTGCCGAGCGGGCCGATTTCGGCTACCCCGAGTGGAAGGGCACCGGCTTCGGTAGCCCGGCGGTGGAGGTGTGGGCCGACCGCTGCGACCGGCGCTACGACTGGATGGTGAACCCGAGCGAGGTGCGCGAGTTCTGCGATGTCGTGCAGGCCGTGCAGGTGATGTTGCATCTGCACACGAACCCGGGCGAGGGCGTGGTGCTGCACACCCCGTCGTATCCGCCGTTGCTCGACGCGATCGACACGTTCGGGTTGCGTCTCGTCGACGTACCGGCGCACATCGGCGACGACACGATCACCTACGACACGATCACCTACGACTACGGCGCGCTCGAGGAGCGTCTACAGCGCGAGGGCGCCACGGTGCTGCTGCTCTGCCATCCGCAGAACCCCACCGGTCACCGCTTCGACCGAGCCGAGCTGGAGCGGTTGGCAGCGATTGCCGAGCGATTCGATCTGCTCGTCATCAGCGACGAGATCCACGCCGACCTCACGTATGCGCCGGCCACGCACGTGCCCTTCGCCTCCCTCGGGCCCGAGGTGGCGGCCCGTACGGTCACGGTGCACTCGCCGTCGAAGGCGTTCAACATCGCCGGCCTGCGCCATGCCGTGGCGCACATCGGATCGGCGCGGTTGCGCGAACGGCTGGCGGCGCTGCCCAACCATCTGCTCGGTGCGCTCAACGTGGTGGCTGCCGACGCCACGGTGGCGGCCTGGACCGATGGCGACGACTGGCTCGACGCAATGGTCGAGTACCTCGACCGCAACCGACGTCTCACTGCCGAACTGCTGGCCGAACACCTACCTGCAGTGCGCTACCGCGTGCCCGAGGCGACGTACCTGGCCTGGCTCGACTGCCGCGACTGCGGCTTCGACGACGACCCGTTCGAGGTGTTCCGCGGCCGCGGTGTGCAGTTGGGGGCGGGTACCGACTACGGCCCGGGTGGCGAGGGGTTCGTGCGCCTGAACATGGCCACCAGCGGCTCCATCCTGGCCGCCACCATCGCCGCCATGGCCACCGCCTGACACCGCATCCTCCCCCCGCCTCCCACTCACCCACCCAGCCGGCCTCGCCCCGCTCCGTCCCGTCCGCCCCGCCCAGTCCTTCCCGCCCAGTACTTCCGCGTCCCGGGGTGTATGTCGTCTTCGGGCCGCGCCGGGGTCGTAGGTCGACATCTGCGGCGGGCGCCGGTATGACCCGGTTATACTCGCCATCGATGAAGACCGCCGTGTCGATCCCCGATCCGATCTTCGCCGCCGCCGACGAGTTGGCAGCCCGACTCGGCATCTCGCGGAGCGAGTTGTACGCGCGGGCACTCGAGCGCGAACTCGCTGCCGAGGACGATCAGCAGATCACGGCTCGGCTCGATGCTGTGTACGGGGCACTCGACTCGCGCGTCGATGCCGACCTCGACCGGGCGCAGCGCACCATGCTGCACGCCGCCGACTGGTGATCGTGCAGGTGGCATCACGGTGACCGAGGTGGCCCGACGCAGCGAGGTGTGGTGGGCGGCGCTGCCACCTGCACGGCGGTCGGGCCCGGGTTTCGAGCGCCCGGTGCTGGTGGTCTCGGCCGATGCCTACAACCGCAGCCGGATCGCCACAGTGGTGTGCGTCGCAATCACCTCGAATCTCGACCTGGCCGATGCGCCGGGAAACGTGCTGCTGCAGGCAGGCGACGGAGGCCTCGACCGGCACTCCGTCGTGAACTGCTCGCAGGTGTTCACGCTCGACAAGACGTATCTCCGCGACCGGCTGGGCGCGCTCACCGGTTCGCAGATGGATCTGGTCGCGCTCGGGTTGCGCCGAGTGCTGGCCCTCTAGACCCGACGGCGGCGGGGCTCAGGGCCACCACAGGGTGTAGTGGGCGGCGAGGCCGGTGGCCACCACCAGCACCACGCACTCGGCCACCTGCTCGGCGGCACCGAGCACATCGCCGCTGATGCCCTGGATCTTGCGCATCGCCAGCGCGCCCACGGCGGCTACGGCGACGAGTGCGGCGGCGAACAGCGGCGCCACCCACCAGCCCACGGCGAGCGCACCGATGACTGCGCCCAGCAGCGACGCCGAGAGGGCCCGCCCCGCCGTGGTGGACTGCCCGTAGTCGGCGCCGAGGCCACGATGGGTGGCAAGCGGCGCGGCGGCCATCAGCACGACTGCCGCAGTGCGGGCCAGCACGTGTGCGGCGACGGCGGCGGCGAACATCGTCGCCGGGCCCGGCAGCGAACCGAGCGCCACCATCCGTACGACGATCGATGCGCACATCGCCGCCACGCCGTAGGTGCCGTGGCGCGAGTCCTTCATGATCTCGAGGCGACGTTCCAATGTGTAGCCACCGCCGAACGCATCGGCGATGTCGCCCAGGCCGTCTTCGTGGAAGGCACCCGTGACGAGCAGGCCCACGGCGACGGCCACCGCGCCGGCGACGAGCGGCGGCACGACATGCCACAGGCCAGCGCCCGCACCGCCCACCAGTGCGCCGATGACGGCGCCGGCCACGGGGAACCACACGACGAGCCCACTCATCGACGGCGCCCGACGCAGCCGGATGGGGATGCGCGTGAGGAACTGCAGCGCCGCGAACGGTCCCCAGGGCGGCAGGCCGCTCAGCCGAACCACTCCCCGAAGGTGGGCACGGCGGTGACGCCGGCACAGGCCATGGCCACGAGCGGCACGGCAGCCATCGCCCCCGAGCCTTCGCCGAGGCGCATGTCGAGGGTGAGGAGCGGCTGCTTGCCCAACCGGTCGAGCAGGCGGCGGTGGCCGGGCTCGGCCGAGCAGTGGCCGACGAGGCAGTGGTCGAGCGCGTCGGCCCGGACTGCAGCAAGTGGCGCCGCAGCGGCGGTGACGACGAAGCCGTCGAGCAGCACGGGCAGGTTGCGGAGGCGGGCAGCGACGATGGCGGCGGCGATGGCGACCAACTCGGCGCCCCCGACTTCGCGCAGGATCTCCAGCGGGTCGGTGACCCCGTCGATACGGGCGACGGCAGCGGCCACGGCGGCGCGCTTGCGGGCGAGGCCCTCGTCGTCGACACCGGTGCCGCGACCGACCCACCCGTCGACCGA
>JBIKLX010000047.1:0-18914 GCA_044359565.1 Ilumatobacteraceae bacterium
TGCCGAGGTTGTCGATCCAGCCGTCGCGCCGGCCGAGCAGTTCGTCGTCGGCCGGGTAGCGCTTGCACAGGCAGTGCGCCACGACAGCACCGGCCGCATCGAGCCCCACCATGCTCAAGTCGGGGCGTCCCCCGTACCCGTGCACCATCTGCTGCCAGTGGTGCTCGCTCGTCGGAGTGGCACCCCAGTGGTCGGCGAAGGCGATGTTCTTCACCGTGCGGATCTCTTCATCGCGGTCGTCGGGCCAGGCGACGATGCGCACCCCCTCGACGGTGCGCCGGGCGGGCAGGTCGGTGAGTGGCCGGAGCAGTTCTTCGAACCACCGCACGGGCGCGAACCCCATTCGCCCGAACAGCCGATGGTTGTCGGCGAGTTCGGCAGGCGCGTCGCCACGGATGACCTTCGGCAGCGCTGAGGGGGACGACAGCAACTGCTCGGTGGCTCGTTCGATGCCCCACGCCAACAGCGCGCGGCCCACCCCGCGGCCGCGGTGCGCCGGGTCGACCAAGCCGAACAGATAGCACCGCTCGAGCGCCACATCGGACGGCAGGTAGTAGGTGTACAGGTACCCCACCAACTCGCCATCGGACTCCGCGAGCCGCACGTCGGTGGCCAGCACCACGTGCTCGTCGTCGAGCTCCTCACGCATCTCCTCGAGCGTGGTCACCACCGGTCGGGCGTCGTACGCATCGGCACGCTGGTGCAGCGCGACGACGACCTCGAGATCTTCGGCGCGCATCGGCCGCAACTTCACAGCGTTCATCTGGACGACGGTAGCGAGCGCTGATGGCCGGGACAGACCGCATTTCTACAGCCGTTCAGGTTCTGGCCAACTGCAGTTCGACGGCACGTAGCAGGAGTTCGCGAGGCGTCTCTACGGTGCGATCATGCACGATCACGACACCGAACCCAGCAACACCTCAGCGAACCCCTGGATCAGCGATGTTCACACATCGCGACGCGTCGTCCTCAAAGGTGGTATCGCCGCTGCCCTGGCCATCTTGGCCACTCCTTCGGCGATCGCCGCCGCTGAAGCGACCGTGCCGACACGGGCACGGCGCTCCACCATCCGCCCGACCCGTGCGAAGGCCCCGGGCCCGATGAGCTTCACGCCCGTCCCGGCCGGCATCCGAGCCGACACCATCACCGTTCCCCCCGGCTACTCGTGGCAGGTGCTCGCACCCTGGGGTGAGGCCATCAACCCCGGCGGCCCCGCATTCACCCCTGGCAGCGCCAACCAGGCATCGAGGCAGAACCTGCAGGTGGGTATGCACCACGACGGTATGCACTTCTTCCCGATCAATAACAGCAGCACCAACGGTCTGCTGGTGATGAACCACGAGTACGTCGACCAAAACCTGCTGATGGGTTACCCGGCGTCGGGCACGCGGCCTGCGATGACCAGCGAACAACTCGCGCTCGCGCTTGCGGCACACGGCGTGTCAGTGCTCAATGCGCGACGGAATCGGGCCCGCCAGTGGTCGATCGCCAAGTCGGGGTACAACCGTCGTGTCACCGGCGACACACCGATGGCGATGTCGGGGCCGGTCGGAGCCGATCATCCGCTGCTGTCCACCGGCGCACCGCTGCGCGGCACGCTGAACAACTGCGCCCACGGCTACACCCCGTGGGGCACGTACCTCGCGTGCGAGGAGAACTTCAACGGCTACTTCGGTGCCACCGCAGCATTCACGCCGAACTCGCTGCAGGCGCGGTACGGCATCACCAAGGATGGTTTCGGGTACAACTGGCACACCGCGCCCGGATCACGATTCGATCTCAGCACGAACCCCAACGAGGTGAACCGGTTCGGCTGGGTGGTCGAGATCAACCCATGGGACCCCACGTCGACACCGGTGAAGCGCACCGCGCTCGGACGTTTCAAGCACGAAGGTGCCGCAGTGCATGTGACCAAGGGCGACCGTATCGCCGTGTACATGGGCGACGACGAGAACGGCGACTACCTCTACAAGTTCGTGTCGTCGGCCAGCTACCGCGTCCTGCGCAAGGCAGGCAAGAGCCCACTCGACGAGGGAACGCTGTACGTCGCGAAGTTCAACGACGATGGCACCGGGACCTGGCTGCCCCTGGTGCACGGCACCGGTCCGCTGACGGCGGCGAATGGGTGGGTCGACCAGGCAGATGTGCTCATCCGTACCCGCCAGGCGGCCGACGCGGCGGGCGCCACCAAACTCGACCGGCCCGAGTGGACGAGCGTCGATCCGGGCAACGGTGTGGTCTACCTGGCCCTGACGAACGGCGCCGGCGGCCGGGGGGCGACATCGGGAAGCCGGGGCGGGGCGAAGGGCAACCCCTACGGCCAGGTGCTCGCCTTCTTCGAGAACGACGGCAACCATGCTGCAACCTCGTTCGTGTGGGATGTCTTCGTCTTTGCAGGTGACCCCACCAAGACCGACATCCCGAACACGTCGGTGAGCGACGACAACCGGTTCGGATCGCCAGACGGCCTGTGGGTCGACTCCATGCGTCGGGTGTGGATCCAGACCGATGTGTCGAACTCGACCCAGAACAAGAACTTCTACGACCGGATCGGCAACAACCAGATGTTGGTGGCCAACCCCGACACCCGCGAGATCAAGCGCTTCCTGAGCGGCCCCGAGGGCTGCGAGATCACCGGTGTGATCACGACGCCCGACATGCGTTCGCTCTTCGTCAACGTCCAACACCCTGGTGAGTCGCCACAGACCTCGACGTTCCCCTTCGGCGACATGCCCCGCTCATGCACCGTGGTGATCCGCAAGAACGACGGAGGAATCATCGGAAGCTGACCGACCAGGCCGCACACCACGGACACCGCCGACAGTACGCGGGATCACTGAGGGCGAACCGGGTCACCGGTTCGCCCTCAGGCGAATGCTGGCGACGACACCACGGTCTCGTCATTGACGATCGCCTCGACGATCCGCAACGCCACCGCAGCCGGGTCGAGGCCCTGCGGCATCCGCGGCGCCGTACCCGCCAACGGCCGCGTGGCCAAGCCGGTCTCGGTGTGCGGTGGGCGGATGTCGAGCACCTGCACGCCCCGACGGCACACCTCGCGGTGCAGGCCGGCCAGACCGTTCGACAACGCCGCCTTCGACGCGCCGTAGGCCACCAGACCCGGGAAGGCCTGTTCGGCCACCACGCCCGTGACGGCCGCGAAGAACCCCTTCGCCTCGACCAGTGGCGCCAGCACCCGCTGGGCCAGCCACAGCGGGCCGAGGGCGTTCACGAGGAACAGTTCCTCCACCACCACCGGCTCGGTGGCGGCCAGGTCGCCGAACGCCACGACGCCCGACGCCACCACCACGCCGTCGAGGCGGCCGTGGGTACCGAGGGCGACGCGCACCACGGCGTCGCCGGCATGGCTGTCGCGGATGTCGAGCACGAGGTCGGGCCCACTGCGTCCGGCGCCGATCACCACGGCCCCTCGCTGCTCCAACTCGACGGCAATTGCCGACCCGAGCCCTCCGGACGCGCCCACCACTACGACTACTGCGCCCCGCACATCTCGCACCCGTCCAGCATGCCCGCCGACCCCTCCCTCTCCCAAAACCGCTGCCAACGCCCACCCAACGCCCGAGCAGACCTAGGGTCGTGGTGGGCCGCTCGGCACGCAGGAGGAACGCAATGGGCACCAGATACCCCGAACTCGGGTTCTACGGATTGGCCGGCGCGCCGAAGTCGCCCGCCGACCTGATCGACGAATGCCGCGACGGCGAAGCGCTGGGCCTCGGCACGGTGTTCCTGAGCGAACGGTTCAACATCAAGGAGATCGCCACCATCAGCGGTGTGGCGGGTGCGGTCACCACCGACATGCGCATCGCCACCGGGGTGACCAATCACAACACCCGTCACCCGATCGTGACGGCCAGTTACGCAACCACGATGCACCGCCTCACCGGTGGGCGCTTCGTGCTCGGTCTCGGCCGCGGGATGGACCGTATGTTCGACGCGTTCGGTCTGCCTCGTATCACCACCGCGCAGATGGAGGACTTCGCCGGGCTGATGCGCCGGCTGTGGCACGGTGAGGTGGTGATCGGTCACGACGGCCCCGCCGGGAAATGGCCGGTGCTGGCGCTCGACCCCGAGTTCCGCGAAGACATCCCGCTGCTGCTCAGCGCGTTCGGCCCGCACAGCCTCGAGTTGGCGGGCCGCTGCTTCGACGAGGTGCTGCTGCACACCTTCTTCACCGACGAGACCCTGCAGCGCTGCGTCACCACGGTGAAGCAGGCGGCCGAACGGGCCGGGCGCGACCCCGACAAGGTGAAGGTGTGGAGTTGCTATGCCACGATCGGCGACTGGCTGCCCCACGAGGTGCGACTGAAGAAGACCGTCGGCCGCCTGGCCACCTACCTGCAGGCCTACGGCGACCTGATGGTGCGCACCAACAACTGGGACCCCGCTGTGCTCGCCGCGTTCCGCGCCGACTCGTTCGTCGCATCGTTCCGCGGTGCGCTCGACGGCAAGGCCACCACCGAGCAACTCGAGCACGTGGCCACCCTCATCCCCGAGGAATGGCTCGCGCCTGCCGGCTACGGCACACCTGAGCAGTGTGCGGCAGCGGTGGCCCGGCAGATGGAACTCGGCGCCGACGGTGTGATCCTGCACGGCGCTGCACCACGGGAGCTGGCCCCCATCGTCGAGGCGTACGGGACCCGACTGGCACCCGGTACGTCCGGCGTGTGACGCTGACGCCGTGTTCCTCGCCCTCTCGGAGATGCGCCGCGCCAAGACGCGGTACGGTCTGCTGGCGGGCGCCGTGGGCCTGCTCGTGTACCTCATCTTGTTCCAGCAGGCGCTGCTGGGCGGACTGGTCGAGCAGTTCATCGGGGCGGTGAAGCACCAGTCGGCCGAGGTACTGGTGTTCAACGACCAGGCCCGCAAGAACCTCGAGGGCTCGATCATCTTCCCCGACCAACTCGACGCCGTCGGCCAGGTCGAGGGCGTGGCCACCGCTGCGCCGCTCGGCCAGGACACGTTCACCGTGCGCGCCGGCGGCGATGAACAGGACGCGGCGGTGTTCGGCTACGTGCTCGACGGCCCCGGCGAGCCCACCACCGTCACTTCCGGGCGACTGCCCAGTGCGCCGTTCGAGGCGGTGGCCAGCAGCCGCAACGCTGCCGATGGCTTCGACATCGGCGATGTCGTCGAGGTGGTGCCGGCGCCGGGCACCGACCCGGTGTCGTTCACCGTGGTGGGCCTCGCCAGCGAGATCAACTACTCGGTGTCGCCGACGCTGTTCACCGACTTCGACTCGTTCGTGGCGGCGAAGCGGGCGGTGAACCCCGATGCACCGACGGTGCTGGCGTCGGTGGTGGCCGTACGTGTGGCCGACGGCGCCTCGGCCGCAGGGGTGGCCGACGCCATCACCGCGGCGGTGCCGGGCACCGAGGCGCTCACCCGTCAGGCAGCCGTCGACGAGTCGCCGGGCGTGTCGGCGGTGCGGTCGAGTTTCTCCGTCATCCTGCTGCTCTTCTACCTCGTGGTGCCGCTGGTGACCGGTCTGTTCTTCCTCATCGTCACGTTCCAGAAGGCGGGCGCACTCACCTTGCTGCGGGCCATCGGGTCGCCGGCCGGTCCGCTGGTGCGGGCGCTGCTCATCCAGGTCGTCGCCGTCGTGCTGGTGGGTGGGGTCATCGCCACACTGCTGTTCTGGCTGACGTCCGGGGCCACCAATTCGCTCGGCGTCACCGTGCAGGCCGGGCCGGTGCTCACCACGGTGGGCGTGGTGCTGGCCCTCGCCCTGCTCACGTCGGTGGCTGCTGTGCGGCGCGTGCTGCGCATCGACCCGATCGCCGCCACCACCGGCGCGGGAGTGCAGGTCTGATGGGCCTGGCACTGCGCGAACTCCGCCGGCGACCGAGTCGGTTCACGGTGGCCACCATCGTGCTCACCTTCCTCACCGTGCTGCTGTTGCTGCTGGGCGGTCTGCTCGACGGCCTGTTCCTCGGCTCGACGGGCGCCATCCGGGCCCAGCCCGCCGACGTGATCGTCTACTCGTCGAACGCCCGCGACTCGTTCCTGCGCAGTCGCATCGACGACACACTGCGAGCCACGGTCGAGTCGGTCGGCGGGGTCGACACCGTGGGTGGTGTGGGGGTGCTGCTGCTGGGGGCCGACCCAGCCGATGGCGGCGACACCGTGAACGTGGCGGTCATTGGTTACGAGCAGCCCGCCGCGGGTGTGCCCGAGCCCCCGGCACCCGGCTCGGCCTGGGCCGACGACAGCCTGCGCGACCAGGGCGTGAGCACGGGCGACACGTTGCTGGTCGGCCCGGCCCGCACCCCCATCGCGGTGGTCGGTTTCGTCAGCGACACCAACTTCTTGCAGCAGAGCGGCCTCTGGGTCGACCTGCCCACGTGGCGTGCCGCGCAGAACGCCAACCGGCCCGACTCGTTCGTCACCGACGATGTGGTGCAGGTGCTCGCCGTGCGGGGCAGCGGCGACCTGGCCGCCGCCATCGACGCCGCCACCGGCGGTGCCACCGCCACGCTCACCAAGGACGAGGCGGTGTACGCACTGCCCGGCGTGACCGAGCAGGAGAGCACGTTCAACGCCATCATCTACTCCACCCTGCTGGTGGTGCTGGCGGTGGTGGGCCTGTTCTTCTCGCTGCTCACCCTCGAGCGCACTGCGCTGTACGGCGTGCTGAAGGCCATCGGCGCCTCCACCCGACGCCTGTTCGCCGGAGTGGTGGTGCAGGCGGTGGTGGTGGCGGTCATCGCGTTCGTCATCGGATCGGCGCTGGCAATGGCTGCCGGTGCTGCGCTGCCCGCCAACGTGCCGCTGCAACTCACCGGCGGCCGCCTCTTGTTCACCTTCGTCGCGCTCGTGATCGCCGCCGTCCTCGGCAGCGCCATCTCGCTGCGCCGCGTCACCCGCATCGACCCGGCCTCGGCCATCGGGAGTGCCTCATGACTGAACCCACCACTGCTGCACCCGCATCCACCGGTGCCGCCCTCGAGATGCATGCCGTGCGCAAGGTGTACACCAGCGGCGACGCTGAGATCGTCGCCGTCGACCACGCCGACCTCACCGTTGCGCAGGGCGAGATCGTCGCGTTGCTCGGCCCGTCGGGGTCGGGCAAGACCACCCTGCTGTCCATCGCTGGCGGACTGCTCGCACCCACTTCGGGCGCGGTGGTGGTGGGTGGGGTCGACATCAGCAACCACTCACCCAAGGAGCTCACCGAGTTCCGGCGCACCAAGGTGGGGTTCGTGTTCCAGAGCGTGAACCTGGTGCCGTTCCTGACGGCCGAGGAGAACCTGCTGGTCGTGAACGAGATGGCCGGCGGCAAGGCGACGATGAACCGCAAAGCCGCACGCGCCAGGGCGGCCGAGCTGCTGGGCGAACTGGGGTTGGCGCACCGCACCGGCAACCTGCCCGGACAGTTGAGCGGCGGCGAGCGCCAGCGCGTCGCCATCGGCCGGGCACTGTTCAACAGCCCGGCGCTGGTGCTGTTCGACGAACCGACGTCGGCACTCGACACCACCATCGGCGCGCAGGTGATGGATCTCATCCAGCACGAGATGCGCAGCCGCGGCACTGCGGCAGTCATCGTCACCCACGACACGCGCATGACCCACTACGCCGACCGCACGGTCACCATCGTCGACGGCCACCTCGGCGCCGACCTCGCCGCCACCGGCCACTGACACCCCCACTGCGGCGATGAGCAAGGTGCGCTCGTGCTGCGCAGGTTGCTCATCGCGGTGGGCGCCGCCCGTCCGGCGATGAGCAGGTTGCGCGCCTACTGCGCAGGTTGCTCATCGCGGTGGGGGAACGGGCGTGAGGAGGGCGCGGGGTACGGTGGGCGTGATGGCTGGTGAACTCGCCCCCGATCACGACCCGTGGCAGCAGCTGTTGGAGGGTGTGCACCTCCCGTTCCATCCCGACCTGCGCGTGCCCGAGTTGCACCGGGTCGCCCTACCCGTGCCCCAGCCCGCAGCGCTTGCCGATGTGGCCGCGACGGCACGTGAGCAGGTGGTCGCGGTGCTCGGCGCGGCAGTGACCCCAGGGATGACCGTGGCCGTCGGTGCCGGAAGCCGCGGCCTCACCGACCGAGTCGAGCTGCTGCGCGGCACGATCGACGGATTGCGCCAGTTGGGCGCCGAGCCGTTCGTGGTGCCGGCGATGGGCAGCCACGGTGGTGCCACACCCGAGGGCCAGCGGGCGATGCTCGAGTCGCTGGGCATGACCGACGAGGCGCTCGGTGCCGAGATCCGCGCCACGATGGACACCGTCGAGGTGGCCCGCACCCCGGCCGGTATGCCCATCTATCTCGACCAGCACGCGGCGAGCGCCGATCGCATCCTGCCGGTGAACCGCATCAAGCCGCACACGTGTTTCAAGGGGCCCATCGAGAGCGGCTGCACGAAGATGGCCGTGGTTGGCTTCGGCAAGCAGCCCGGCGCTGCGCAGATCCATGCCTGCGGCCCCACCGAGATGCGCGACCGGCTGCTGGCCGGTATCGACGCGCTGCGCTCGACCGGTCGGCTGCTCGGTGGCGTGTCGTCGCTCGAGTCGACGAGCGGCGATGTGGTGACCGTGCGTGCGCTCACCGCCGACGAGGTGGGAGGCGACGCCGAACGCGACCTCACCGCCGAGGCCCGCGCACTCGTGCCGGAGCTGCCGTTCGACGAGATCGACGTGCTCATCATCGAACGGGGCGGCAAGGACATCAGCGGCACCACGATGGACCCGAACGTCACCGGTCGCTTCTGGGTGAACGGCCTGGCCGATGGCGACCGACCGAAGGTGGCCAACATCGTGCTGCTCGGCATCACCCCGGTGTCGGCCGGCAACGTGCTGGGCATCGGCTTCGCCGACTTCATCCCGGTGTCGGTGGCCCGAGGCATCGACTGGAACAAGACCTACATCAACTGCTTCACAGCCGGCGCCGCCGGGGTGCGGCGCAGCAGGATGCCGATGGTGCTGCCCACCGACGACGACTGCATCAAAGCGGCGCTCAGCATGTGCGGGCGTGGGCTCGACGAACCCAAGCGCGTGGTGCGCATCCGCAGCACCCTGCATCTCACCGAGTGCTGGGTGAGCGACGCGCTGCTCGATCAGGTGCCGTAACCGAAGCCGAGATCGGGCGCGGTGAGCATCGGGCGGAACGGGATGCCTGCCGCTTCGGCCATCGCGCCGCAGGTGCCGCCACGATCGACGATGACGGTGATGAGCACCGGATGGGCGCCGAACGCGCGCACCACCTCGACGGCTTCCATGATGGACGTGCCGCGGGTGACGGTGTCTTCGGTGATGACCACTCGGTCGCCCGGCTGCAGCGCGCCAGCGAGGCGGCCGGTGACGCCATGGTCCTTGGCCTCCTTGCGCACGGTGAAACTACGCAGCGCCCGGCCGCGGGTGGCTGCGATGGCAGCCACCGCGTAGGCCACCGGGTCGGCACCGATGGTGAGCCCGCCGATGGCGTCGGCATCGTCGGGGATGAGCGACAGCGCAACGTCGGCCATCAGCAGCATCCCGTCGGGCCGGCACGCGGTTTGCTTGGTGTCGAGGAACCACGAACTCTTCGCACCCGACTTCAAGGTGAAGTCGCCGCGCTTGAGGCTGTGGGCGAGCACATGGTCGCGCAGCGCGGCGCGCGCCGGGTCGAGCGGGGGCAGGTCCATGTCGGCGACGGTAGTCGGGTCAGGCCGTGGGTCGGGCACGGCGCAACAGCACCTCTTGCGCCACCGTGGCCGCGTGCACCCCGTCGGCGGTGAACACATGCCCGACCGACAGGCCGCGACCCCCGAGATAGCCGTGACAGCTGAAGTCGTAGAGGTGCCACTCGTCGGCTCGCAGCGGCCGGTGGAACCACACGGTGTGATCGAGGCTCGCGCCGTAGGCGATGCCGTCCCACGCCGCTTCGTCGGATGCCGTGGCCGACGGCCAGCCGGGCAGGTTCGACAGGGCGATGGCCCGTCGCACCGTTTCGGTGGGCATGTCGTCGGACAGATACGCGAGCCAGCAGTGGTGCAGCAGGGCATCGTCGCCGAGCGGCCGATTGACCCGCATCCACACGGCCATCCGCCCCAGACCGGTGCGATCGCCCTGGGGCAGCACCCGATGCGGCACGGTGCGTCGATCGAACGTCTCGGTCCACGAGTCGGCGGGCAGATCGTCGGGGGAAGGGAGATCGGTGGGCATGTGCACGGTGGTGAGATCGACCGACTCCTCGGCCACCTGGAACGACGCCTCGAGGTTGAGGATCGCCCCGATGGCTTGACGCGCCACCACCCGGCGTGTGGCGAACGAGCGGCCATTGCGGATGCGGTCGACCTCGTAGCGAACCGGTTCGGTGTTGTCGCCGCGCCGGATGAAGTAGGCCCGCAGCGAGTGCGGCGACAGCGACCCGTCGACGGTGGACGAGGCCGCACGGAGTGCCTGGGCCACGATCTGACCACCGTAGAGGCCTCCCCATGGATACTGCGGACCCTCGCCCACGAACGTGTCGGCGCCATGCGCAGCAAGGTCGAACAGTGCGCCGAGGTCCATGCGGCCGACCCTACCGGGGGCGATGGCGCACCCGGAAACGCATCTGATGTGCCCGCACGATTCCAGACAATGGACCCCATTGCATTGCCCTGGGGTACATGTCGTGCCTAACATCAGCGCTATGGCAAAAAAGGGACCGAAGAATCCACTGTCGAAAGAGCACAAGGCAGCGATGGCTGTCGGTCGCGTCGAAGGTCGCGTCGTACGCGACTATCTCGAGGCATTGCGCACCAACAAGCCCAAGCGTGGACGCAAGCGCACCGCCGACACCATCCAGGCCCGACTCGATCACATCGAGGAGGAACTGCTCGAAGCAAGCGCTGTCGACGAGCTGCGTCTGCTGCAGGAGCGGCGCAACCTCACCACCGAACTGAACTCTATGGGTGCCGGTGTCGACATGTCGCTCCTCGAGAGCGAGTTCGTCAAGGTGGCGAAGAGCTACAGCGCACGTCAGGGCATCTCCTACACGACGTGGCGCGATGTCGGTGTCGAGGCCGCGGTGCTGAAGGCCGCCGGTATCGGCCGCGCCGACTGAGCAGCCCACAGTTCACCAGGACGGCATCGGCCGAGACTGGCGCAGAACGAAAAGATCAGAGCAACAGGTCGTCGAGCGCATCGACGGCCTGTTGCGCGTGCTGGAGCGAACGCTCGAGTGAGAAGGCCCGATCGAGTGCGGTGGCGCCCAGCGCAGCAACCATGGGATCGCTCTCGAGCAGACCGCGGAAGTCTCGGCCTTCGTCCCAGGCTCGCAACGCGTTGCTCTGCACGATGCGGTACGCCTGATCGCGCTCCATTCCTGCCTGCACCAACGCCAAGAGCACCCCTTGACTGAATACCAGGCCATGGCTGGAGTCGAGGTTGTGGCGCATCTGCTCGGTGCGCACCTCGAGACCGGCGAGGAGGCGTTGCCCACGCCGCAGCACATAGTGCGCCAGCAGCGACGAGTCGGGCAGCACCACGCGCTCGACCGAACTGTGCGAGATGTCGCGCTCGTGCCACAGCGCCACATCCTGCAGACCAGCCTGCAAGTTGCCGCGCAACACCCGCGACAGACCCGAGATTGTCTCGGCCGAGATGGGGTTGCGCTTGTGCGGCATGGCCGACGAACCCTTCTGGCCGACCTTGAACCCCTCCATCACCTCGCGCACCTCGGTGCGCTGCAGGTGCCGGAGCTCGACCGCGATGAGTTCCATCGTCGAACCAACCGCGGCGCAGGCCCACAGGTACTCGGCGTGACGGTCGCGGGCGATCACCTGGGTGGCCGGCACCGGGGTGAGCCCCAGTCGCTCGCCCACGAACCGCTCGATCGCCGGATCGATGTTCGAGTAGGTGCCCACTGCACCGCTGAGCTTGCACACACTCACTGCGCGGCGTGCGGCCTGCAGCCGAGACCGGTCGCGATCGACCTGCAGCGCCCACAGAGCCACCTTCGCCCCGAACGTGGTGGGCTCGGCGTGTACCCCGTGAGTGCGGCCGATGGTGACCGTGTCGCGGTGGGTGCGGGCCAGGTCGACGAGCGTGCGCAGCAGGTCGGTCGACGCGTCGATGAGCAGATCGGCCGCATCACGCAGCATCCAGCACCATGCCGTATCGACCACATCGCTGGATGTGAGGCCGTAGTGGATCCATGCCCCGGCGGGCGAGCCGATGGCCGCCTGCACCACGTCGACGAACGCGGCCACATCGTGGTCGGTGATGGCCTCACGCGCAGACACGGCGGCGACGAATGCCTCGTCGACCACCGGCGCGCGGTGACGGCACGCCTCGGCATCGGCGGCAGGCACAACACCGAGCGCTGCGTGCGCATCAGTGGCCAGCAACTCGATCTCGAGCCAGCGGCCGAAGCGCGCCGTATCGGCGAATACGGCCGCCATCTCGGGAAGCGAGTACCGGGGGATCATGACCAGTTCACATAGCTGTCGCGCTCGGCACCGGTGCCCACGATGCGGATGGGGATGCCCACCTCGTTCTCGACCAGGGCGATGAAGGCACGGGCCTCGCCGGGCAACGCATCGACGTCGGTGACCGCGCTGATGTCGGTGCGCCAGCCCGGCAGGGTGGCGTACACCGGCTCGCCGTCGGCGTCGTACGCCGTGCACACCTTCACCTCGTCGAACGTGTCGAGCACGTCGAGTTTGGTGAGCGCCAGTTCGGTGAGGCTGTTGATGCGCACCGCCTTGCGCAGCATCACCACGTCGAGCCATCCGCAGCGACGGCGACGGCCGGTGACGGTGCCGAACTCGCGGCCGATCTCGACAAGCTTGTCGCCGAGTTCGTCGGTGAGTTCGGTGGCGAACGGGCCGCTGCCCACGCGTGTGGCGTACGCCTTGGTGATGCCGACGATGCGGTCGAGGTACCGCGGCCCGATACCGGTGCCCACGCAGGCGCCGCCGGCCGTGGGGTTGCTGGAGGTGACGAACGGGTAGGTGCCGTGGTCGAGGTCGAGGAACGTCGCCTGTGCACCTTCGAGCAGCACGGCGTCGTCGCGGTCGAGCGCGGCGTGCAGCAGATCGACCGTGTCGCACACGTACGGGGCCAGCCGCTCGGCGAGCTGCGCGAACTGCGCCACCAGTGTCTCGACGTCGAGTGCTTCGCCGCCGAGCGCGACGATCTCGGCGTTGTGCTCGACGGCCTGCAGCCGCACGGCCGCGGCGAACGACACCGCATCGAGCACCTCGCCGGCACGGATGCCGATGCGCCGCGCCTTGTCGGCGTAGGCGGGCCCGATGCCCTTCAGCGTGGTGCCGATCTTGGCGTCGCCTCGACCGGCCTCGTACAGCGCGTCGAGCGTCTGGTGCCACGGGAAGATGAGGTGCGCCTGGGTGCTCACCTTCAGCCGCGCGCACGAGACGCCACGGCCCTCGAGCGTGTCGATCTCGCGGAACAGCGTGGGCAGGTCGACCACCACGCCGTTGGCGATGACCGGCTCGATGTGGGGATAGAGGATGCCGCTCGGCACGAGTTGGAGGGCGTACCGCTCGGTGCCCACCACCACCGTGTGGCCGGCGTTGTGACCACCCTGGTAGCGCACCACATGGGTGTGTTCGCTGGCCAGCAGGTCGATGATCTTGGCCTTGCCTTCATCGCCCCACTGGGCTCCGACGACGACGGTGACAGGCATGGCACGCTCCTCACGCTGCAGGTGATCCGCGTTGACAACGGAACGTGGGGAAAGCCTAGTGGCTGGTGCACCGCCGCGACCTGCCGGTACCGTGCCCGACGTGACGACGAACGAACCGGCCGTGCTGCGGCGGATGACGTGGGCGGCCATGCCCGAGGCCGAGCGGGCAGCGTTGTGCCATCGCGGTCTCGACGACATCTTCGACCCGGTGCTGCGCGAGTCGATCGGCCGCATCATCGACGAGGTGCGCACCGACGGCGACGAGGCGGTCTGCCGGGCACTCCGACAGTTCGACCGGATCGACCTCCGCCCGGATCAGCTGCAGGTGAGCGACGACGAGATCGCCACCGCCCGCGTGTCGCCCGAGGTCGATGCCGCCATCGACGACGCCATCGCCCACCTGCGTGCGTTCAACGAACGCGTCGTCGACCGGGCCCCGCACTGGTCGTTCGAGAGCGAGCACGGTCTGGTGGTGGGCGAGAAGGTGACGCCCATTGCGTCGGCCGGCCTGTTCGTGCCCAGCGGCAAGGCGTCGTACCCCAGCGTGGCGTATCAGCTCGGTGTACCCGCCATGGTGGCCGGTGTGCCTGACATCGCGTTGGTGGTGCCGCCTGTACCCGGCGGTTCGGGCGAGGTCGACCCGGCCGTGCTGGTGGTGTGCCGCAAGGTGGGCATTCACCGCGTGTTCCGCGTGAACGGCCCGGCCGGTGTGGCCGCCCTGGGCTTCGGTACCGAACGCATCCCGCGGGTGCGCAAGGTGGTGGGTCCCGGATCACCCGCCGTCACCTGCGCCCAGGTCGAGATGCAGCGTCACGGGGTGGCGACGATGATGCTGCTCGGCCCCACCGAGAGCCTCGTCATCGCCGACCACACGGCCGACCCGGTGCGGTTGGCGGCTGACCTGCTGATCGAAGCCGAACACGGCACCGACTCGGCCGTCGTACTGGTCACCACCTCGGCCGCGCTGGCCGACGCAGTCGATGCCGAACTCGCCCGCCAACTCGCCGACCTGCCGGCGGTGCGGGCCGAGGCGGCACGGGCGTCGCTCGGTGTGAACGGCGGGTGCGTGTTCGTCGACGACCTCACCGAAGCGGCGGCAGTGTCGAACCGCTATGCGCCCGAGCACCTGCAGTTGGCCGTCGCCGACGCTGCAGTCGAGGCAACCCTGGCGCTGCTCACCGAGGCGGGCGAGATCCTCATCGGCCAGCACACCCCGTTCAGCGCCGCCAACTTCGTGATCGGCTGCCCCGCTTCGCTGCCCACCAGCGGCTTCGCCCACGTGTCGTCGGGCATCACCGCCGACGCGTTCTTGAAGCGCACTGCCGTGGCCCGCGCCGACGAGCAGGCCCTGCGTCGCATGGGGCCGAGCATCGTCGCGCTGGCCGACCACGAGGGATTCCCGGCGCACGCCGCCGCCATCCGCCGCCGCTTCCCCGCCTGACGACGCATAGGGTGACGACGCATAGGGTGACGGCCATGTCGTCACGTCCCCGCATCTCCGTTCCCGCCGCGCTGTTGGTGTTCATCCTCGGCGGCGCCGGAGTGGCCCACTTCACCAATCCCGGATTCTTCGACCCGCTGGTGCCCGACTGGATGCCGGGCTCGAAGCGGCTCGTCACCTATCTGAGCGGTGTGGTCGAGATCGCTGCCGCAGTGCTGGTGGCCATTCCTCGTACACGCCGCCTCGGCGGCTGGGTGGCGTTGGCCACGTTCATCGGCGTGTACCCGGCCAACATCCAGGCCGCGCTGAACGGCGGCATGAAAGACATGGAGCCACCGTTCGATTCGGCCCTCGCCGCCTGGTTGCGCCTGCCGCTGCAGTTGCCGTTGTTCTGGCTGGCGTGGAAGGTGGCCCGGCCCACCAAGCCCGCCGCATGACCGCAGCGGTGCGGGTGCTGCTCGTCACCAAGGGGCACCCGTTCGAGCGCGAGCCGTTCCTGGCGATGTTCGACGCGCTGGCCGACGCGTCGCCGTCGATCGGCTACGAGCACGTCGAACACCCCGAGGCGCAGCGTCGACTGCACCCCGACCACCTCGGCGACATCGATGCGGTCGTGTTCTACGACATGCCCGGCCTGCGCTTCACCCGCGCCGAGCCGCCGGTGGAGCTGCTCGCGCCCGACCCGTCGTTCACCGAGGGCATCGAGCAGTTGCTCGACCGGGGCGTGGGCATGGTGTTCCTGCACCACACGATTGCCGGGTGGCCGGCCTGGCCGCGGTGGGCCGACATCGTGGGCGGGCGGTTCCACTACGCGCCCGGCCAGTTGCACGGCGTCGACCATCCCGACTCGGGCTATCTGCTCGATGTCGAGCACACCGTCGAGGTGCTGGCAGCCGACCATCCGGTGTGCGCCGGCCTGCCGTCGTCGTTCGCGCTGCACGACGAGCTGTACCTCGCCCCGGTGCTGATCGACACCACCGCACCGGGCACGGTGCCGCTGCTGCGCACCACACACCCGCTCACACCTGAACACTTCTTCTCGGCCGACCGTGCCGTGCGCGGCCACCGCAACGACCGCAGCGGGTGGATGCACCCGAACGGCGACGCGCTGCCCCACGCCGATCTGCTCGGCTGGGCGCGCATGGTGGGCAACTCGCCCACCGTCTACCTGCAGCCCGGCGACGGCCCGAGCACCTACGCCGACCCGCACTACCGGCGGCTGCTGGCGAACGCCATCAACTGGGTCGCGGCAACATCCCGTACACGTGGGTGGGCGTGAGCCGCACGATGGTGCGGCGGTCGTTCACCATCGACAGCCGGTACTCGTCCCAGTTCGGATGCTCGCCCGCCAACGTGCGGTAGTACTCGACGAGTTCCTCCACCGTGTCGTCGTGCGGCGCAGCAGCCACGGGCGCCAACTCGACATCGGCCTCCACCACCACATAGGCCCAGAAGTCGTCGGCCGCCACGTGTAGCGACGCCTGCGCCGTGCGCACGAGGTTGGCGTACTTGGCCCGCGTGGCCGTGATGGAGATGCGGATCAGCCCGTCGCCACCGAGGTGGTAGGTGATATTCGACAGTTGCGGACGGCCGTCGCGTTTGGTGGTAGCGAGCACCCCGTTGCGGCGCGGCGTGATGAAGGCGAGGGCATCGACGAGATCCATGGACGCACCGTACCGAGCCGGCCCGGCGGGCGACAGGGGCGCACGACTCATCCCGATGGGATGATGGACATCGGTCGAGGCGACCGCGAGGATGCACCCCCGACCACGGTCGCAGAGAGGGAGTTCGACTGCTGATGGACCCAGGGATCGATCTCACCACGCTGGCCGTCATCGCCGGTTGCGTCGTGGTGTGGGGCATGGTGTCGGCGCGCATGGAACGTTGGAACATCAGCGCACCGATGTTCTTCGTGCTGGCCGGCCTGGCGCTGGCGAACGGCCCCGCCGGCATCGCCGAGGTGGGCCTCGGCGGCCCGGGGCTCCGCGACATCGCCGAACTCACGCTGGCAGTGGTGCTGTTCGGCGACGCTGCCCAGGTTCGGGCCCGCGACCTGGGGCACGACGCGGGGCCACCGACCCGGCTGCTGCTGATCGGACTGCCCCTCACCATGGTGCTCGGCACCCTGGCTGCACGGTGGTTGCT
Organism: Ilumatobacteraceae bacterium; assembly: GCA_044359565.1. GTDB lineage: Bacteria > Actinomycetota > Acidimicrobiia > Acidimicrobiales > Ilumatobacteraceae > VFMC01. The sequence goes on from JBIKLX010000047.1 coordinate 17,214, forward strand.
GCCCGACCTGTCGTGGTGGGTGTGTGCGGTGATCGGTACGGCGGTGGCACCCACCGACGCGGCGCTCGGTGCCACCATCGTGGAGGACGAACGCGTACCCGCGCGGGTGCGCAGAGTGCTGAACGTCGAGAGCGGCCTGAACGACGGCATCGCCACCCCGTTCGTGAAGATGGCGCTGGTCGCAGCAGTAGCGGGCACCGCGCTGGAGATGGAGTCCGAGGGCGGCGCGCTGCGCGAACTCGTGGTGGGCGCCGTGGGTGGAGCGCTGGTGGGCCTGGCGGGTGGATGGCTGCTCGCGCAGGCCCGCGCCCGCGGCTGGGGCAGCGCCACGACCCACTCGTCGGCCGTCGCCGCACTGGCGGTCGGTGCCTTCGCCGCGCTCGACCAACTGGGCGGCAATGGCTTCATCGCCGCATTCGTCGCCGGCCTCGCCTACGGGGCCATCACCCGTCGCGCCCCCGATGCGGCGCTGCACTTCACCCACCATGTCGGTGGCGTGCTGTCGATGCTGGTGTGGTTCCTGTTCGGCGCGGTGATGCTGCCGGTCTTGCAGTACGCCGGATGGCGCGAGGCCGTGTTCGCACTGCTCGCCCTCACCGTGGTGCGCATGGTGCCGGTGGCACTGGCACTGCTCGGCGTGGGGTTCGATCGGATCACCGTGGTCGTCATCGGCTGGTTCGGCCCTCGCGGCCTCGCGTCGGTGGTGTTCGCCCTCCTGGCGGTCGATGCGCTGTCGTCGGCTGAGGGCCTGCGAGTGGTGGCAGCCATCACCGCCACGGTGGTGGGCAGCGTGGTGCTGCACGGCGCGTCGGCCGCGCCGGTGAGCAGTCGCTACGGCGCTGCCGAGGGGTCGTGATCGCTGGCGGCGTGACGCAGCCAGGTGGCCTCCATCTCGGCCCACCGACCGCCGAGGGCGCGCAGTTCGGCAGGTGAGCCGAGCTCGACGATGCGCCCGGCATCGACCACGGCGATGCGGTCGGCGCGCATGGCAGTGGCCAGGCGGTGAGCGATGACGATGGCGGTACGCCCCTGCAGCACCGCGTCGAGCGCACGCTCCACCACCGTCTCGCTCTCGAGATCGAGGCTGGAGGTGGCCTCGTCGAGCACCAGCACCCGAGGACGGGCCAGGAACGCCCGGGCCAGCGCGAGCAACTGGCGTTCGCCACTCGACAGCGACACACCGCGTTCGTGCACGAACGTGTCGATGCCGTCGGGGAGGCGAGCGAGCACGTCGCCCAGGCCCACCGCCTGGCAGGCCTCGAGCACTTCGTCGGCCGTTGCCTCGGGCCGGCCGAACGCCACGTTGTCGCGCAGCGAGGCAGCGAACAGGAACGGCTCTTGCGGCACCACGCCGAGTTGGCGGCGCAGCGACGCCCACGTCACCTCGCGCAGGTCGTGTCCGTCGATGCGCACCGTGCCGGTGGTGGGGTCGTGGAAACGGGTGACGAGCTTGGCCATCGTCGACTTGCCGCTGCCGGTGGCGCCGACGAAGGCGAACGTCTCACCCGGTTCGACGACGAGATCGATGTGGCGCAGCACCGGCACCCCGGGTAGGTACTCGAAGCCGACGTCGTGCAGTTCCACCCGGCCCTCCACGGTGGGTAGGTCGTACGCGTCGGGGCGCTGCTGCACCGATGGCTCGGTGGCGAGCAGATCGCGGATCTTCACCACGGCCGCCTGACCCGACTGGTAGGTGGTGTA
>JBIKLX010000205.1:0-5391 GCA_044359565.1 Ilumatobacteraceae bacterium
ATCACTTGGGCGGCGCCGAGGCGCAACTTGCGGCCGCCCTCTTGTTGCAGCGTCGACGTCATGAATGGCGCCTTCGGACTGCTGCGGTAGGGCTTGTCCTCCACCGAGCGAACGGCGAACGCTGCGCCCCGCAGCGCGTCGGCCAGTGAGCGGGCGCGAGCCTCGTCGACCACCACCACCTTGGCGCTGGGCCGGCCGTTGCTGCCGAAGTCCTTGCCGGTAGCCACCTTGGTGCCATCGAGCGCCACGAGGGTGGCGGCGAACGCCGGTGCGGTTCCGGTGAGCAGTTCGATGTCCCAGTAGTCGGCGGCGACGAACACGATCCGTTCGCGCTCGCGCTCGACGATGAGGCGCACCGACGGGCTCTGCACCCTGCCGGCCGACAGGCCGCGGTTCACGCGCCGCCACAGCACCGGCGACACCTCGTAGCCGTACAGGCGGTCGAGCAGGCGGCGGGTCTCGGCGGCGTCGACGAGGCCGTAGTCGATGCCGCGGGGGTTGGCGACCGCCGCGTCGATGGCGCTCTTGGTGATCTCGTGGAACACCATGCGCTTCACGGGGATCTTCGGCTTCAGGTACTCGAGCAGGTGCCAACTGATGGCCTCGCCCTCGCGGTCTTCGTCGGTGGCGAGGTACAGCTCGCTGGCGTCCTTCATCGCCGCGCGCAGGTCTTTCACCACGGTCTTGCCGCGTTCGGTGAGCTCGTAGGTGGGCTTGAACCCGTTGTCGACGTCGATCGACAGGCCCTTGCTGGGCAGATCGGCCACATGGCCCACCGAGGCGCGCACATCGAAGGTGTTCCCCAGGAACTTGGAGATGGTCTTGGCCTTCGCAGGCGATTCGACGATGACGAGTGGACGGGCCATGGCGGCTGTATCGCTACGGCAAACCGGTGCCGGTTGTCAAGGCCGACCGCCGCAGCGCCTGAACGCGCTGCCGATCGTTCCTGCCGATCAGGAGGCGATTGACTCGCACAGCGCCCGTGACCCGTCGATCGCGATAGTGGCGCGATCGCCGGGCGCGATCTCGCCTGCGGCCGTCCCTGCCATGCTGACGGCGACGAGGCGGTCGAGCACGTCGAGTCGGACCCCGATCACCGTGGTTGCGCCCTGGAAGGTGCGGCCCGTCACCGTGCCGGACAGGCCGCCCGCGTCGACGAGGCTGAGGTCCTCGGGGCGGGTGAGCAGTGTGACGGCCGTGCCGGCCGGCTGGGTGACGGCGGTCTGCACGACGGTGTCGCCGACTCGCACGGCGCCCTGGTCGACCACGGTGGCGGGCAGTTCGTTCATCGAGCCGACGAACCGGGCGACGAAGGGGTTGGCCGGGTTGCGGTAGACGTCGGTGGGAGTGCCGAGCTGTTCGAGACGTCCGTTCGACATCACCCCGATGCGATCGGAGATGCCGAGCGCCTCCTCCTGGTCGTGGGTGACAAACAGCGTGGTGATGCCGAGTTCGGTCTGGATGCGGCGGATCTCGTCGCGCAGCGTGATGCGCACCTTCGCGTCGAGTGCGCTGAGCGGCTCGTCGAGCAGCAGCACCTGCGGCCGCACGGCGAGTGCGCGCGCCAGGGCGACGCGCTGCTGCTGGCCACCCGACAACTGGTGCGGGTAGCGGTTGGCGAGCGCCGTGAGCTGCACCAGTTCGAGCGCTTCGCTCACCCGGACACGCCGCTCGGCCTTGTCGACCTTGCGAGTACGCAGGCCGAAGTCGACGTTGTTGGCCACGGTGAGGTTGGGGAACAGGCTGTAGCTCTGGAACACCATGCCCATGTTGCGCTTGTGCACGGCGAGTCGGCTGATGTCGCTGCCGCCGACGACGACCGAGCCGGTGTCGGCGAACTCGAACCCGGCGGCGATGCGCAGGGCCGTGGTCTTGCCGCACCCGGACGGACCGAGCAGCGAGATGAGCTCGCCATCGCGGACGTCGAGGTCGAACGACTCGAGCGCGACGGTCGGGCCGAAGGTCTTGCGGATGCCCTGGAAGCTGAGAGTGGTCATTGCGGGAGTCCTGGGTCGGCGGGCGGAGTGATTGCGACGAACGGTCGGCGCGGTGTCTTGCGTGGCCTGGTGAGCAGGCTCAGCACAACGAACAACAAGATGGTGACGAGCAGCGCCAACAGGTTCAGGCCGTAGCCGGCCTGGGGTTCGCGCCCGACGAAGACGATCTGGAAGGTGGGCAGTGTCTGCTTCAGCAGCACGCTGGCCAACGTGTATTCGCCGATCACGATCGCTGCGGTGAGGAACGACACCGACAGGATCGCCGAACGCAGGTTGGGCATGAGCACCCGCCACAGCGTGGCGACCCAGCCCGCACCGAGGCTGCGCGACGCGTCGACGAGGGTGCGCAGGTCGATTGCCCGTAGGCCGGCGTCGATCGAGCGGTATGTGAACGACAGGGCGAGCACCATGTAGAAGGGGATGAGCGAGTAGTCCGAGTTCAAGAACCACCTGGCATACGGCTTGACGATGACGATGCCGGCGACCAGGGCGATGGCCGGGATCATGTACGGCAGCAGCGTGAGGAACTCGACGAAGGCACGTGCCCGAGGCACGCGCAGGTGCACCCAGATCGCCGTTGGCAACAGCAGTAGCAAGACGACCAGCACCGTGCCGACCGCCAGTTGGAGGCTGAGCCGCAGGGTCGACCAGAACTCGGGCTCGGAGAAGGCCTTGGTGAGGCCCTTGAGCGACCACTTGTCGAACAACGTGTCCCACGACAGCAGCACCGTTGGCACGTTCTGCAGCGCGTAGCGGGAGAGGGTGAGCAGTGGCGCGATGAAGAACACGGCGCTCACCAGCAGCACGAGGTTGGGGATGAGCCGGCTGACCCATCGCCGCCGCCTGGCAGTGGTGGCCGCGGTCACGACTGCCACCGTTCGGCGCGCTTGCGCACGACCCAGTAGAGCGCCATGGCAATGGCCATCGTGATGATCATCCACGCCGCGAGGGCGTAGCCCACGGCGGACTCGCCGATGCCGATGTCGCCACCGAGGAAGAAACCGATGCGCCGCGACAGGATCTTGGAGTTGTCGGTGAGCACGCTCGCCGTGGCGTAGGCGCTGAACGAGTTGGCGAACAGCAGAAGGAATCCACCGAGCAGCGACGGCATCAGCACCGGCAGGCCGATGCGGCGCCAGTACGTAGCGGTGGTGCCGCCGAGGTTGGAGCACGCCTCGCGCCACGACGGCTTCAGGCCATCGATGGCCGGCAGGGTAATGAGCACCATCAGTGGGATGTTGAAGTACGAGTAGACGATGATCAACCCGGTGATGCTGCCGAGGTCGAAGTCACCGGCGTAGAGGTCGAGGCCGAAGGTGGTCTTCAGGATCTTGGTGAGCACACCCTGACGGCCGAGCAACGACAGGAACATGAATGCGAGCGGAAGACCGCCCATGTTGGCGGCCACGCCGCTGAACGACGAGACGAGGCTGCGTAGCCACTTCGGCCGGGTGGCCGTGGCAGCCGCGTATGCGAGCAAGGTGCCGAAGAGCACTCCGACGATGGCCGAGCCGGCCGAGAAGCCGATCGAGAACTTGAGTGCGACCCAGTTCTGGCCGCTGATGCCCTCGCGCAGAGCCGACAGCGACCAACCCTGCTCGGTGCGCAGCGCGTTGATGAACACGCTGACGGCCGGGATCAGCAGGAACAGCACGAGGAAGGACAGGAACGGCAACAAGCCGAGCCATGCCCAGCTCCGGCGCACAGACACCGCAGGGGCCGCGCCATCGGCGCGGCCCCTGTCGGCAGTCAGTGCTGATGTGGTGATGACAGTCACTGGATCCGAAGGATCAGGCGTCGGCCACCATCGGGCCCCAGTTGTCCGCCAGGACCTGCTTGGCCGTGGCGATCTGGTCCGGGGACAGGAAGGCCACCTGGTCGAGCAGTTCGGCCGGGGGCAGGTTGGCGCTGTTCTCCTCGGTGACGAGGCCACGCTCGGTCAGCGACACGATGCGGGCCGGAACGGCACCACCCTCGAGGTAGCCGAGGGCACCCTCATCGGAGAAGATGTGTTCGAGCCACAGCTTCGAGCAGGCCTGGTTCGGCGAGTTCTTCACCACGCCCTGGCCGTAGAAGCCGCCGTAGATGCCGTCGGCCGGGAAGTTGACCTCCACCGTCAGGCCGGCCTCTTCGAGGGCCGAACGCAGACCGGGAACGTTGTAGCTCCAGTCGATGGCGATCGGGGTCTCACCGGAGAGGACGGTCTCCTTGGTGACGTCGGTGCCACCGAGGTTGCCCGAGGCCTTCAGGTCGGCGAAGAACTGGATGCCGGGCATGATGTCGTCGGCGCTGCCGCCGTTGGCGATGGCCGCAGCCATCACGCCGGCGAAGGCCGAGCCCGACTCACGCGGGTCGCCGTTCAGGTTGACGAGGCCCTTGTACTCGGGCTTCGTCAGGTCGGCGAACGTCGTCGGCGCAGTCGGCACGATGGTGGTGTTGGTCGAGATCGCCATGATGCCGTAGTAGGCGGCGGTCCAGTTGTTGTCCGCGTCCTTCAGACCGGCCGGGATCTCCGAGTCGGTGGTGAGCACGTAGGGCTCGAACAGGCCGCGGTTCACCATCTCCTGGGCGATGGCGGGGCTGACGTCGACGTTGTCGGGCATGTCGTCCTGGCCGGCCAGGGTCTCGACGGCCTCCATCTCGTCGGCGCTCGAGGCGTCCGGATTGGCAACCGGGTTCTCTACGCCCGGGTACTTGTCGCGGAAGCTCTGCAGGATGCCCTTGTAGTTGGCCCATTCGTCGGGCAGGGCGATGAGGTTGACCTTGCCCTCGGCCTTGCACTCTTCGTACAGGGCGGCGAGGGGGTCGTCGGTGGGGGCTGCCGTGGTCTCGGCGGCCATGGTGGTCTCGGACGCCATCGTGGTCTCGACGGCCATCGTGGTCTCGGCAGCAGCGGTGGTCTCAGCTGCTGCAGCGGTGGTGCTGGTGCTCTCGTCGTCGCTACCGCAGGCAGTGAGCAGAATGCCCAGCGCTGCGAGGGCGGCGAACGCCTTCTTGGTTGATGTCATGGATTACCTCTTGTTCACGGGGAGGAGTACTGGCAGCGCGCACGGTAGCACTGGCGTGCGGCATGTCGTGAAGGAATGGTGAACGCGAGGCATCCCTTTTCTGAACGGAAGGTGAACAAGTGCCGGTCAGACGAGCTGGGGTTCGCGGTCGCCGAGGGGGCGATCGTCGTCGTCGCCGTCGTCGAGTGCTGCTGCGTCGGCCTCGGGGTGATGACCCTCGACCTCGATACGCGGCAGGATGCGGTCGAGCCAGGCTGGCATCCACCAGTTGCGGCTGCCCAGCAACTCCATGGTGGCCGGTACCAGGATCATGCGCACGATGGTGGCGTCGACCGCCACCGCCACCGCCATGCCCAGGCCGAACAGCTTCAGCTGGCGATCGTTGC
>JBIKLX010000206.1:0-5266 GCA_044359565.1 Ilumatobacteraceae bacterium
ACAAGAAATTCGCCATCGCCGGTCTCACTGCAGGTCTCGTCGCCGGTTCCGGCGCCGGGCTGATCCTCAGCCAGAGTGGCTTCGCTGGCGCCTCGAACGCTCCGGCCATCGTCGCCACCGTCGGCGCCAGCTCCGGCACCGGCACGGCTGCCGACCAGGGTCGTCCCGAACCGGGCACCCGTATCGCCGAGGTGCTCCAGCCACTGGTCGACAACGGCACCCTCACCCAGGCCCAGTTCGACACCGTCGTGCAGACCCTGGTCGACAACATGCCCAGGGGCGGCCGCGGTGACCACGGGGGCCGCGGCGACCACGGCGGCCGCGGCCACCGTGGCGAGCGCGGCAAGCACCTCGAGGCTGCCGCCACGGCCCTCGGCATGGCCGCCGACGAACTGCGCACCGAGTTGCGGAGTGGCAAGACCATCGCCCAGGTCGCCGCCGACCAGGGTGTCGACGTGCAGGACGTCATCGACGCCCTCGTGGCCGACGTGAAGGCGCACCTCGACGAGGAGGTCGCCAGCGGTGAGCACACCCAGGCCGAGGCCGACGCCAAGCTGGCCGAGGTTACGGCCCGTATCACCGACCGGGTGAACAACGGCAAGCCCGACAAGGCTCCGGCCGACCAGCCCCCGGTCACGACTGCCGGCTGATCCACGGTACCCCCCGACCCGGATCCTCCCCCCGAGCACGGCAGGACAGCACAATGGTGGCGATGAGCGGACGAGTACTGATAGTCGACGACGACCGGGCGATCCGTGAGTCGTTGGCCCGGGCACTCGAGCTCGACGGGTACGAGGTCTCCCTCGCCCCCGACGGAGCAACCGCTCTCGCCACCATTCGTGCCGACCGGCCCGACATGGCCATCGTCGACCTGATGATGCCGAACATCGACGGGCTCACCCTGTGCAGGGTGCTGCGGGCCGAGCGCGACCGCCTCCCCATCCTCATGCTCACCGCCCGTACCGAGACCTCCGACCGAGTGGCCGGGCTCGATGCGGGTGCCGACGACTATCTGCCCAAGCCCTTCGATCTGCCCGAACTGGCGGCACGGGTGCGGGCGTTGCTGCGGCGCAGCCGGCCCGACGACGACGGCCCCGCCGAGGCCACCTCGCTGCTGCAGGTGGCCGATCTGCGCATCGACCCGTTGGCCCGGCGCGTGTGGCGCGGCACCACAGAGATCGAACTGTCCAAGACCGAGTTCGACCTGCTGGAGCTGCTGGTACGCAACACGGGCATCGTGCTCGACCACTCGCTCATCTACGAGCGCATCTGGAGCTACGACTTCGGGCCCGATTCGAAGAACCTCGCGGTGTACATCAGCTACCTGCGCCGCAAGATCGATCTCGACGACCTGCCCAAACTGATCCACACCGTGCGCGGCGTCGGCTACACGCTGCGGACGACGTGACGCTGCGCGCCAAGCTCGCGATCGGCTTTGCAGTGATGGCCGCCGTGGTGACGGTCATCGTCGGTTCAGCGAGCTTCTTCTCTACCGGCAACGTGTTGCGCCGGCAGGTAGATGCGTCACTCGACCAGGCCGCTCGCCGACTCGAGGCCGGCGTGGGCGCTCTTCCGCCGAGTGGCGCGTTCCCCGCCGACCGACGGGGCCGCGACCGCGACCGGGGTTTCGAGCAGATCCTTGTACAGGTGCTCGACGTCGACGGCCGGGTGGTCACCTCGCCCCGCGGCGGCGAGCTGCCGGTCAGCGACCGCGACCGCAGGATCGCCGCAGGAACGGGAGTCCGCTCGTCGGCGCGGCGCACCGTCAGGATCGACGGCGACGAGTACCGGATGCTCACCGTGCAGGTGGTCGACCCGGCCGACCGGTCGCCCAACGGTGCGGTGCAGTTCGCCCGCTCGTTGGGCGAAACCGACACGATCCTGCGCTCCATTCGCAACCGCACCCTGCTGATGGTGATGCTGATGTCGACGATTGCCGCGCTGATCGGCGTGGTCATCGCCCGGCAGGTCACCAAGCGTCTGGTCCACCTCACCGATGCGGCGACGGCGGTGGCGCAGTCGGGGCAACTCGACACGCCCGTGCCGGTCGATGGCGACGACGAGACCGGTCGGCTGGGCCGGGCCTTCCAGTCGATGCTGAACTCGCTGGCCCGCTCGAAGGCGGCCCAACAGCAGCTGGTGCAAGACGCCGGGCACGAACTGCGCACCCCGCTCACCAGTCTGCGCACCAACGTGGCCGTGATGCAGCGGTATGACGAGTTGTCGCCGGCGTCGCGGCAGCGCCTGCTCGCCGACCTCGAGAGCGAGACCCGCGAACTGTCGTCGTTGGTCGACGAACTGGTCGCGCTGGCCACCGACCAGGCTGCCGACGAGCCCACCTCCACGGTCGTGCTGGGCGAGGTCGCCGAGCAGGCGGCCGAGCGTGCCCAGCGGCGATGGGGCCGCGACATCGTCGTCACCCGCGACGGCTCGGCGGCGGTCGTGCGGCCGCAGGCCCTCGACCGGGCGATCACCAACCTCGTCAACAACGCCATCAAGTTCTCCGACGGGCCGGTAGAGGTGTCGGTGGCAGCCGGTCGGGTGGAGGTGCGCGACCGAGGGCCGGGTATCGCCGCCGCCGACCTCGACCATCTCTTCGACCGCTTCTATCGGTCCGAGGCCGCGCGCGCCCTGCCCGGTAGCGGGCTCGGGCTGGCCATCGTGCGCGATATGGCCGAGTCGCACGGCGGTTCGGTGTTCGCCGCCAACCGCGAGGGTGGCGGCGCCGTCATCGGGTTCGTGCTGCCGGTGGTGGCCGGGCTGCCGTTGCCGCCGCCTACTGGAACAGGAAGTACAACCCCACCGGGATGACGATCCACGCGATCGCCATGGCCAGCAGGGCGAACAGCGCGAACTGGAACGAACTGTCGGAGGGCGGGTTGCCGCAGGCCCCGACCGTCTCGTAGAGCGCCTTGAGCGGCTTGTCGGTGGTGAGGTGGATGCGGTTGCGCGCTACAGCCGCCGCACGCAGCGCGCACCACGCGCTGCCCAGCAGCAGCAGAAGGAATGCAAGCGTGGTGATGATGATGAGGATCCAGTTGGCGCGGATGCTGTCGGCCGCCGACTGCACGGCGCTGAGCACGGAACTGAGCGCTGCGCCGCCGAGCAGGAACGACGGCAGGCCCGCCTTCTTGCCCTTGTAGGCCGGGGCCACCCGTGTCACCTGCAGTCGCGCCCGCTGCAGCATGTCGGCCTCGACCGAGCCCTTGGTGGTCCAGGTGGAGCGGCGGGTGTAGAGGTCGTCGAGCCCACCGATGGCCGAAGCGATGTAGCGCTGCACCATGAGACGCATGAAGAACTGCACGACGAACGCGGCCACGGCACGCAACGGGCCGATGCCCTCCTCGATCCGCACCGACCGCGAGCCGTTGCGCTTGAGCACCTCGAGGCTCTTCATCGCCAGCCGATGGGCCTCCTCGAATCGGCTGGGGATGTAGATCGGCCGGGGCAGGGCGAGGTCGCGCACGATGTCGCGTTCGACCGGGCCGTGCCCACCGAGCTGCAGCAGGATCGTCTCGGCGGCATCCTTGTCGTTCTTGCGCAGGGCGTTGAAGGCCCGCAGCTTCTCGCCGAACTCGTCGAGGACGTCGGCTGCCGGCGCGGGTGCCGGTTCGCTGAGCGATGGTTCGGTGGGGACTGGATGCTCGGCCATGGCGATCTCGTTGCATCTTGACAGATCGTCGGGACGCGACGATGCTGTCCGTCTGTAACAGCGTTATAGAACGTCGGCGATCGGAGACACCATGTCGGACAGCACACTCGTCAACCCCTATCTGGTCGGCAACTACGCCCCGGTGCGCGAGGAGGTGACGGCGTTCGACCTCCCAGTCATCGGCGAACTGCCCACCGACCTCGCCGGTCGCTACCTGCGCAACGGGCCGAACCCCATCGGCGACGTCGACCCGGCCACCCATCACTGGTTCGTCGGCGATGGCATGGTGCACGGCCTCTGCATCCGCGACGGCAAGGCGCAGTGGTACCGCAACCGCTACGTCGGCTCGCGCCACCACAGCGAGGCGTTCGGGCTTCCCGACATCGCCGGGCCGAACTGGAACGACTCGCCCGGCGGACCCAACACCAACGTCGGCGGCTTCGCCGGCACCACGTGGGCGATGGTCGAGGCGGGCGGTTGCCCCGTTGAACTCACCTACGAACTCGAGACGGTGGGCCGCAACGACTTCTTCGGCACCCTGCCCGGCGGGTTCACGGCGCACCCCAAGGTCGACCCGGCCACCGGCGAGATGCACGCCATGGTGTACGCACCGCCGCAGTGGCTCGACAAGCTCCAGTACGTCGTGGTCGGTGCCGACGGGCGGGTGCGCCGCACGGTCGACATCCCGGTCAGCACCGTCACGATGTTGCACGACATGTCGCTCACTGCCCGCTACGCCGTCGTGTACGACCAGCCGGTCACGCTCGACTTCGACCTGGCCTTCGCCGGGCGGTCGCTGCCGTTCTCGTGGAACCCCGACCATGGCTGCCGACTCGGCCTGCTGCCACGCGAGGGTGAGGCCGCCGACATCGTGTGGGTCGACGCTCCCATCAGCTACACGTTCCACCCGATGAACGCGTTCGACGCCCCCGACGGCACCGTGGTGATCGACCTGTGCGTGTACGACCGCATGTTCGACGCCGACAAGCACGGACCGTTCGGCGACAGTTGGGCGCGTTTCGAACGGTGGGTGATCGACCCGGTGCGACGCAGCCTGTCGCGCACCGTCATCGACGACGGCCACGTCGAGTTCCCGCGGCACCGTGGCTCGCTGACGGCACAGGACTACCGCTACGGCTACGCCACCAGCCCGCAGTCAGCACCCGAGTGGGACACCCTGAAGTTCGACCTGCGCACCGGCGAGCGGACGGCGTTCCACCACGGCACCGGCCGCGGTGCGGGCGAGCCGGTGTTCGTGGCCCGGCCCGGTGGCACCGCCGAGGACGACGGGTGGCTGGTCACCCTGGTGCACGACCTCACCGACATGAGCGCCGAATTCGTGGTGCTCGACGCGCAGGATCTGGGACGCGGCTACGTCGCCCGGGTGAAGCTGCCTCAGCGCGTGCCGTACGGGTTCCACGGCAACTGGGTGAGTGATCGGTCGGTCGCGCCCGCCTGACACAATCGGCGCATGCCGATCGAGCCCGACGCACTCCTCGCCACCCTCACCCTCGAGCAGAAGGTCACCCTGCTCGCGGGCGCCGATGCATGGCACACCACCAAGGTGCCCGGTGTGCCGGTACTGCGCTGCAGCGACGGGCCCGCCGGTGTGCG
>JBIKLX010000048.1:0-18520 GCA_044359565.1 Ilumatobacteraceae bacterium
CGACACGAAGAACAGCAGGCGGTCGGCGATGGGATCGAAGATCTTGCCGAACTCGCTCACCTGGTTGAATCGTCGCGCCAACCAGCCATCGACCCAGTCGGTGAGGCCGATGGCCAGCAGCACCCACCCGGCGGCGGCGAGGTCGTCGCGCCCGTGGAGCAGGTACAAGAACACCGGCAGACAGCACAGCCGCAGCAGGGTGAACGCGTTGGGGGCCGTGAGATACCGCCGCGAGCCGATGTCGTTCGGGGTCGTGTCGGTCATCGGCGCCAGCGTACAAGCCGGGCGCGACCGACCGCAGCACCTACGATCGGCGCATGACACAGGGGGCACTCGCAGGGCAGGTCGCATTCGTCACCGGTGGAGGGTCGGGCCTCGGCGCCGCGTTCGTCCGCCGCCTCGCCGCCGACGGGGCCACGGTGGTGGTGAACGATCTCAGCGCCGACGCCGCGGCCGCGGTGGCCATCGAGGTGAACGGCGACACTGCGGTGTTCGACGTGTGCGATGCAGCCGCGTTCGACGCCGAGGTCGACAAGGCAGTGGAACGCCACGGCCGACTCGACATCCTCATCAACAACGCCGGCATCGCTCCCCCGCCCGACCCCGCCCGAACCGCGCGCTCCATCGAGAACCAGATGAAGCGGATGGAGGGCAAGATCGATGAGATGGTGCCACCCGACACCACGGTCGACCTCAGCGACGCCGACTGGGACCGGATGATCCGAGTCCACCTCTATGGCACCTTCTACGGCACCCGGGCCGCGCTGCGACACATGACGCCCGCACGCAAAGGCGCCATCGTGAACATCTCGTCAGTCCTCGGTCTGCGCCCACTGGCCGGTGCCGTGCACTATGCAACGGCCAAGGCGGGCATCATCGCCTTCACCAAGTCGGTGGGCCAGGAGGTGGCACCGTTCGGGGTGCGGGTGAACGCGGTGTGCCCCGGTTGGGTCGACACTCCCCTGCTGGCACCGATGGACCCGATGATGATGGCAGGCATCGTGATGCAGATCCCTCGTGGGCGTATGGCCACCGCCGATGAACTTGCCGAACTGGTGCGGTTCCTCGCTGGCCCGGAGAGTTCGTACTGCAACGGAGATGTGTTTGCCGCGTCGGGTGGCTTTGTCTGATGCCCACCATCTTCAGTCGCATCATCGCCGGTGAGATCCCAGGCACGTTCGTGCACCGCGACGAGCACTGCGTCGTGTTCATGTCCATCAATCCGCTCGCCCGCGGGCACGCACTGGTGGTGCCCGTCGCCGAGGTCGACCACTGGGTCGATCTGGAACCTGCGCTCGCCGCGCACCTGTTCGCTGTCGCCCATCGTGTCGGCCGAGCACAGCAGGCCGTATTCGCGTGCGAACGGGTGGGGCTCATCATCGCCGGGTACGAGGTGCCGCACACCCACCTGCACGTCGTGCCCACCTCCAGCATGCGCCAGCTCGACTTCTCGAACGCCGCCGGTTCGGTCGACCGCGCCGATCTCGAAGCAGCCGCGCAGGCGATGCGCGACCACCTCGCGGCCTGAACCGCTCGCAGCTCAGTGCTGCAGCGGCTCGATCAATTCGGCACCCTTGTTCCGCACGCTGTTCACGGCAGTCGACACCTCGACGAGCTCCAAGAGACCGTTGGGAGCCGGGCTCAAGAGATGCGCCAACTCGGCAACATCGTGCCGGTCAGGATCGAGCCACGCCTCCCATGCCTGTTCCGACAGGATCGCCGGCATGCGGTCGTGGACGGGTGCCATGGTGTCGTTGGCAGCCACGGTGATGACGGTGCAACTGTGCAGCCACGGAGCGTCCGGGCCGGCCGCCTTGTCGCGCCACACGGTCCACAGGCCGGCCACGGCCAGCGGCTCGTCGTCGGCGCGATGGATGAACACCGGCTGCTTCGCCTTCTGCCCGGGTACGGCCTTCCATTCGTAGAACCCATCCATCGGCACGATGAGACGGCGGCTCTTGAACAGCGACTTGAACGACGGCTTCTCCGCCAAGGTCTCGGCCCGAGCATTGATCATCCTCGAGCCAACCTTCACGTCTTTGGCCCAGACGGGCACGAGACCCCAGTGGAACGAGCGGACGACCGGCTCGCCCTCGGCATCGGCCACCACGGCGTAGACGTCGTTGGTGGGCGCAACGTTGTAGCTGGGGGCCAACGGATCGGTGTCGATGGTGGCACCGAAGTAGTCGGCGAGCTGCTGGGGCGACTGGCTCGACACGAACCGGCCACACATCTCAGCGACCCTCGGGCGACAGATGGTGATCGTACGGGCTACTGCACCGTCCACGATTTGATGGCATAGGCGCCATTCTGGTTCACGATGACGACGGCGGTCGATGTGACGGCCGTACCCGCAGTCGTGGTCGACACCACTTTGAACGTGCGCTGCACGATCGGGTTGACGATGTCGAGCACGAACGTGCCAGGCCGGTCGGCGCTCACATCGAACATCGCTGCCGTGGCACTGCCGTTGAACCGCACCCATTTGTTCGCCTTCGTCGCTGCAGCTGCCTTGATCGACACCGCGCCCTGTGGGACCACCACGTAGCCCGCGATCTGGATGTCGGCCGCCTGGGCACCGGTGACATCGATATCGACCAGCGCTCCGCCCACTGGCAGCGGGTTCTGTGCGACCACTGTCGAGGGAGCAAGTCCATTCGCCTCCTGGTTGCCCTGCATGGTCGACTTCGGAACCGAGAGCACACCGGGCACCCCCATGCCGACCCAGTCGCTGTGCTGGTCGAGTGTTCCGTTCACCGACATCAACGACACCCCAGCACTCGAGTCGGACTGCAGCATGGACTCGGTCACGTACCTCTGGTTGAAACGCACGCGCGTGGTACCACTTGCGAGAGGCGCTTGAATCGTGAGTCGTCCTGCGCCGCTGAGGACGAAGGTCGCTCCCAAGCCGCTGATCCCGTGCTGCGATGGTGCGTCGACTGCGTAGGTGGCCGCTTCGTAGTCGGTGGCGCAGCCCTGCATTGCACCGTCGCCCATCACCACGTCGACCTCACCTGCGATCGTGACAGTATTGGTGAACGTGTAGATGCCCGACGCAAAGAAGACCATTCCCGGCGCGGTGAGCGTGATCGGGTCGTCGTAGACACCCGGGAAGAACACGGTGCACGCGCCGAACACCGGCGGCATCGTGAAGCCTGTAGAAGCCCGCTCGGTCAGGACACGCTCAGGCATCGGTGGCAACCAGATCGTGTTGCTCGCCGGGGCAAGCGTGGCGTTGCCATTCGAGTGCCAGGCGGCAGCTGCACTACCGCCTGATCCCGGGAACTTCCTGCCGGCCTCGGCCGGGAGAAGCG
Source organism: Ilumatobacteraceae bacterium (assembly GCA_044359565.1). Taxonomy (GTDB): domain Bacteria; phylum Actinomycetota; class Acidimicrobiia; order Acidimicrobiales; family Ilumatobacteraceae; genus VFMC01. The sequence goes on from JBIKLX010000048.1 coordinate 3,315, forward strand.
CGCCCACCATCGTCGTCGCAGACCCGTACCTCCCACTGTCGGTCGCCTGGTTCTCGCCCACCTTGGCGCAGCTGGTCGACACCGAGGTGGTCAGGCCCGGGCCGGCCAACGCGACCGGTGTCGACGGTGTGCTGTTCCCACACGCCCGGTACAACGATCTCGGATCAGCGAGGGCCGTGCGGAGTCCACCCTTCACGGCCTCGGCGGCCACCGATCTCGACTTTGCGACACGGTTGGTGCGCGTGACTCCGATCCCGAACTCCATGATCGGGAGCACCACCATGATGCTCACCACGACCAACACCATGCACAGCACCAGCAGAGAGCCCTCGTCGCGTTCGGCAATCGGCCTCAGGTCGCCACGCTTCATGACGACACCTCGACAACACGCAGTCGGCACGAAACCGCGGCGTCGGCAGGAACCCGAACCGTGACCCTCGTCCATGATGACCCGACGATCTCGGCTTCGGTGGTGGGTAACGTTGCTCGCTTTGCGCTGCACTCCCAGGCCGGGGTCGCCTCTGGTACGAAGCCACTCAGGCTCGACAAGTTGATCGGCTGCAAGGTGACGTCGACATAGTCACCGCGGACGATGCTCAAGTCGAACGTGCCCGACGGGAACTGGGTCGACGTCGTCACGACCGTTGATGAGTTGGGCACCGGCTGGCCCAGCGAATCGACCACCGACGTGGTCTGGTACTGGAACTGGTCGTCCACCGGTTGGCCGTTCGCAACCGTCTGCACCGTCAACGTTCCGCCGCACTCCGACAGCGCAATGGCTTGCATCGCCTTGCCAAACTTCGCCCAGTCGGGCAGCGTGTACATGTTCGCCGTCTCGGTGTTGACGAATTCACCATTCTCTTCGATGGCCGGAACGCCGGTGTCGCTGTTGCTGATCAAGCGGGCGAGGATCGTGCGGTTCTCGGTGAAGGTCGACACCCTCACACCGCCCTCGACGGTCACCCAACTCGATGTGCGATGCGTGACCACCCCGCCCACGCTCTCCGCGAAGTACTTCCCCACGCCCACACCGATGAAGCGAGTCGTGGTCTCGCGGTATTGCTCGGCAATGTAGTTCGCACGGTCCCAAGCCTCTTGAACATACGCGTCCTCCCCCCTCTGGGGACGGAAGTCCGGGCCGGGCAGCTCCGACGGCAGAAGCACGTTCTTCGCAGGGGGGAACAGCGCTGTGTCGTTCCCCGAAGCGACAAACTGCAGTGCTGCCACGACCTGGTCACCATCGGCACCATCGGGGATCGAAATGGCCTTCGGATTTGCCGAGTTCGCTCTCAACGGCACTCCGAACACGAACTGCGTCGTGAGACGGTCGTAGTTGGGCATACCGTCGGTGAAGAACACCAAAGTGTCGGGCAGCGCCGCCTGCTCGCTTCCGTCCTGGTTGCGGAAGATGCGATACAACGCATCCTCCCAGTTGGTGCCGCCACCAAGGGGGCTGTTAGCTCCGTTCAGGAGTCCCAGGACCTCGGTGACGTCATCCGGATCGAGCATGTCGAACCAGTGTGGCTGCCAGCTCTCGAGCTGCCAGCTCGCGCCCGACTCGCCGAGGGTCATGCCTCCGGTGTTGAACCGCACCAACTGCAACTTCATCGGTGTGCCTGCGAAGGCATCGACAAGCCCCTTCACCCCGTCGCGGACGGTTTGTGCTCCTCCCCCGATCGAGTTCGACATGTCGAACGCGACGGCGAAGTTTCCGCCGCAGCGCGACCGGACCTCGGTGAAGCCCGGCGCGCCCTGCAAACTGCCCGGATCGAGCAGCGGCTGCCGGTTGGTGCTACCAGCCGTGATAGCGATCGGCGCGTAGGTGGCGCTGTACGACGTGACACCCGAGGTGTCGCGTACCGTCACCATCGCCCGCCGAGCACCTTTGCCGCGGCCGGAATCGAGCGCTGGGTCGGCGCTGCCGTCGGCTGCGACCGGCGGATCGGTCACCCGCAACGCCCAGTCGGGAGGGGTGACCCCAGGCTGGAACGTGGTTCCACTTGGCGGCGCAGGCGCATCGTTCAGCACGGTGCGCTGGGAACAGCTCCACGATCCACCGCCCAGACGGTCGCACTGCACGCGCACGATCGAATACCCCATCGTCGACGCCACGTAGCGGTACGACACGTTCGACTCGCGTTCGACCACCGGTGGACCAGCGTTCTCGAGGGACTTCCACGACAGCATCACTGCGTTCGATCCTGCAGTTGCTTCGGCCAGCGGGCACAGCGAACCGCACGGCGTCGCACCGGGCGACGGGTCGACCGTATCGGCCGAGGCGAGGTCGGTCGGCAGCCACAGTCCGAGCGATTGCTCGGCTCGGGCCAGATCGAGCCGGCTCGTGGACCCGGCCTGTTGGCGGAAGACCACCATCGTCAGCCCGGCGAGCGAGGCCATGACGACACCCGTCACCACGACGGCCACGAGCAACTCGACCAGAGTGAAGCCTCGATCCGAATGCCGTCGGACCGGACTGTTCCGCATCGATCGCCGCCGGTCAGACATCGCTCTTCACCACCTCGATGAGACTGTTCATGCCGTGATCGACACCCACCACCTTGATCTGTACCCGCTGCACCAGCAGCGGGCTCGGTGTCGCGTCCGCGCATGCTCCGCTGACCCATGTACCCGACAGTGTGGGTTGCGCTGCCGGAATCATGTGCAACTGGATCACCGTGACCGACGAGGCTGGCCAGCCCTCGTTGGTGGCCGCCGCCTGCGCGTACTCGGAATAGTCGCAGCTCTTGCCGGCGCGGTTCACCCGGTCGGCAGCGTTCTGGGCGATCGTGATGACCTTCGCGTTCTCAACCGAACGCGACGAGGCCCGCACCGAGGAAAGGACCGCGTTGGCGAGCGGTACGACGACGATGGCCATCATCGCCGTCGCCGCCAGCACCTCGACCAGCGTCACTCCCTGATCGCGCGCCGAACGACCGCCTTGCGCAGGTCCGTCGGGACCGTTGGGACGCTGTCGACGACACCTCATCCCTCATAACGGTATGAGTGAGGTCGGTGACGTGCCAGCGTCTTGACGGTTTCCTGAGACGTACTTGAGCCATCTGCCGGATTCGTGGCGGCCCGACCACCCACAGCGCTGCCTCCCACGCCCGGACGGGGTGCATGGCGAGGGTGCCGCAACGGCGAGAGCCGGCCCTTGCGGGCCGGCTCCGACCAGGTTGTCTCTCAGTCGGGCTGGGGAGATTTGAACTCCCGACCCCTTGTCCCCCAGACAAGTGCGCTAACCAAGCTGCGCTACAGCCCGTGACAGATGGGCAATGCTAGCGGACGACCCCGGAAGCCACCACGTGCAGCGCCGTCACGTCAGGAGTTGGATGATCCGCCAGCCGAGGTACACCACCATCAACGCGATGAGCAGCTTGAAGTGCCACGGCGCCTTTGCGTCGACGTCGCCACCCTCGCCACTCGCGGCAAGCTTCTTCACGTCGACGTTCTTCGCCGTCACTGTCGAGGCCGCATTCGGGGCCTCGAGCACGCGGCCGCAGGTTGGGCACGACCCGTCGTCGTTCATGGCCGAAGGCGCCCAGTATCTGGCGCAGTCTTCGCAGAAGGGCATCGTCGGCTCCTCAGTCGGTGCGCTTGCGCACCCGCAACTTAATGGGTGAGGCACCGAAGTCGAAGGCCTCTTTGATGCTGCGCTCGAGGTAGCGCAGGTACGACGGCGGCAGTTCGCGGTTCACGAACAGAGTGAACGTGGGCGGGTCGGTGGCGCCCTGCATGGCGTACAGCACCTTCACCCCGTGCCCGGCCGGTTGGCGCTGTTGTGCAGCGGCGATGACCTTGTTCACGTCGCGGGTGGGCACGCGCCGGTGGTACTGGACGATGGCGTCCTGCAGCACGGGACGCAACTTGTGCACACCTTTGCCGCTGAGGGCCGAGATGGTGAGGATGGGGGCGTCGCCCACGAAGCCCAACTTGCGAGCCACCTGGGCCTTCACCTCGAGGCGCTGTTCGGGGTCGTCGATGAGGTCCCACTTGTTCAGCATCACCATGATGGGACAGCCCGAGGCATCGACCCGCTCAGCAAGCCGCTGGTCCTGGCCGGTGACGCCCTCGGTGGCATCGATGACCAACAGGGCGATGTCGGCATCGTCGATGGCCCGCAGCGCGCGCACCAGCGAGTAGTACTCGGCCGAGTCGTCGATCTTGACGCGCTTGCGCATACCTGCGGTGTCGACGAACACGATGGGGCCGTCGGGAGTCTCGACCAGGGTGTCGATGGCGTCGCGGGTGGTGCCCGCCATATCGTGCACGATCGAACGGTCTTCGCCCACCAGACGGTTGAACAGCGTGCTCTTGCCCACGTTCGGGCGGCCCACGATGGCCACACGGGGAGGCGCCGGGTCGCCCGGCGCCGCTACGGTGTCGGACGCTCCCCACTCGTCGGTGGGCTCGTCGTCGCGGCCGAGCCGGTCGGCGGGCAGCCGGGCAATGACCTCGTCGAGCAGATCGCCCGCACGCCGGCCGTGCAGCGCGCTGACGGGCACCGGATCGCCGAGGCCGAGCGACAGGAACTCCCAACGGTCGGCTTCACGTCGATCGTTGTCGGCCTTGTTGGCCACCACCAGGATGGGTCGACCGGTACGGCGCAGCCAGATGGCGATGGCGCTGTCGTCGTCGGTGACGCCCACCGAGGCGTCGACCACGAACAGCACCAGGTCGGCGGCGCGCACAGCAGCCTCGACCTGGCGACTGACCTTCTCCTCCAGTTCGTTGCCCTGCGGCATCCAGCCGCCGGTATCGACCAGCGCGAACCGGTTGCCGAGCCATTCGGCCTCGCTCTCGTGCCGGTCGCGGGTGACTCCGGGCCGGTCTTCGACGATGGCCTCCTGCGAACCGATGATGCGGTTGAACAGGGTGCTCTTGCCCACGTTCGGGCGGCCGACCACCACGACCGTGGCCAGTCGGCCTTCGTCGGGACGGTTGCGTTCGTTGCTCATGGCTCACCTTCCAGGGCCCGCCGCAAGGCGATGCCGTCGGTGGACACCACCTCCACGGGGCGGGGCAGTTCGTCGACCGTGACACCGTCGAGGAAGCGACCCTCCGACAGACAGACATCGGGCAAGAGATAGCGATGGCCGAGCGGTTCGGCGGCCAGTGTGCGCGACACGTCGGCCCCGACCATCAACCCTGTGACGCCCGTGTTGCCACCGAAGAACTCGTTGCGCACCGGCACGAGGCGAACGTCGTCGCGCTGCAACGAGGCGAGCAGCGGTGCCAGCACCGCCGCACCCAGTTCGCCGGTGAGCACACCCACCGGCGCCGAGGCCCGAGGCCGCAGCGACAGCAGCGGACCGCTCTGGCGAGCCCGTAGCCCGGTGTAGGCGGCCGGGTTGGGTGGCATGTCGACCGCAGCGAAGAACCCGGCGGTGGGCCGGGTGGCCACTGCCGCCCTGCCGTAGAACTCGAGTTCGAACGTACGCGCCATCCCGATGCCGTCTTCGTGCATCGGGAAGCCCTCGTAGTGCTCAGCAGTCGGGAACAGCCGGTCGGCGAGCAGGTAGTACTCGTCGGCGGCGAACACCATCCGACGGCCGAGGGTGGACAGGAAGATGTCCTGCCAGTCGTGCACGGCGTCGAGCACGGCCTCGGCTTCGGCACGGGTGTGCAGGCGCATGGCCGACTCGGTGTTGAACCGACTGAGGCCCAGCGGCACCACGGCCAGCGATGCGAGGTCGGGGTACTGGTCGAGCACGTCGGCGAAGGTGCGGTCGAGCGCGGCACCGTCGTTCACACCGGGACACAGCACCACCTGACCGCGCACCTCGATGCCGTGATCGAGCAATGCTCGCAACCAGCGCAGGCTCATCGCGCCCCGCGGGTTCTTCAGCATGCGCGCCCGCAGTTCGGGGTCGGTGGCGTGAATGCTCACGTGCAGCGGCGACAGTCGCTCGGTGACCACTCGTTCGAGGTCGGCCTCGGTGAACCGGGTGAGGGTGGTGAAGTTGCCGTACAGGAAGCTGAGCCGGTAGTCGTCATCTTTCAGGTACAGGCTGCGGCGCATGCCCTTGGGCAACTGGTAGATGAAGCAGAACTCGCAGTGGTTGTCGCAGGTGCGCACCCGGTCGAACACCGCGCTCGACACCTCGGCGCCGAAGGGTTGGTCGGCGCGGCGGCGCACCTGCACCACCTGCTCGATGCCGTTGCGGCGCACCTCGAGCTCGACCTCGGCCTCGTCGACCGCGAGGCGCCACTCGATGATGTCGCGCGGGACGATGCCGTTCACGGACAGCACTTCGTCGCCGGGGCACAACCCAGCCGACTCGGCGGCAGAGCCCGCCGCCACGCTCACGATCACCGGTGCGGACACGGCTGTCAACGCTACCGGCGGGCAGCCACCGGTAGTCTGCACCCGTGGATGTCGACCGGGTGCTGCTCGCTGAACCGCGAGGGTTCTGCGCAGGCGTCGAGATGGCCATCAAGGCGCTGGCGTGGATGGTGCGGTCGTTCCCTGCGCCGGTGTACTGCTACCACGAGATCGTGCACAACCGCATCGTCGTCGACCGCTTCGAACAGCTCGGCGTGGTGTTCGTCGACGACATCGCCGAGGTGCCCGAGGGCAGTCCCATCATGCTGTCGGCCCACGGGTCGCCACCCGAGGTGGTTGCCGCAGCCAAGGCCCGCGGCAGCTACGTCGTCGACTCGGTGTGCCCGCTCGTCACCAAGGTGCACCACGAGGTGAAGGTTCGTGCCGGTAAGGGGTTCCGCATCGTCTACGTCGGCCACGAGGGCCACGAGGAAGCCGTGGGTACCATGGCCGTCGCCCCGCAGTCGATCAGTCGGGTCGAGTCGGTGGCCGAGGTGGAGGCCCTGCCGGTGTTCGACGAACCGGTGGCGTTGCTGGCCCAGACCACCCTGTCGCACCGCGACTGGCACGATGTGGCCGAGGCCGTGCAGGTGAAGTACCCCGACGCCTGGATGCCGGGGCGCAGCGACCTGTGCTTCGCCACCACCAACCGGCAGTCGGCGCTGATGGCCATGGCGTCGCGCTGCCCCACGATCGTGGTCATCGGTTCGGCCAACTCGTCGAACACCCGGGCGCTCGAGAAATTGGCCATTGCAGCCGGCGCCGAGCGCGTGTTCCGAGTGAACCGGGCCGACGAACTGCCCGACGACCTCACCGGCACCGTCGGGGTCACCGCCGGTGCATCGGCACCCGAGGAGCTCGTCGACGAAGTGCTCGCCCGCCTGGCGCCACGCCACGGTGTCGAACTGGTGCACGTCACCGACGAGGACGAATACTTCCCGCCGCCGCGTAACATTCGCGAACTGCAGGCCGCCATCGGTACCGCGGCCACGGTGCTGCTGGGCGGGCCGACCACCCGGCCCGCCAGGTCCGACGACCGTACTCTCGCGGCCAGCACCGTGCTTCGCGCGCTCGACGCCTGACCCGTCGGCGACCCGGACGAGCACTGCTCGAGCCAGTGGGCCGCCGCCTAGGGTGACGCGATGCTCTCCCCCACTGCCACCACGATCCGCCTGTTCCTGCACGCGCTCGCCGCGGCGGTGTGGGTGGGCGGTCAGCTCACCCTGGCCGGCCTGGTACCCACGGTGCGCGCCGCGGCACCCGAAGCCCTCAAGCCGGTGGCCCGGGCGTTCGCCCGCGTTGCCTGGCCGGCCTTCATCGTGCTGGTGGTCACCGGGGCGTGGAACCTGGCCGCGGTCGACATCGCCGACACCAGCACCGCATACCAGGCCACGGTGCTCGTGAAGATCGTGCTCGCCATCGCCGCAGGCGTGGCTACCGCCGTGCACTCGATCGGGCAGACGAAACTAGCCATCGCGCTCGGCGGCGCGATCGGACTGCTGGCCTCACTGGCAGCGATGTTCCTCGGCTTGCTGCTGCAGACCGGCCAGGACTGATACCCCGGGCCGTGCCCGATCAGGGCAACCAGGTCAGTTGCGGGGCACCTTGCTCCACGGAACGTCGCGGTCGACGCGCACGTCGCCCGGCAGGCCGAGCACGCGCTCGCCGAGAATGTTCAGCATCACCTCGGTGGTGCCGCCCTCGATCGAGTTGGCCCGGCTGCGCAGGAACGCCTTCTGCAGCGTGTCGAAGCCCATCGCCGTCTCGGGACGCACCATCTCGTAGCTGCCGTACAACATGCCATCGGCGCCGAGGAGGTCCATCACCTTCGCGTAGATGTCCTTGTTGAGGTTGGCGCTGGCCATCTTGCCGATGCTGCCCTCGGGGCCCGGATCGCCCATCTTGCGCATCTGGTTGGCCCGGATGTTGGTGAGCCGAAGCACCTCGGCACGGCTCCACAACTTCATCACATCGTCGCGGGTGGCCGAATCCTGGCGCTCGGCGGGCAACTTCGCCCAGGTGCTGGTGAGCGCCTGGATGGTGCCCGAGCCCTTCTGCGGGATGGTGCCGCCGATCGACACACGCTCGTTCATCAGCGTCGTGAGCGACACGCGCCAGCCGTCGCCGGGGTTACCGAGCAGCTCGGCGTTCGGGATGCGGACGTCGGTGAAGTACACCTCGTTGAACTCAGCCTCGCCGGTCATCTGGCGCAGCGGGCGCACTTCCACGCCCGGCGCCTGCATGTCGACCACGAACGCGGTGAGACCGGCATGCTTCACGGCCTCGGCGTCGGTACGCACCACGAGCAGACCCCAGCGCGAGAGATGGGCCAGGGTGGTCCACACCTTCTGGCCATTCACGATCCATTCCTCGCCGTCGCGCACGCCCTTCGACGACAACCCGGCGAAGTCGCTGCCCGAGCCGGGCTCGCTGAACAACTGGCACCACACCTCTTCGCCGGTGAACAGCGGGCGCAGGTAGCGCTGCTTCTGCTCGTCGCTGCCCCACACCACCACGGTGGGGCCGCACATGCCGTGGCCGATCGGGTTGCGGTACATCGGGTTCGGCGCACCCTCGGCGTAGACCCGCTCGTTGATGAGCTTCTGCAGCTTCGGGTTCAAGCCGAGGCCACCGTGGCCGACGGGGAAGTGCACCCACGCCAGGCCCTTTTCGAACTGCGCGCCGAGGAAGTCGATGGGCGAGACACTCTTGGGCGGGAACTCGGCCAGCAACTGGTCGACGAGTTCGCTCACCACCTGCTCGTCGGCGGTGAGTGCGGCTTCGGTGACGGTCATGGCGGTCTCCCCTGGAAGGCCTGTGGTCGACCCCGATGCCGACCACTACTGCCGGTGAAGTTAGCGGTGCACCGCGTCGACGCCCCAACCGTGCGGACGCCCGACCCGGATGATCTGTGTCACATCGTTCCGGCTCACCACCTCAGCGACGGTGCAGGGTCGCCTCACCAAGATCGTCGACGTCACCGTTCGACGACGAGAGGTCGAGCACCTCGGTGAGGAACGCCCACACCCCCACCACCTGCTCGCGCATCACCGTGCGCCACGGGCGCAGGCCGCCACCCACCGCATCGGCGGCCGTAGCGGTCAGATACATGCGCACCACGTCGGGCAGGTCGGGCACGTGATCGACCAGTTCGGAGTACAGCGCGATGTCGCTCGACGCCTGGTGCCCGGCGCCCGGCAGGTCGAGTCGCCAACTGGGTCGGCCCGGGACGAGGGCCCACGGACGGTCGGCGTCGGTGTCGGGAGGGGTGGTGCGGTCGTCCATCGACACCGCCAGCATCGTGGGCACCCGTACCCGGCTGAGCGCGTTGTCGCTGAGCACGCGGGTGTACGGCTGCAGCCCCACGACCGCCCGCACCAGTGGGTGCGGGTCGACACCGCGCGCTCCCGCAGCGGTGGCGAGGCCCGTGTAGGCACCGTACGAGTGACCGACGATCGCAACGCGTTCCGGGTCGACTGCATCGACCAGATCGTCAGGCAGTCCGGGCGCGGTGCCGGTGGCGGCAGCGATGAGCGCATGCGCATCGGCCACTCGGCCCATCTCGTTGGTGCGGTCGTCGACGAACGTGCCGAACAGGAAGTCGGCCAGGGTGTCGCCGCTGTGATCGGCGGCAACCACGACGGCGCCGCGTGCGGCCAGCGCCTCGCAGAGCAGTGAGTAGGCGAAGCGCATGCCCGTGCGGCCGTGCGAGAACACCACCAGCGGGAACCTTCCTGCCGCTGGCGCTGCGTCGGGCTGCGCTGTGGCGGCGTGGAAGGCGACACCGGGCAGCAGTTCGTACTCCGACCGCTCGCCGGTGTCGGCACCGGCCGGGTACCAGATGTCGACGCCGAGCACCTTCGCGTCGCGTGCGGGGTCGGCGAGCAGCGTCACCCGGCGACCCACCGGGTGGTGTGGTGTCTCGATCGGGTCGCCGGCGCGGTGCGGGCTCATTCGTCGCCCTCGTCGGCGCTCGGCGCATCGAAACCGGCCGCGGCCAGGCGTTCGAGCAGCGCATCGCGCACGCTCATCCCCGGATCGCGGGCCCGGTCGCCCGCCACGCGCCATCCGAGGCGGCTCGAGTAGAGCAGCGGCGGCTCCTTCAGTCGGCCCGCCCCCACCTCGACCACCCGCGCGAACAGCAACTCGTGGTCGAGCATCGTGGATTGTTGGAAGATCTCGCAGCGCAACCAGGCGATGCAGTTGCGCACCACCGGCAGCCGACTGTCGGGCAACTCGTCGAGGTACTCGTCGGCGATGTAGCGGAACTTCCGGCCCGGATAGGAGAAGTACTGCCCCACATCCACCTGGTCGCCGGCCAGGATGGACACCGAGAACTGCCCACTCGCCACCATCAGCGGATACGTGTCGTGCTTGGGTGACACGCTGGCCATCACGATGGGCTCCTCGAAGCTCACCTGCGACACCCAGTGGCTGCAGTACGCCCGGGTGACGCCGTCGTGGTGGGCACCCACCACCTCGACCCCCTTCATCATCTGGCCGAGGCTGCGCTTCAGAACGGGATCGATCATGTCGAGGAGTATGGCGGGCGCAGGCCTCAGTTGCCCGACGGTCAGTTGTAGCCGCGCACCCATCGCGCGTGCTGCGGTGCCTCATCGGCCAATTCGGCGAACGCGCCACGCATGACCGACAGGGCGTACAGCCCCCGCGGCTCACCGCGCTGCACGAAGATGGCGCGCAGATTGTTCAGCATGCGGATGAGGATGGCCCGCTCCGACACGGGCAGAAGGTGCAGATCGTCGAAGCGGTGGCCGGAACCGACGAGCTGGTCCCATCGGTCGACGAGACCGGAACGGTCGAACACAGCACCGTTGTGGAACGGGTCGCCGAACTCGTCGTTACCCTCACTGCGCACCACGAAGTGGCCGGGCAACCCCACCCCGACGATCGGGGCGCCCAGCCGACGACCCACCTCGATGGCCACGACCGACAGGGTGATGGGTAACCCCAGGCCGCGGGCGAGCACATCGTCGAGGAACGAGTTCCGTGGGTCGTAGTAGTCGGCCACATTGCCCGTGAGCCGGCCACGCATCACACCCAGCACGCCCCGCAGCGAAGGCTCCGCAGCACGCAGCGCCAGGTCGTCGAGCCCGCGCATCACCTCGTCGTAACGGTTCACCCCGGTGAAGGCGGCCGACATCAGGGCGCACGCCTGGTCGAGCGCCAGCCCGGTGGGCGGACCCGACACCAGGGCAGCGAATCGTCGGGCCGGGTCCATCCGGGCACCGTATCGTCGACTACCTTCGCGTGCCATGTACCCCGGTGCCTTCGTCTCCACCACGCCCGACAAGCCTGCCGTCGTCATGGGAGGTTCGGGCTTCACCCAGACCTTTGCCGAACTCGACGCCGCCGCCAACCGGCTGAGCCGCCTGCTGCGGGCCGCCGGCGTGAACCCCGGCGACCACGTGGCCATCTGCATGGAGAACCACGACCGCTACCTCGAGGTGGTGTGGGGCTGCCACTACGCCGGCGCGGTCTACACGGCCTGCTCGAGCCGACTCACCAGCAGCGAACTCGCCTACATCTTGAACGACTGCACGGCGAAGGTGTTCATCACCTCCACCTACAAAGCCGATCAGGCCGCCGAGATCGTGGCCGATTCGCCGGATGTGCAGTTGCGACTGATGCTCGACGGCACCATCCCCGGGTACGAGAGCTACGAGGCGCGTCGCCGGCACCGACATGCTCTACTCGTCGGGCACCACCGGCCGCCCGAAAGGCGTCGCCCGCGAGTTCACCCACGTACCGCTCGAAGGGTCGGCGGGAAGCGTCACGCCGTTGCTGACGATGCTGTTCGGCGTGACGGCCGACTCGGTGTACCTATCGCCCGCGCCCTTCTACCACGCTGCCCCGCTGCGGTTCTGCATGTCGGCCCAGGCCCTGGGCGCCACCGTGGTGGCCATGGAACACTTCGACCCCGAGCAGTACCTGGCGCTGGTCGAGCGCCACCACGCCACCACCAGCCAGGTGGTGCCCACCATGTTCGTGCGCATGCTGAAGCTGCCCGACGAGGTGCGCGCCAAGTACGACGTGTCGTCGATGCAGTGCGTCATCCATGCCGCGGCCCCCTGCCCCATTCCCGTGAAGAAGGGAATGATCGACTGGTTCGGCCCGATCATCCACGAGTACTACGCGGGCACCGAGGGCAACGGCTTCGTCTACTGCAACAGCGACATGTGGCTCGCCCACCCGGGCACGGTGGGCACCCCCATCAACTGCACCCTGCACATCTGCGGCGACGACGGCGAGGAGGTGCCCCACTACGAGAGCGGCACGGTGTTCTTCGAGGGCGGCGCCAGCTTCGAATACCACAACGACCCTGAGAAGACAGCGTCGTCACGCCATCCGAAGGGCTGGTCGACGCTGGGCGACGTGGGCTACGTCGACGACGACAACTTCCTCTACCTCACCGATCGCAAGGCCTACATGATCATCTCCGGTGGGGTGAACATCTACCCGCAGGAGTCCGAGAACCTGCTCGTCACCCACCCCAAGGTGGTCGACGTCGCCGTGTTCGGTGTGCCCAACGACGATTTCGGCGAAGAGGTGAAGGCTGTCGTGCAGCCGGTCACCATGCCGGCCGACGCCGACGCCGCGAAGGCGCTCGAGAAGGAACTCATCGCCTTCTGCCGCAGCGAACTGGCCGACGTGAAGTGCCCGCGCAGCATCGACTTCCGCGACGAACTGCCCCGTCACCCCACGGGCAAGCTGTACAAGCGGCTGTTGAAAGACGAGTACTGGAAAGACGCCGGCCGCAGCATCTGATCGCCGCTTCGCCATCCCTGCGGTGGCGAGGAGGTGGCAGTAGCGTCGTCAACCGTGTCTGAATCGACCACGTTCCGTTGGGACCGCCTGACGGTCACCTGTGCGTTGTCGTTCTGCCTCCTCGTCTCGGGCCTCAGCGTCGGCGTGGTGTTGGGCGAACTGCGCGACGAACTCGGCCTGTCGGGTGTGGTCGCAGCTGCGCACGGCTCGACGTTCGGCCTCGGCCTGGTGGTGATGGGCTTGTTCGGCCTGCGCATCGTGGCGCGCGTCGGGCGACCGGCCGCGTTCTGGGGTACCTGTGTGATGATCGTCGTCGGCGTCGCCGTGCTGTGCGCCGGACATTCGTGGCCGCTCACACTCGGCGGTACCGCCATCGCGGGCCTGGCCTGCGCCATGCTCGTGCTGCTGATGCCCGGCATCGTCGCCGATCACCACGGCCCCGCCCGTGTGGGCGCGTTCGCCGCGATCAACGGCGTGCCCGGTCTGGCGGGTGTCTCGTATTCGCTCGCCATCGGTGCTGCGCTCGGCGCAGGCCTGTCATGGCGCTGGCCCTATCTCACCCTCACGTTGCTCCTCGCCGCACTGCTCGCAGTGGTCGGAGCACGGGCGTCGATCCCCACCAGCGCCCCCTCACCCACCTCGGCGCTGGCGCTACTGCGCCGCCCCGCAGCGCGTCGGCCCTTCATCGATGCGGTGCACGCCGTGTTCGCCGAATTCCCGCTCGGGGTGTGGGCCGTCACGTTCTTGAAGGAGGTGGGTGGTTCGTCGAGCGGTGCCGCCGCCGCGCTGGGCGCCATCTGGGGTCTGTGCCTGATGGTGGCCCGTCTCCTGCTCCCCCGCTATGTCACCCTCACCGGCGTGTGGGCACGTTCGATCGGTTTCGGTGGCGTCGCCGTCGGGTCCGCGCTGATGTGGATGGGGCCCAGCCTCGCGGTCCGCATCACCGGGTTGGTGGTCGTCGCGTTCGGCTGTTCGCCGCTGTACCCGCTGGCCGTCGACCGGCTCTACGCACAAGTCGATGCCGACTCGGTGGCCCTCGGCGCGCTCACCGCACTCGCGTCGGGAGTCGCCATCATCAGTGGACCGTTGCTGCTGGGCGTGCTGGCCGACTCGATCGGCCTCCGCAACGCCGTGCTGGCCGTCACAGCGCTCGCCGCCCTCGGCGTGTACACATCGCGGCCGGAACGTGTCGGGTCGGCGACGATCGACGACCCCGTGGGCGCCGGATCACACCGCTGAGCGGTGCAGCGCGTCGATCCAGCGAGCCAACAGCCGCGATTCGGCAGCACCCCACAGCGGGGCGGCACCCTCGTTCACGACAGCGGCGAACTGGTCGAGCATCTCGCCGTACGCGTCGGCTCCTGCCACCCGGTGGTCCTCCACCTCGTCGTTGCGAGCGATGAGCTGCACCGTGCTGGGCTCGATCGGGCCGGGCGCCATGTAGTCGGCCAGGACGATCGAGCCCTCGGTGCCGGTGAGGGCGAGCGAGCGGCGGTTCACCGACTCGAACGACACCTCGGCGGTGGCGCACAGGCCGTCGCCGAGGTGGAGCCAACCCGACATCGACACGTCGACACCGTGCTCGTTGCGTACCGCTGATGCGGCCACCGCCTGGGGTTCGCGCGGTGCCAGCAGCAGCGCCGGGCCGAGGCAGTAGATGCCCACGTCGAACAGCACACCCCCGCCACGAGCGTCGAAGCGGTGGTCGGCAGGACGGCCGAGTGCGAACGAGAACGAGGCGTGCGAGAACCGCAACGACCCCAACCGGGTGCGCGCCAGATCGAGCACCAGCTGGTTGCGTGGATGGTGAGGCCACATGTACGCCTCGACCAGCGCTCGGCCAGCCGACTCGGCTGCGGCGAACACCTCGTCGGTGTCGGCCACGGTCATCGTAAGCGGCTTCTCGCACAGCACATGCTTGCCCGCCTCGAGCGCGGCAAGGATCCAGCGACGATGGCCATCGTTGGGCAGCGGGATGTACACGGCGTCGATGTCGGAGCGACGCAGCAGTTCGGCGTAGGGCGCGTCGGAGCCGTCGGGCGTGCGGCTCGCCTCGGCCACCACCTCGTGATCGCCCCGTTCCTGCAGCGGTGGC
>JBIKLX010000207.1:0-5249 GCA_044359565.1 Ilumatobacteraceae bacterium
CCTGCTCACCGCGGAGATGATCGATCGCTGTCATGCAGCCGGTATCGCGGTGAACACCTGGACCTGCGACGACCCGGAGCGGATGGCGGAGCTGATCGAGTGGGGGATCGACGGCATCTGCACGAACATGCCCGATGTGGCCCTCAGCGTGCTGGGGCGGGGCCCGGCCTGACCAAGCGCACGGCCTCGGGTACGTGCGCGAACTCGAGCGAGCGGGTTTCGCCCAGGTAGTCGCCGTCGACCTGGTAGGGGAATGGCGCCGCGCTGTGTACCTGCAGGCCGGCCAGGTCGGTCTGCACGGCCAGGTGGGCCGACGGCTTCACCCCGCCGCCGCGCAGGGCCCCGGCCAGCGAGCCGAGGATTGCGGTGGCTTGCATCGTGCGGAACGTGACCGCGACCAGGCCGCGGTCGAGGGTGGCTGTCGGCGACAGGTCGAGCGGCCGGTTGCCGAGGTAGGTGTAAGGGTTGGTGTTCAGCACCACGGTGAAGAATCCGTCGGGCACGGTGGCGTCGCCGGTGTCGACGGTGAAGTGCGGTTGGTGCCGGTCGTAGCCCACCATCCACGTGCGCAGCGAGGCGTAGATGAACAGCGGATGACCCAGCCACCGCTTCAGTGAGGCGCGTCGCTCCACCTCGCGGACCACCGCCGCGTCGTACCCCACGCCGGTGTGGAAGCAGAAGAACCGCCCGTTCACCCGGCCCAACCCGATCGGTTCGACGGTGCCCGCATCGAGCCCGACGACGAGTTGGCGCACGGCCACGACCGGGTCGTTGGCCATGCCCAGCGTACGGGCGAACACGTTGGTGGAACCGCCCGGCAGCACACCGAGCGCAGTGTCGGTGCCGGCCACGCCGGTGGCCACCTCGTTCAGCGTGCCGTCGCCCCCGAACCCGATCACCACGTCGATCGAGCGGCGGGCAGCGTCCTGGGCGAAGCGGGTGGCGTGGCCGCGGCGGTTGGTCTCGACCACGTCGACCTGGTGATTGCGGCTCAGTTCGCGGTGCACTACCACGGTGTTGCGGGCCGTCACCGAACTGGCGAAGGCGTTGACCACGAGCAGGATGCGCAAGGCGTGTCACGATAGTGGCGGGTCGGAGGTGTGTCGCCTGGCGCACCATCTGGGCCTCGTCGGGTTGGGTGCATGCCGTACCCGTAGGTAACAATGTCGGGCATGAACGTGATCGTCTGTGTGAAGCAGATCCCCGATCCGGCCACCCCCGGTGCGCTCGATCCCGGTACCCAGACCCTGAAGCGCGACGGCAAGCTGATCCTCGACGAGAGCGACAGCTATGGCGTCGAGATGGCGCTGCAGCTCGTCGATGCCGCCGGTGGCGGCGAGGTGAGCCTGGTGTCGATGGCCCCCAACGGTGAGGTCAGCGGCATGCGCACGGCCCTCGCCATGGGCGCTGCCAAGGGTGTCCTCGTCAGCGACCCGAGCCTGCAGGGCAGCGATGCCCTCACCACGGCCAAGGTGCTCGCGGCGGCGATCGGCAAGCTCGGCGGTGCCGACCTCATCATTGCGGCCACCGAGTCGAGCGACGGCTACACGGGCACCGTGCCCGAGCAGATGGCCGAAGTGCTGGGCCTGCCGTCGGTCACCTTCGCCAAGAAGGTCGTCGTCGACGGCGGCGCGTTGAAGGTCGACCGCCAGACCGAAGCCGGTTACGACGAGGTCACCTGCCCGCTGCCCGCGGTCATCAGCGTCACGGCCGGTGTGGTCGAGCCGCGGTACCCGAGCTTCAAGGGCATCATGGCCGCCAAGTCGAAGCCCATCGACACCGTCACGGCCGCCGACCTCGGCGTCACGGCCGTCGGCTGGGGTGGCGCCGGCCAGACCATCGTGAACATCGGCCAGGCCGAGGCCCGTGCCGCTGGTGAGGTCGTCGAGGACGACGGCGAGGGTTACGCCAAGATCGTGGGGTTCCTCGAGAACCTCAAGGTCATCTGAGTTCGAGCGACGGAAAGAGGAACGAAACCATGAACATCTGGGTCTTCGCACAAGAAGCCAACGGCGAGCCGACCACCGGCACGCTCGAACTGCTCACCAAGGCTCGCACGCTCGGCACCGTGTCGGCGTTCGTCGGCGGCGACGCCTCGGCCATCGCCGGTGCGCTCGGCGAGTACGGAGCCAGCACCGTGTACGCCACGGGCGACCTCGGCGGCAAGCTGCCCGGCGTCGCAGTATCGGCGGCCATGAAGGCGGTCATCGACGGTGGCACCACCCCCGACCTGATCATGTTCCCGCAGAACACCGATGGCCGCGACGTGGTGTCGCGCCTGTCGGTGAAGCTCGACCGCACGGTGGTCACCAACAACACCGAGATCACGGCCGACGGTGGCACGGTCAGCGTCACCACGCCCATCTTCGGCGGCAACACGCTGGTCACCACCCAGTTCAGCGGGTCGGCCCCCTACCTGGCCACCTTCCGTCCGAAGAGCTTTGCCGCCGAGTCGGCTGGTGGCGCTGCCGCCACCGTCGTGGCCGCACCCGTGCCCGAACTGGGCGCCACCGGTGCCGCCGGTGTGGTGGCCGTGCACGTCGAGGCCAGCAGTGGTCCGAAGCTCGACGAGGCCGGCATCGTGGTGTCGGGTGGCCGTGGCCTCGGCGAGGCCGCCAAGTACGAGATGGTCGAGACCCTGGCGTCGCTGCTGAAGGGTGCCCCCGGCGCCTCGCGTGCCATCGTCGACGCCGGCTGGGTGCCCTACAGCTACCAGGTCGGCCAGACCGGCAAGGTCGTGAAGCCGGGCGTCTACATCGCTGCCGGCATCTCGGGCGCCACCCAGCACATGGTTGGCATGAAGGGCTCGAAGAACATCATCGCGATCAACAAGGACAAGGAAGCCCCCATCTTCGGCATCGCCGACCTGGGCATCGTGGGCGACGTCCACAAGGTGCTTCCGAAGTTGATCGAAGCCCTCCAGGCTCGCGGCTGATCCGTTCGCTGCGGCCCCTGGTCGCCCCGTCAGAGCCCTGCTCAGACAAGCGGCCAGGGGTAGCGCCGACCGGTGTGATCCACCGGCAGCGCCTGATGTTCTGCCACCCAGGCCGAGCGCTCGCGTAACGCCTCCACCTCGTCGTCGCTCAGCAGTGCTGCCACCTCCAGTGGCACCGCCTCGCTGAGGCGCTGGGCAACCTGCACGAGGTCGTCGTCGATGGCGTCGCCCCCGAACTCCCACACCACGGTGCGGAGTTTGAAGTCGGCGGCGAAGCACAGGCCGTGGTCGATACCCCAGATGTGGTCGTCGCTGTCGATGAGCACATGGCCGCTCTTGCGGTCGGTGTTGTTGGCGATGAGGTCGAACACCGCGATGCGAGCCAGCACGGGGTGCAGGTCGTCGCGGGTCTCGTGGATGGTGAAGTAGTGCTGCTGGTGGTCGGCCTCGACGAACCACTGCACGCTGCCCTCGCCGAGGGGGCCGTCGCGCACCACCGTGGGTGGCACGAGGTCGAGGCCCATCGCCTGCGAGAGGTGGTAGGCGGCCAGTTCGCGGCGGTGCAGACCGGGTTCGAAGTCCCACAGCGGCCGCTCGCCGCGCAGCGGCTTGTAGATGGCCTGGCCGACAGCAGCGTCGTCGACGAGCAGGTTCACCAGATAGGTGGCGTTGCTGCTCCAGGGCATGCGGCCCTCGATGTCGATCTCGGCGCTGCGCAGGACGGCGAGCCGTTCGGCGTGGTCCATCAGTTCATGCGCGGGCAGATGTGCCCGTCGGGGTCGATGGGCCGGGCGCACCAGATGCAGGGCGGACGCCCAGCAGACACGACGGCGTCGGCCTGTTCGCAGAAGGCCAACACCTGGCCGCGGGTGAGGTGCACGCGCAGTCGGTTGCGGTCGTCGTCGAGGTCGAAGCCGCTGTCGTCGTCGCTGGTGCCGAACTCGTCGTCACTGTCGCCGAACTCGTCGTCGAACTCGTCGTCGCTGTCGTCGGGCACCAGTTCGTCGAGTTGGATGAGCACCCTGTCGGTGCTGCGTTCGTAGCCGAGCCCGATTGGGCCGAGCACGAAGGCCGGCTCGATGGGTGCTGCGAGCTCGAGCGCGGCAGGCATCGGCCGCTCGTCGGCCGGGGGCAGGTCGTTCAGCACACGGCGCAGGTAGTCGGCGATGGCGGCCGCCTGTTGCTTCTCGCACTTCACCGTCACCCGCTGGCGACCGCGGCGGGCCTGCAGCAGGAAGACTCGCTGACCCGGCCGTCCGACCGCGCCCACGGTGAAGGCATCGACCTCGTCGAAGTCGTGGAACTCGCCCATCGGTCCGGCCTCAGGACGGACGCAGCTCGGACAACGAGCCGCCGGTGGAGTTGACGGTGAGCACCACCGGCCCACCGGCGTGGTAGGCGATGGCCGACACCGAGCACGGGCTGATGACGATGCGCTGGAACAGGTCGAGGTGGGTGCCGAGCGCATGAGCGACGGCAGCCTTGATGGGGTCGGCGTGCGACACGCAGACGATGACCCCGCCCTGGTGACGCTCGCGCAGCCGGTCGATGGCGCCGACGATGCGGCTCTGCATGGCGGTGAAGCTCTCGCCGCCCGGGAACGTGAACGTGGAGGGTGCGCGCTGCACGGTGTTCCACTCGGGCAGCTTCATCAACTGCTTCAGCTCGGCGCCGGTCCACTGCCCGAAGTCGCATTCGAGCAGGCCCTTGTCGATCTGCACCTTCAGGTTGCGGGCCGCAGCGATGGGGGCGGCGGTTTCGCGGGTGCGTTCGAGTGGTGAGGCGTAGACGGCGTCGACACGGGCCAGCACACCGAGGCGTTCGGCGGCGCGGCGAGCCTGCTCGAGCCCGGTGTCGGCCAGGTGCAGGCCGGGTGCCCGGCCGGGCAGCAGCTTGCCGGTGGTGGGGGTCTGGCCGTGGCGCACCAGCAGCACGAGCGTCGGCGGTGTGGGCGGCTGCTTGCCGGTCGGCTTGCTCGATGTCTTGTTGGTGGCCATGTCGATTCGGAAACCTACTGTGCAGCACGTGGATTCGCTCGGTCGCCTGCACGACGAGGTCTGTGACTGTCGCCGTTGCCCGCGGCTGGTCGACTGGCGTGAGCACATGGCCGTCGAGCGTCGTGCCTCGTACCGCGACCAGACCTACTGGGGTCGGGGTGTCCCCGGCTTCGGCGACCCGCAAGCGCGCATCTTGGTGCTCGGTTTGGCACCGGCGGCGCACGGGGCGAACCGCACCGGCCGGGTGTTCACCGGTGACCGCTCGGGCGACTGGCTGTTCCGGGCGATGCACCGCGCCGGACTGGCCAACCAAGCCG
>JBIKLX010000049.1:0-18362 GCA_044359565.1 Ilumatobacteraceae bacterium
GTCGAACCCGTCGTGGTGCCGCCAGCCGTCGCGCCCTGGGCCACTGTGTTGGTGCCCATCTGGCGGCGGCCCTGGATGGTGCTCGGGCCCGACACCTACGGTGCCACGCTGCTCAGCGCACTCGGTGTGCGCACCGTTCCGGTCGATGTCGACGTTCGCTATCCCGAACTCGACGCCGAGGCGATGACCGCGCTACGGCCCGATCTGGTCGTGCTGCCGTCGGAGCCGTACCCGTTCGCCGAGCGGCATGTGGCCGAGGTGCAGAGGCTGCTGCCGTCGAGCCAGGTGGTGCTGGTCGACGGGCGCGACCTGCTGTGGTGGGGTGTGCGCACCCCGGTGGCGCTCGAGCGGCTCAGGGCCGTCCTGCGTGCGCTGCCGGCGCCTCGCTGACGAGCACCCGTCCGCCCCGTAGGGCCACCACCTCGGCCGGGTCCGACGACGGCGCAGTGAGCATGAACAACGTCGTGCCGTCGGGCCCGCCCAGCATGCAGGCGAAGCAGGGTTGGTCGGTCTCGATGCGGTCGATGATCTGGCCGCCCTCGGCCACCCGCACGCATTCGGCCGCCGCGGCGTTCGCCACCCAGATGGCACCCTCGGCGTCGAGGCAGATGCCGTCGGGTCGTCGGCGGGGGAGTTCGGCCCACACCCTGCGGTTCGTCAGTGTGCCGTCGGCGGCGATGTCGAAGGCGGTGAGCTGCGACCCCATCGTCTCTGCCACCACCAGGGTGCGGCCGTCGGGGGTGATGACGGTGCCGTTGGGGAAGGCCAGGTCGGTGGCAGCGCACTGCACGGTGCCGTCGGGATCGACGAGGGCCAGATCGGCCGGGCGGATCATCGCCGGGTCGCGGGCCTCGACGAAGGCGTGCAGGTCGAAGCCGAAGTTGCCCACGTAGGCCCGGCCCACTGCATCGACCACCATGTCGTTGCAGTGGAAGGTGGCCACGCCCGACAGATCGGCGTGGTGCTCGAGTCGTTCACCCGTCCAGCGCAGCAGTTGGCGGTCGACCATCGACACCACCACCAGGTCGCCGTCGGGCAGCCAGCCGAGCCCGCTCGACTGCCCCTCGACCGCCACCCGCACCGTCACACGGCCGTCGAGATCGACCGACTTCACCGCATGGTCGTACATGTCGCTGAACCACAGTTCGCCCGCGTGCCAGCGCGGTCCCTCGCCGAAGCAGAGCCCAGTGGCGAGCACCTCGTAGGCAGTCATCAGGCCTCCCGGTCGACGAGGTGCGCACCTTCGACGGCGCGCACCACCCAACCGTCGCGCAGCGCGCCCGGCTCGGCAAGGGCCACCACACAACCGCCGAAGCCGCCACCTGTCATGCGGGCCCCGTACACGCCGGGTGTGGCGGCGAGGCGTTCGACGGCTGCGTCCATCACGGCTGTCGAGGTGGCGTAGCGGTCGCGCAGGCTGACGTGACTCTCGACCATCAGCGCGCCCGCCCCCGCGAAGTCGCCGGCTTCGATCGCCTCGCAGAAGTCGCGGACGCGCTGGTTCTCGGTCACCACGTGCACGGCGCGGTCGCGCACCACCGGGTCGGCAATGCGCTCGGCTGCAGCGCGGTCGGCGAACCGCAGGGGGCCGATCTCGCGTTCGGCGGCGGCGCACTCGGCCACACGCTCTGCGTAGGGGCTGCCGACGAGTGTGCGGTGGGCGATGAACTGCACCACCACGTCCAGCCCGGCGGGCACCGGTACCGGGGTTACGGTGAGTTCGCCGCAGTCGATGAGGGTGGCGTGGTCGCGTCGTCCGGCGGCGATGCACAGCTGGTCCATGATGCCGCTCGGCACACCAGAGGAACGGTTCTCGGCCCGCTGGCATAGTTGAGCGAGCTGCAGCGGTGTGCCGCGGTGCCCCAGCGCCAGGGCGACAGCCACCTCGAGTGCTGCACTGCTCGACAGGCCCGCGCCGATGGGGATGGTGGTGCGCACCTCACCGCTGATGCCCTCGGTGGGGTGCAGTTCGGCGATGACGCCGGCGACGTAACGACCCCACGCGGGCTCGACCGCGGCGGGGTCGTCGATCGACAGCGGCAGGTGCACGGCCTCGGGTTCGTCGACGGAGGTGAGCTCCACCCGGTCGGACGTGGTGTAGCTGATCTCGGTCCAGCGATCGATGGTCATCGGCAGCACCAGACCGCCGGTGTAATCGGTGTGGTCGCCGATCAGGTTCACTCGCCCGGGGGCGATGACGGTTCGCGTGCTTCCGGTCATGGCGTCGCGGTGCCCGGGTGACTCAGTGGAGGCCGAGGGCGGTGCTGAATCGAGCGAGCGAGTCGAGGTCGAACGGCGCGCGCAGGGCGATGTTCACCTGGTCGGCGCCTGCCTCGACGTACTGCCCGATGCGGTCGATGATCTCGTCGTCGCTGCCCGACAGCACGCCCGGCCGCACCATCGGTGCCAGGGCGCCGAACTGACCCACCAGGCTCTCTTCGCTGTAGGCCAGACCGAGGTTGACGGCCCGCTTGATGTCGCCGGGGTCGCGGCCCACGGCGGCGCAGTGCTCGTTCAGTACGGCCTGCTTGTGGGCGAATGCCTCCGGGGCGATGAACGGAACGTTCCATCCGTCGGCGTACCGGGCGGCGATGCGCAGCGTGCGCTTCTCGCCGCCACCACCCACCCAGATGGGCAGCTTCGCCTGCACGGGCCGGGGCTCGTTGCGGGCCTCGTGCAACGAGAAGTGAGCACCCTCGAAGTTGGTGACGTCGTCGTGCAACAGGCCGCGGATGCACTGGATGCCTTCTTCGAGCTGGTCCATGCGGGTCTTCACATCGGGGAACTCGATGCCGTAGGCGTTGTACTCGACCACGGCCCAGCCGGCACCGATGCCCATGTCGGCGCGTCCACCCGACAGTTGGTCGATGGCCGTAATCGCCTTGGCCAGCACGGCCGGATGGCGGTAGCCGATGGAGTAGACGAGCGAACCGACCCGCACCCTGCTGGTGCTGCAGGCCAGCGCAGCATGCATCGCGACGGCCTCGAGGCACGCCGCGTCGTCGGCCTTGCCGGTGGCCCCGTAGAAGTGGTCCCAGATCGAGATCCACCCGAAGCCGAGGTCTTCGATGGTGCGCCACACGCTGCGCAACTCGTCGGCGGTGGTGTGCTGCAACCCGGCGTGAACTCCGAACACGGTCATGCTGTGACGGTAGTCTGCGGCCATGCCTCGCGCCCTCGTCTCCACCGGTATCGAACTCGAGTACGACACGTTCGGCTCGCCCGACGACCCGGCCCTGCTGCTGGTGATGGGCTTCACCGCGCAGATGATCTCGTGGGAGGAAGAGTTCTGCCGGCTGTTGGCCGACGGCGGCCTGCACGTCATCCGCTTCGACAACCGCGACTGCGGGTTGTCGAGCAAGCTCGACGGGGTCGAGGTCGACAGCGGTGCGGCCATGGCAGCCGCGTTCGGTGGTGGCGAGATGCCGCCGGTGCCCTACACCCTCAGCGACATGGCGGCCGATGCCGTGGGTCTGCTCGACGTACTGGGCATCGAGAAGGCGCACATCATGGGCGCATCGATGGGCGGCATGATCGTCCAGACCATCGCCATCGAGCACCCGCACCGCTGCCACAGCATGACGTCGGTGATGAGCACGGTGGGCGACATCAACTACGGACAGGCTGCGCCCGAGGCCATGACGGCGCTGTTGGCGCCGCCGCCCGCATCGCGCGACGAGTACATCGCCTCCGCGCCGAACTGGATGACCTGGCACTCGAAGAAGTACCGCGACGAGGCCCGCACCAAAGAGCAGGCGGCCATCGGCTACGACCGGTCGTTCTACCCCGAGGGCTCGCCGCGTCAGTTGGCCGCCATCATGGCCAGCGGCGACCGATCGGCCCGCCTTGCCGAACTCGCCGTGCCCACGCTCGTCATTCACGGCCGCGACGACACGCTCATCACGCCGTCGGGCGGTCTGCGCACGGCCGAACTCATCCCCGGTGCGCACCTGCTGTTCATGGCCGACATGGGCCACGACATGCCGCAGCCGCTGTGGCCGGTGCTCACCGACGCCATCATCTCGCACACTCGCGCTGCTGTCGCCTGAGCCCCGGCGGCGCGCCGTGTGCTAGGTATTCGGCCATGGCTGGACCGCTCACTGGATATCGGATCATCGAGATCGCCGGCATCGGCCCGGGCCCGTTCGCAGCGATGATGCTCGCCGACATGGGTGCCGAGGTCATCCGTGTCGAGCGGGCGCAGAGCGTGCGCGGTCCGGCACCCGACACGCCCCACTACGACGTCATGCTGCGTGGTCGGCGCAACATCGCTGTCGACCTCAAGCACCCCGATGGTGTCGCCACGCTGCTCGACCTCGTCGAACGGGCCGACGCCCTCATCGAGGGCTTCCGCCCCGGTGTGATGGAGCGCCTCGGCGTGGGGCCCGAGGTGTGCTTGGCCCGTAACCCGAAGCTGGTGTTCGGCCGGATGACCGGCTGGGGCCAGGAGGGCATGTACGCCCAGGCCGCGGGCCACGACATCAACTACATCGCGCTGGCCGGCGCACTGGCGCACTTCGGCCGCCGCGACGAGGCCCCCGTGCCGCCGCTCAACATGGTGGGCGACTTCGGCGGGGGCGGCATGTTCCTCGCCTACGGCGTGGTGTGCGCACTGCTCGAGGCCCAGCGCAGCGGCACCGGCCAGGTGGTCGACACCGCCATGGTCGATGGCGCCGCCGTGCTGATGAGCATGTTCTGGGCCTTCAAGTCGATCGGCATGTTCGACGAGAACGCGCGCGGCACCAACCTGCTCGACACCGGCGCCCACTTCTACGACGTGTTCCGCTGCGCCGACGGCCAGTACGTGTCGATCGGCTCGATCGAGCCGCAGTTCTACGCCGAACTGATGCGCCTCACCGGCCTCGACGCCGACCCCGAGTTCGCGAAGCAGATGGACAAGGCCTCGTGGCCGCACCTCAAGCAGCGCCTCGGCGACGTGTTCGCCACCAAGACCCGCGCCGAATGGTGCGCCATCATGGAAGCCACCGATGTGTGCTTCGCGCCGGTGCTCACCATGAGCGAAGCAGCCGAGCATCCGCACAACGTCGAGCGCGGTACGTTCATCGAGGTGGGCGGCATGCGCCAGCCCGCCCCGGCGCCCCGGTTCTCGCGCACGGTGCCCGCTGTCGAGCGCCCGCCCGCCCACGCCGGCCAGCACACCCGCGAGGTGCTCGCCGACTGGGGCATCGCTGCCGATCGGGTCGACGCCCTCGTGGCCAGCGGCGCCGTTGCCGACGCCTGATGGGCACGCTCGTCTGCTTCCACGCCCACCCCGACGACGAGTCGATCTCCACGGGTGGCAGCATTGCCCGGGCCAGTGCCGAGGGGCATCGCGTCGTGCTGGTGGTGGCCACCAACGGCGACCACGGCGAGGTGCCCGACGACCTGACGCCGGGTGAGACGCTGGTCGATCGGCGCAAGGCCGAGACGGCCCGCTCGGCCGAGGTGCTGGGCGTGCACCGCCTCGTGTGGCTCGGCTACGCCGACAGTGGCATGACCGGCTGGCCCCAGAACGAGCACCCCGAAGCCTTCTGGCAGGCCACCGTCGACGACGCCGCCGAGCGGTTGGCCGCTGTGCTGCGCGAGGAGGCGGCCGATGTGCTCACCGTGTACGACTGGCACGGCAACTACGGCCACCCCGACCACATCCAGGTGCACCGGGTGGGTCACCGGGCCGCCGAGTTGGCGGGCACGCCCCGGGTGTTCGAGGCGACGATGAACCGCGACCACATCGTGCGGATGATGGCGATGGCTCGCGAGATGGGCCTGGGCGACGGTGCTGCGGGACCGGAGGACGACTTCGACCCCGCAGGGCCGGCCGACGACGGCAACCCGTTCGGGATGAGCGAGGACGAACTCACCCACGCGGTGGAGGTGGCCGAATGGCTGCACCTGAAGCGGGCCTCGATGCGATGCCACGGCAGCCAGATCAGCGACTCGTCGTTCTTCCTCGAGATGCCCGACGAGGCGTTCGCCGGTTCGTTCGGCATCGAGTGGTTCATCGAGCGGGGTGCCGAACCCGGCCTGCGCACCGGCTGGCTGTTCGAGTGACCCGCCTGCATCTGGTGCGCCACGGCCGCGCTGCAGCCGGTTGGGACACCGATCCCGACCCCGGTCTCGACGACATCGGCCGCCGTCAGGCTGCCGAGGCGGCCGCCACCCTGGCGGCGCTGGCGCCGTGCGCGCTGGTGAGCAGTCCGCTGCGGCGCTGCCAGGAGACAGCAGCGCCGCTGGCTGCCCAGTGGGCGAGCACCGTGGCCATCGAGCCGAGGGTGGCCGAGATCCCGTCGCCCGAAGGGGTGCCGATGGGCGAGCGCGTCGACTGGTTGCGTGCGGCGATGCAGGGCACCTGGGTCGACCTCGGCATGCGGTACACCACGTTCCGCGACGGCATCGTCGCCGCGCTCGCCGAGTTGCCCACCGACACGGTGGTGTTCAGTCACTTCGTGGCGATCAACGCCGTCATCGGCGCTGCACTCGGCGACGATCGCCTCGTCATCCGCAGCCTCGACAACTGCTCGATCACCGTCGTCGAGATGATGCCCGGTGGCGGGGTCAGCCTGGTGACGGGCGGCCACGAGGCCGACACCCTCATCCGCTGACCTGGTCGGTTGCGGTGGGGTGCCTCATGGAGCGTCACGCCGGGTGACAGACTGACCGCATGACGGTGCGGACGGCGACGAGGTGGTGGGCAACACCCAGGCGAGGTGCCGGCGCGGTCGCAGTGATCGTGGCGCTGGGTCTTGTTGCTGCTGCATGCGGCAGCGACTCCGACGATGCCGACGTCACCGTGCCGCCGACGTCGGCCACTGCGCCCGTCACCACCGGCACCACGGTCGCTGCCAGCACGGTGCCACCCACCACGGTGGCTGTCACCTCGACCTCGAGCACCACCACGTCGACCACGGAAGCGGCCACCACCACCTCGTCGACGGTGCCACCCGCTGCACAGCTGGTGCTCGGCCAGGATCGCCTGGGCACCGCCATGTTCGGCGTCGAGCCCGAGGCGGTCGTCAGCTACGTCACGGCCATTCTCGGACCGCCCACCGCCGACAGCGGCTGGGCCGACCCGAACTCGGCGTTCGGTGTGTGCCCGGGCACCGAGGTGCGCGGCGTCACCTGGGGCGACCTGCTGTTGCTGTTCAGCGACGAGAGCGGAGTGGCCAGCGGTCGTCGGCACTTCTTTTCGTACACACTCGGCCCGGCGTTCGGGGCCTCGATCACCCCGGCCGGGATGGCGACGCCCGAGGGCATCGCCGTGGGGTCCACCGTGGCCGCCCTGAAGAGCGCCTATCCGGGTGTGTACGTGTACGGCGGCGACGATGTGTTCGGCCCCTACTACGTGGTGAGCGAGAATCTCTCCGGCTTCCTCACCGGCGACTCCGACACCGACACCGTGCAGTCGGTCATCGGTGGCATCACCTGCGGCGAGTAGCCGGCTGGCCCGCCGCTACATGACGCAATAGCGGCAGGGGGCTGCGCCGACAGGCCCGGATGGGTACAGTTCCCATCCATGAAGCGCATGCTGCCCGTATCGGAACTTGCCCGCGATTCCCGCTTTCACCAGGTGAGCGCCGAAGTCACCCTCTTCGACCCGCGCAACCTCCACCCGGCTGCGCAGCAGAACCAACTGCTGCCGCATCTGCCGCGGTTCTCCGACAACGCCCGTGGCCTCATGCACGGCATCTTCGTCGGCGAGATCCAGGCGCTCGAGGGAGCCGGCCGCACCTGCTTCGACTTCACCACCGGCGACGGCCGCGACGAGGCACCCTTCGGGTTGAAGCTCGACATGGCCCGCCAGTGCTGGGACGAAGCCCGCCACGTCGAGATCAGTTGCAAGCTCAGCGAGCACATGGGCTCCGAGATCGGCGAGTTCGCCGAAGGCACCACCCTGTACGAGGCGGCATGCAACGCCGACCCGGTGCTGCGCCTCACCGGCGTGAACCGGGCGCTCGAGGGCCTGGCCATCGATGTGTTCAAGACGATGCGCGACTTCGGCACCACCTTGTCCGACCCCGTGCTGGCGTACTGCGAGGACTGGATGCTCGCCGATGAGGTGACGCACGTGAAGATGGGCAGCGACTGGCTGCGTCGTATCACGGCCAACGACCCGCAGCGCCAGAAGGACGCGCTCGAGTTCCAGAAGGCAGTCGACAAGCTGTTCAGCTTCGGCGGGTTCCGCGGCGAACGCGCCGAGAACCCGGTGCATCTGGCTCGACACTTCCGCACCCTGGCGGGGTTCAGCAACGACGAGATCGACGAACTGGTCGTCATCTCCGCCGAGGCCTACGACGAGGCTGCTGCGCTCATCACCCAGGCGCAGGCGGCGATGGCGTCGGCCTCGCCCGTCTGACCCGGAGCACGCGCTGGACAGCCAGTCGCTCTACGACCTCTACCGCACCGGGCTGTGGGCCCAGGTCGGTGTCACCGCGTTCGTCGGAGCGTGGGCGCTCGGCGCGCATCGCGTCGAGCGCCTGCGCGGTCGGCCGCTGTGGGTTGCCACCGCCATCGCCTATCTGGTGGTGGTGCTGAACGTGTGTGCCGCTTCGGTGCTGAAGGCGCGCTACGACTGGGAGTTCCCGAAGCTGCACATGCTGTACGAGTTCAGCGGCATCGTGGCCATCGGCATCGTGTACTCGTACGGGCTGCAGTTGAAGGGCCGCCGCTACCTCATCTACGGGGTGGGCAGCCTGTTCCTGATGGGGCTCGCGCTGCGAGCCCTGTTCATGAGCTGAGGCGGGTGGGCCTCAGACCAGCGAGTTGTCGAGCTGGTCGAGGAACTCGGTCAGCCGTGCCGGCAGGTGCGAGCCGAACTGCTCGTAGTGCGCCCGGATCTGCGGGATCGCAGCCTTCCAGCCGTCGGTGTCGACCGACAGCAGCGTCTCGAGGTCGTCGTTGGCCACCCCGAGGCCGGTGGTGTCGAGCGCGCCCGGGGCGGGCAGCAGGCCGATGGGGGTGTCGACGGCGTCGGTGAGGCCCGCCACTCGCTCGAACACCCACTTCAGCACGCGGCTGTTCTCGCCGTAGCCGGGCCACAGGAAGCGGCCGTTGTCGTCGCGGCGGAACCAGTTGACGAAGAAGATCTTCGGCAGCTTCGACTCGTCGCTGTGGTTGCCGATGGCCAGCCAGTGGGCGAAGTAGTCGGCCATGTTGTAGCCGCAGAACGGCAGCATGGCCATCGGGTCGAAGCGCAGGTTGCCGACGGCACCCTGCTGAGCGGCGGTGGTCTCGCTGGCCATGATGGAGCCGAGGAACACGCCGTGATCCCAGCTGGTGGCCTGGGTGACCAGGGGCACCGTGGTACGGCGGCGACCGCCGAACAAGATGGCCGAGATGGGCACACCCGCCGGGTCCTCCCACTCCGACGCCACCGAGGGGCACTGCGACGCCGGGGCAGTGAAGCGAGCGTTGGGGTGGGCGGCCGGCGTATCGACCTCGGGGGTCCACGCGTTGCCACGCCAGTCGGTGGCACGCGCGGGGGCCGTGTCACTCATACCCTCCCACCACACATCGCCCTCGCTGGTGAGCGCGGTGTTGGTGAAGATCGAGTTGCCCCACAGGGTTTCCATCGCGTTGGCGTTGGTGTCGTAGCCGGTGCCCGGGGCCACACCGAAGAAGCCGGCTTCGGGGTTGATGGCGTACAGACGGCCGTCGGCGCCGAACTTCATCCAGCAGATGTCATCGCCGATGGTCTCGGCCTTCCAGCCCGGGATGGTGGGAACCAGCATGGCCAGGTTGGTCTTGCCGCAGGCCGACGGGAAGGCGGCGGCGATGTACTGCACCTCACCCGACGGGTTGGTGAGCTTCAAGATGAGCATGTGTTCGGCCAGCCAGCCGTCGTCGCGGGCCATCACCGAAGCGATGCGCAGCGCGAAGCACTTCTTGCCCAGCAGGGCGTTGCCGCCGTAGCCCGAACCGAAGCTCATGATCTCGCGGGTCTCGGGGAAGTGGACGATGTACTTGTTGTCGGGGTTGCACGGCCAGGCCACATCGGTCTGGTCGGCGGCGAGGGGAGCGCCGACGGAGTGCACGCACGGTACCCACTGGCTGTCGCCGAGTACGTCGAGCGCGCCCTGGCCCATGCGGGTCATGATGCGCATGTTCACGGCCACATAGGCCGAGTCGGTGAGCTGCACGCCGATGTGCGCGATGGGCGAGCCGAGCGGGCCCATGCTGAACGGCACGACGTACATGGTGCGGCCACGCATGGCCCCGGCGTAGAGCTCCATCAACTCGGCGCGCATGGTAGAGGGGTCGCGCCAGTTGTTGTTCGGGCCGGCATCGGCCGGGTCGACCGAGCAGATGAAGGTGCGGTCTTCGACTCGGGCGACGTCGCCCGGGTCGCTGTGGGCCCAGTAGCTGTTGGGGCGCTTGGCCTCGTCGAGCTTGGTGAACGTGCCAGCGTCGACCAGCACCTGACACAGCCGCTCGTACTCGTCGGCGCTGCCGTCGCACCAGTAGATGCTCTCAGGCTGCAGCACGGCTGCCCACTCGTCGACCCACTCCTGCAACCTGGAGTTCATCGTGGTGGCGCTCATCGGGGCTCCTTTGCGGTCGACGCGTCGTCGTGTCGCCGGGACGGGGGGTGGAGTGGGGGTGAGATGAACAAACGCCCGGCCTATTGGCCGGGCGTTCCCATGTCGCGCTCGCTGCCGAGACGCAAGGTGGTGGCATGTCCGTCGCCGTCGAGGTCGAACACGACCCGCTGGCCCTGGCGCAGCATCCGGAAGATCGAACCTTCGAGCGCGTCGGCTGCCAGGTCGAATTCGCCCAGATCGGTGTCGCGCATCACGACGCCGGTGCCCGTGGAGGGGTCGTACGACTTGATGACGCCTTGCACGGCTGCCTCAGCCGGCCTTGACGATCTTGCCGCTCTTGATGCAGCCGGTGCAGACGTACATCCGCTTGGGGGTGCCCTTCACGAGGGCGCGCACACGCTGCACGTTGGGGTTCCAGCGGCGCTTGGTGCGCCGATGCGAGTGCGAAACCGACATGCCCCACGAGGGACCCTTGCCGCACACTTCACATACTGATGCCATGACTCGCCTTCTTTCCTGCGACCGAACTGCACGGGGCCGGGGCGACGAAGACGCGACGGCTGGCCGTAAAGCCAGAGAACTGTACCAGCGCCGTCGCGATCTTCCCCAAGCCAGCACCGGCATCGTGTGATCGTTTCCGCCGATGGAGCCATTCCCTACAGTGAAGCCGTGGTCGACCCCACCGTGCAGCCCCTTCCTCATGCGCTCGCCGGGCCGCTCACATTGCGCGATCTCGATGCGATCCCGGTCGGCCGCCTGCGTGGCGTGACCGAGCGCAAGGTGGCTGCGCTGGCGCAGGTGGGCATCACCAGCGTGCTCGACCTGCTCACCTTCTACCCGCGGCGCTGGGTCGACCGCACCGACGAGGCGCACATCGGCGACCTCCAGCCCGGTCGAGAGGCGCTGGTGCTGGTCACCGTACGCAGCCTCACCAAACGTGTCACTCGCAACCGCAAGACGATGATCAACGTCGTGGTGGGCGACGGTAGCGGCCGGATGACGGTGTCGTTCTTCAACCAGCCGTGGCGCGAGCGGCAGTTCGTCGAGGGCCTGAACGTGGCGCTGTTCGGCAAGGCCGAGGTGTTCCGTGGTGGCCTGCAGATGACCAACCCGATCGTCGACCTCATCGGCGACCGCACCGGCCGCATCGTGCCCATCTACCCGCAGAGCGAGAAGGTGGCCCTCACCACGTGGGAGGTTGCCGGCTTCATCGAGAATGCGCTCGAGCGGTGTTCGGCGCGAGGCATCGCCGACCCGGTGCCGTGGGAGGTGCGACGCGAACTCGGCCTGCTCGACCGCACCGACGCACTGCGGCTCATCCATCTGCCCGAGTCGATGGCCGACCAGGTCCGGGCCCGGCGGCGGTTGGCGTTCGACGAACTACTGCGCGTGCAGACCGTGCTGGTGGCACGGAAGCGGGCGCTCGAGCACGAGGCGAAGGGCATCGTGCACACCGTGGAGGGCGAGTTGGTCGGCCGACTGCGCAGCGCGCTGCCGTACTCGCTCACCGGTGCCCAGGAGCGGGTGATCGTCGAGATCGAGCGCGACCTCGCCAAACCGTCGCCGATGCACCGACTGCTGCAAGGCGATGTGGGCGCGGGCAAGACGCTGGTAGCGGTCAGCGCCATGCTCGTCGCCGTGCAGGGCGGTCACCAGGCTGCGCTGATGGCGCCCACCGAGGTGCTGGCCGAACAGCACGCTGCCGGGGTGCGTCGTCTGCTCGACGGGGTCACCGTGCCCGACCCCGGCAACCTGTTCGGCGACCGCCCGCTGCGGGTGGAGCTGCTCACCAACCGGATCACCGGCGCCGACCGGCGCGAGGTGCTGGGGGGCATCGCCGACGGGTCGGTCGACATCGCCATCGGCACCCATGCGCTCATTCAGGACAAGGTGGCGTTCCACAGCCTCGGTCTGGTGGTGGTCGACGAGCAGCACCGGTTCGGCGTCGAGCAGCGTGCCGCGCTGCGCGACAAGGCCGTTGGCGGCTCGGTGCCCGACGTGTTGGTGATGACGGCCACGCCCATTCCGCGCACTGCGGCGATGACGGTGTACGGCGACCTCGACGTGAGTGTGCTCGACGAGTTGCCGCCGGGCCGCACGCCCATCACCACGAAGTGGGCGAACGGTCCGCTCGACGAGGCTTCGGTGTGGGCCGATGTGCGCGCCGAGGTGGAGGCCGGCCGTCAGGCCTATGTGGTGTGCCCGCTCATCGGCGAGAGCGAGAAGCTCGAGCTCGCCAGCGCCGAGGAGACGTTCGAGCAGTTGCAGGGCGGCGAGCTGTACGGCCTGCGCATCGCCCTGTTGCACGGCCGCATGCCCGCCGTCGAGAAGGAGTCGGTGATGGACCGGTTCCGTCGCCACGAACTCGACGTGCTCGTTGCCACCACCGTCATCGAGGTGGGGGTCGACGTGCCCAACGCCACCATCATGGTCATCCTCGACGCCGACCGGTTCGGCATCGCCCAGTTGCACCAGCTGCGCGGTCGAGTGGGGCGCGGGGTGCACGCGTCGCGGTGCTGGCTGGTCACCCAACCGCCCGACGAGGGCGCGGCCGAGGGCAATCCACGCGTCGAGGCACTGGTGGCCACCACCGACGGGTTCGAGCTGGCCGAGGTCGACCTCGACCTACGCGGCGAGGGCACCATCATGAGCACGGCCCAGAAGGGTCGTAGCGATCTGCGGCTGGCGTCGCTGCGGCGCGACCGCGAGTTGGTGGGTCACGCGCGAGCCGCCGCGTTCGATCTGGTGGGCGACGATCCGTCGTTGGCCCGCCAGCCGGTGCTCGCCGACGAGTTGGCGCTGCTGTTCAGCAGCGAGGACGAGGAGTTCCTCTTCAAGAGTTGATATTCACAGCACGTGGGGTTGATGTTCGATCGTGGCGAGCTTGTCCGGGTTGAGGAACGACCAGTAGCGACTGATCCGGCCGTGGTCGAGGTCGACGGAGACCACCATCGATGGCACGCCACCTGATCGCAGAAGGAAGCCAGGACTGCCATTCACCCAGACCAGTTCGGCGTCGGACGGATCCTGCAGACGTTTGCCGAGGTTAACGACGAATCGGGCCACCCGATCGCGTCCGACCACGGGGCGTCGAGCCGCGTGGCGATCCTTGCCTCCGTCGCTCATCAGCACAACGTCGTCCGTGAGGAGCAAGCGGACCTGCATCACGTCGCCTGCGAGCACCGCACCGACGAACTGCGTTGCAATCGCAAGGAGCTCACCGGACGCCGGTTGCATGGTCGCGGGTTGTTCGCCGAGGTCGCGCAGCTTGCGGCGCGCTCGCACGGCGAGCTGCCGGGTCGCGTCCTCGGAGCGGCCGACGCTCGCGGCGGCCGTTCGGAACGATTCGCCGAACACATCGACCAGGAGCAGCACGAGTCGCTCTTCCGGGGCGAGGCGATCGAGCAGCACCAGGAACGCGGTCGTCAACGAATCCGCTAGCACTGCGGCTCGTTCGGGCTGCTCGCGAT
This sequence comes from Ilumatobacteraceae bacterium, assembly GCA_044359565.1. Taxonomy (GTDB): domain Bacteria; phylum Actinomycetota; class Acidimicrobiia; order Acidimicrobiales; family Ilumatobacteraceae; genus VFMC01. The sequence goes on from JBIKLX010000049.1 coordinate 14,009, forward strand.
CGAACGGCTCCACCAGCGGTTCGGGAAGCCAAGGTCCTACGTAATCGACCCGCGCCCGGCGCTGCGCTCGCAGGCGATCGAGTCCGAGGCGGCTGACGACCGTCGTCAGCCATGCCGTCGGACGATCGATCGCGGGCTGATCGGCGGACGACCAACGGAACCACGCCTCCTGCACCACGTCTTCCGCGTCCGACACGCTGCCGAGCAAGCGGTACGCGAGGCCCACGAGCCGAGCGCGCTCGCCCTCGAACACGTCGGCGCCCCGGTCGTCGTTCATGCTGCGATGTTCGCGCGGGCGAAGGCCGCCGCTGCCTGTCCAGCCTGTTCGCCGCTGGTGGCGCTTGCGTCGGCCAGCAGACCGTGCGCCCCCACCCAGTCGCCTGCGAGGTACACGCCGGGGATTCCGAGCGCGTCGATCGGCGGTCGCCCTGCGAGCCCACCGCCAGCAGCCGTCGGCGCTCCGTGCGACACGACGACGCGGTGCAGCGCTCGCTCCATCATCACATCGTCGTCGGCGACACCAGCGATGCGCGAGAAGTCTCGGAGGAGCGCATATTCGACGGCAGGCGACGCGGGCGTCTCACCTGGTGCGAGGTACCGCATTGCGGAGATGAGGCCGTGCCCTTCGGGTGCGAGATCTGCCAAGGGTGCGTGCGGCGACACGTACAGCGCTCGATCCATCGCGAATGCCGGCCGGGCCAACGAGCGGCGAACGCCGAGGTCGAGGCAGCTCGCCATGATCGGCTCGGTCAGCCCAGCACGGTGTCGGACGGTCGTGCCGGTGAGGCGTTCTGCCGTGGCGGGCCCGCCGGCCGCCACCACGACAGAGGTCGCGCTCACCGAATCGTCACCGCAGTGCACGACGGCGCGTTCGCGGCCCCGGTCGACAGTGATGGAGGTGACCGTCTGGTGGTCGATCATCTTCACCCCGATCGACTCGGCGAGCGAGCGGAGGTGACCGACGAGCGTCCCCCATCCTCCGTGGAGATACACCACGCCGGCCGTCGACAACCGGAGTTGTTCTGCCGCAGCGCCCGCATCGAAGCGTGCCGGCGCATCGACATAGGTGGCGAGCCGCAGGAAGATCTGCAGGAAGGCACGAACGTCGTCCGGCTCGCCGCCGAGCCAGTCGTCGACAGAGCGCCCGACGAGTGCGCCCGTGTCCATCCGATTCAGTCGAGCGAACATGCTGGCAAGGCGCAGCCGACTCCGCCGTCCGAGTACCGGGATTCGCATCACGCCCATCGGCGTCATCGACACCTCGTGCACTCGATCACCGAGCACCACGCCGATCGAGGTCGTTGCCACGACGCCGCCCGGCGGATGCACACCGCGGGCCGCAAGGAACGCGGCGAGGTGGCCCCCGCGAAAGAGCGCATGGGGGCCGACGTTCAATGACCATCCATCGCGGATGGTGGTTCGGGCGCGACCCCCGGGCTGATGAGCCTCGAGCACCACCACCGACGCACCCTGCTCCGCCGCCGAAATGGCAGCGACGAGACCGGCGATGCCCGCTCCGACGACAACTGTGTCCGTGTTCATGTCGAACCTCCTGCGAGTACGACGTCGGTCAGCGCGTGTTTGTGACAACGCGTGCTTCGTGCTCTTGGCGCCATCGGCTACGCAGTCATGGCCTTCAAGGCTGGGGACTACGTCGAGTACGACTGCGGATCACCTGTTGTCGACGCCTTCCGTACACCGTCGACTGACCGCACCGTCACGCCGATAGCTGACGCCGTGATCTCGTTCTCTCCCGCGGAGCTCGACGCTGGCAAAGCCGCCTGCAAGGAGGATGGCGCAGACCGGCTAGATGGGCCCGGCATCGCACTTGGACTCACGGCGGTCGGTGCGGCGACAGGACGGCGAGCGCCGCAGTCCGCAATCAGTCCGCATTTGTCCGAGAAACGTCCGATATCGGATGAGTAGCAACAAGCAGCAGTTTCCCAGGCCAGAGCCCCTTTCGACCCATCGCCGCAGGTCAGCGGGGGCAGTTCGGACGGTTCCTCTTCAAGAGCTGAGCGATGGCACCGGAGCGGTCGGCGGCATTACCGAGTCGGTACCGTCGTGGTCGCTACTCTGCCCCCGATGGGTGCTCGACCGGCGACTCGACCGACGACCCGACCGGCGACCCGGCTGGCGTCTCGCCGATCCGTGCCCGGCACGCTGCCCGCAGCCGCCCGGCATCTGCTGATGGTGCTGCCGACCGGTGACGAATGGTGTGCCGCAACCGGGAGCGACCTGGCGGCGGCGACGTTGGCTCGTCGCGGCAAGCAGGCGGCCGATCTGGCCACCACGGTTGTGGCCGTGCAGCTGTCCGGCGGGGCGCTGGCGTCGTGGGTGCGAGTCGACCCGGCAGCGCCCACGTTCGAGCGGCACACTGCGTTGCGCAGGGCGCTCGCACCGCTGCTGGCCGAGAACCCCACCCGTCTCGATGTGGTGCTGTGGGGCGACGAGCAGTGGCGGCGATCCGTCGCTCCCGACGCGGCGTACGTCGCAGCGGTCAATGCGCCCGCCATGCCCAGCCGCAAGCGCAGCGACGGCCCGGTCACTGTCGAGCAGGTGGTGGTTCACGGCGCGCCCGATGCTGCTGCGGTGGCGGCCGCTGGTCATGTGGCCGCGGGCAACGTGCTGTGCCGGCAGCTCACCGTCGAGCCCGCCAACGTGGTCACGCCCGCCACCTACCGGGCCGAGCTGCGCCAACTGGCCGTGGCGAACGGATGGGCGCTGCGCGAGTGGAACCGGGCCCGTCTCGAACGGATGGGTGCCGGGGCGTTCACCGCCGTGGCACGCGGCAGCGACCACGGCGATGCCGCCGTGGTGCGCCTCTCCTACGACGGCCGGCCGCGTGGTCGGGGCCCGGCCGTGGCGCTGGTGGGCAAGGGCCTCTGCTTCGACACCGGCGGCCATACCCTGAAGACCGGCACGTCGATGTTCGACATGCACCACGACATGAACGGTTCGGCCGTCGCGGTGGGTGCCCTGCTGGCCGCAACCCGGTTGAAGTTGCCGGTGCGCATCGACGCCTGGCTGGCCATCGCCCAGAACCATCTGTCGCCGACGGCATACACCCCCAACGAGGTGGTCACTGCGCTGAACGGCACCACCATCGAGGTCACCGACACCGACGCCGAGGGCCGCATGGTGCTGGCTGACACGCTCTTCATGGCCGCCCGCGAGCAGCCCGACCTGATCGTCGACTTCGCCACCCTCACCGGGGCGATGTGGACCGCCGTGGGCTCGCGGATGAGTGGTGTGCTGAGCAACCGCGACGAGTGGGCCCAGCGGGCGGTTGCCCTCGGTGCGACGGTGGGCGAGCGGTTGGTGGCCTTCCCGCTGCCGGCCGATTACGACGAGTCGCTCGAGTCGAAGGTTGCCGACGTGAAGCAGTGCGACCACACCACCGGCAAGGCCGACCACATCCTGGCCGGTCGGTTCCTCGGCCGCTTCGTGGATGACCGGCCGTGGGTACACGTCGACCTGTCGTCGGTGTCGCACACGGGCGGTCTCGGCGCAGTGGCACACGATGTGAACGGCACGGGTGTGGCATGGGCGGTGGCTCTGTTGCGGCACCTCGTCGACGAACAAGGAGGCCGATGATGCGGCGATCGATGATGGCGACGACGGCAGTGGCCGCGATGTGCGCACTGGTACTGGCTGCGTGCAGTACCGACCTCGACAACGGGACCGAGCAGACGGGCGACCCCACCGAACCCGGCGCGCTCGTGCTGAATGCCGATGGCTCGAACGAACAGTTCACCGGGGTGGCGATGCTGCGCGGGGCCAGTGCCTGCACCGGGTTCCTCGTCGATACGGGCGCGCCCGACGCGCCGGCCACGGTGCTCACCAACGGCCACTGCGCGGGCATCTTCGACTCCACGACGGTGATGGTCGACGACACGTCGGTCACCACATCGGTCACGTTCAACGCCTTCGTCGACACCGAGGCACAAGCGATCAGCCTCGAGGCACCCGCAGTGCGCTGGGCGACGATGCGCGGTACGGATCTGGCGGTGCTCGAACTCGCCGAGACGCTGGGCGACCTGCGAGCCAGGGGAGTGCGCGCCTATCGCCTCGCCCCGCCTGCAGCGAAGGGTGCACAGATCACGGTCGTCGGCGTGCCGGTGTCGGGTGTGAACTCAGAGGAGGTGTTCCTCCGCCGGGTCGACTGCCGGGTGCTGGGTGACGCCACACGGTTGCTCGAGTGGCGCTGGGTGTGGGATGCCTCGCAGCCGAACAGTTGCCGAGGCATCCTCGGGGGGAACTCGGGTTCGCCGGTGTTCGATGCCGCAGGCGATGTGGTCGGCATCATCAACACCACCACCATCGGGGCTCCGCCAGGTGGTGACTGCGATTT
>JBIKLX010000208.1:0-5180 GCA_044359565.1 Ilumatobacteraceae bacterium
ATCTTCACGGCCGTGAACAGCAAGAACGCGCCGAACACGTAGAGGATCCAGTCGAACTTCTCGATGAGGGCCACGCCCGCGAAGATGAACACGGCGCGCAGTACCAACGCCCCGAAGATGCCCCAGAACAGCACCCGGTGCTGGTACTTCCCGGGCACCTTGAAGTACGTGAAGATCAGTGCCCATACGAAGACGTTGTCGATGCTGAGGCTTTTCTCGATGAGGTAGCCCGAGATGTACTCGGTCCCTGCCGTGCCACCGAAGGCCCACCACACCACGAAGGTGAAGGCCAGGCCGATCGAGATCCACACCGCCGACTCGATGGCCGCTTCCCTGGTGGCCACATCGTGGGCCTCCTTGTGGAAGACCACGAGATCGATGACGAGCAGGAGCGCGATGAAGGCGATCAATGCACCCCAGCCCCACACAGGGACCGAGATGTCGGCGAAGTTCTCGTCCGTCGAACCGGCCGCGAGCAGCTGCAGCACGATCAGTCCCGACCGAACAGGCCGCCGACGCCACCCGAGGTACCCGAGTTGCTCGTGCCCAATGACGCCGAGATCCAGCCGAGCAGCTCGTTGGGGTTACGGGTCTGGGTCCACACCCGGCCCGGGCCGGCGAAGTCGAACACCAGGCCCTCGCCGCTCTTGAACATCTGCACCACACCACCGGTGGCCTTGCGAATGCTCATCTGCACCGAGTCCTCGTAGGCGACCATGTGGCCGGAGTCGACGGTGATCGACTGGCCGGCCTCGAGGTTCCACACCTCGATGGCGCCGTAGGCCCCGAACACCACCTTGCCGGAGCCGCCGACACGAACGATGAACCCGCCCTCGCTGCCGAACATGTTCTTGAAGCCGCCCCACTGGGCGTCGATCGAGACGTTGGTCTCGTTGGCGAGCCACGAGCCCTTCTGGACGAACAGCGCCCGGCCGTCCTGCACCTCGTAGACCGCGGCATCACCCGACAGGCGGGCGGCGACGTCGACGAAACCACCCTGGGGTGGCGCCGTATAGGTGCTGACGAAGAAACTCTCGCCACCCAGCGCCGCACGCTTGAGCGACTTGAGCATGCCGCCCTCGGCCTTCGACTCGAGCGTCACGCCCGACGACATCGCCATCATCGCGCCGGACTCGACCTTTACCGGTTCGTTCGGGGCGAGGGAGAGACGGGCGACGGCGTACGCCGGACCTTGCCGAACCTGGACTTCCATGATGAGTTCCTCCGGTGATGGTGTTGTCGACCGATCGACAACGCGTGGGTTGTACTTCTCCGACGCCGGAGAGGGCTACTTCGTTTCGGTCTTCGCGGTACCCGACGACCGGGTGATGACGGCCTGCGCAGCGGCGAGACGAGCGATGGGCACGCGGAACGGGCTGCAGCTGACGTAGTCGAGACCGGCGTCGAAGAACAACTGGATGCTCTCGGGGTCGCCGCCGTGCTCGCCGCACACGCCGAGCTTCAGGTTCTTCTTCACCGCACGGCCCTGCTGGGCAGCCAGCTTCACCAGCGCGCCCACGCCATCTTGGTCGATGGTCTCGAACGGGTTGCGCTTCAGCAGACCCTGCTCGAGGTATGCCGGCATCATCCGGCTCTCGACGTCGTCGCGGCTGAAGCCGAACGTGAGCTGGGTGAGGTCGTTGGTGCCGAACGAGAAGAAGTCGGCCGCTTCGGCGATCTGGTCGGCGCGCACGGCAGCGCGGGGCGTCTCGATCATCGTGCCGATGGTGACGTGCGGCTTGTTCTTCAGCTTCTTGGTGGCGGCGTCGATCTCGGCCTGCACCCAGCCGCGGGCGAGCTCGAGCTCTTCGCGGTTGACGGTGAGGGGGATCATCACCTCGACAATGGGGTTCTTGCCCTTCTTGCGCAGCGCCGCAGCGGCCGCCATGAGGGCACGCACCTGCATGCCGTAGAGACCGGGCTTGATGACACCGAGGCGCACGCCGCGGGTACCGATCATCGGGTTGTGCTCGGCCCACTCCTCGGCGGCCTTCAACTCGGCCTTCTCGCTCGTGCTGAGGCCGGTGGTGGCCTGCTTGATCTTCAACTCCTCCACCGACGGCAGGAACTCGTGCAGCGGCGGGTCGAGCAGACGCACGGTGACGGGCAGGCCGTCCATGGCCTCGAGGATCTCCTCGAAGTCGATCTGCTGCACACGGCCCAACTCGGCCAGCGCAGCGTTCTCTTCGGCCGGCGTGTCGGCGAGGATCATGCGGCGCACCACCGGCAGGCGGTCGGGGGCGAGGAACATGTGCTCAGTGCGGCACAGGCCGATGCCCTCGGCGCCGAGCGCACGGGCCTGATCGGCGTCGTCGCCCGTGTCGGCGTTGGCGCGCACGGCCAGCTTGCCCTTGCGCACGGCGTCGGCCCACTGGAGGATGACGTTGAACTCGGGCGGCGGTTCGGCGGCTTGGGTCTTCATCTCGCCGAGCACCACTTCACCGCTCGAGCCGTCGATGGAGATGAAGTCGCCTTCTTTCACCACGACGTCGCCGACACTGAACGTCTTGCCCTCGATCTTCACGGCCTCGGCGCCCACGATGGCCGGGGTGCCCCAGCCGCGGGCCACGACAGCGGCATGGCTGACCAGGCCGCCGCGGGCGGTGAGGATGCCCTGGCTGACCATCATGCCGTGCACGTCTTCGGGGCTGGTCTCGTTACGGACCAGGATGACCTTTTCGCCGCGGTCGTCGGCATCGACGGCATCATCGGCGGTGAAGTAGACGCGGCCCACGGCAGCGCCCGGCGATGCCGCGAGGCCCTTGGCCAGCACCTTGCCCTTTCCGGCGAACTGGGGGTGCAACACCTGGTCGAGATGTTCGGCGGTGACGCGCATGAGCGCCTCGTTCTTGGAGATCTTCCAACGCGCCGCGCCCTTGCCCGAGCCCTTGGTCATCTCGACTGCCATGCGCAGCGCAGCAGCGCCGGTGCGCTTGCCCACGCGGGTCTGCAGCATCCAGAGCTTGCCCTGATCGATGGTGAACTCGGTGTCGCACATGTCTTGGTAATGCCGCTCGAGACGGTCGAAGATGGCGAGGAGTTCTTTGTGGATGACCGGGAAGTGCTTGGCCATCGCATCGAGGTCTTCGGTGTTGCGGATACCGGCAACCACGTCTTCGCCCTGGGCGTTGATGAGGAAGTCGCCGTACGGCTTGTTGTCGCCGGTAGCTGCGTTACGGGTGAAGCCCACGCCGGTGCCGCTGTTGTTGTCGCGGTTGCCGAACACCATCACCTGCACGTTCACCGCGGTGCCCAGTTCGTGGCTGATCTTCTCGCGCACGCGGTAAGCGATGGCGCGAGGACCGTTCCAGCTCTTGAACACGGCTTCGACCGCGCCGCGCAGCTGCGCCGTGGGGTCTTGCGGGAAGGCCTTCTTGGTGACCTTCTTCACCACGGCCTGGTACTGCTTGCACAGCCCCTTCAGCACCTTGGCCGACAGCTCGTTGTCGCTCTTCGCGCCGGCGGCATGCTTGGCCTCTTCGAGCGGGTGCTCGAACAGGGCGCCGTCGATACCGAGCACGATGCGGCCGTACATCGAGATGAAGCGGCGGTAACTGTCGTAGGCGAAGCGCTCGTCGGAGGTGACGGCGGCCAGGCCCTGCACGCTGGCGTCGTTGAGGCCGAGGTTGAGGACAGTGTCCATCATGCCGGGCATCGAGAACTTGGCGCCCGAGCGCACCGACACCAGCAGCGGGTCGGCGGCGTCGCCGAGCTTGCGGCCCATCTTCTTTTCGAGCACTGCCACTTGCGCTGCGATCTCGGCGTCGAGACCGCCCGGCCAGCCGCCGTGCATGTAGGCACGGCAGGCGTCGGTGGAGATGGTGAAGCCCGGGGGGACCGGCAACTTCAACACACTGGTCATCTCGGCGAGGTTGGCACCCTTTCCACCCAGGAGATCCTTGTACTCCATGGGCGAGCGGCGGTGCTTGTGGTCAAAGGCGTAGACGTACGACACGTCAATCGAGTCTAGGAGGCACGACGACCGAACGGTGGGTTCATTGCCCGTAGGCTCGACGGTGGTCATGGGATCTGCGCCTGCCTTCCGAGTGTTCGGCTTCCCGATCCACGTGCGCGTCGGATTCCTGTTGTTCATCGCCCTCGTGGTGGTCACCAACGGTCCCGAACTCGGCGGGTGGATCGCTGGCTCCGCGGCCGTGCTCATCTTGCTGCACGAGCTCGGTCACGCCTTCGCAGCGCGTGCCACTGGTGCCGAGGCGGAGATCTCGCTCGACTTCCTGGCCGGCTACGCGTCGTTCGTGCCGGTGCGTCCGCTGAAGCCGTGGGAGCGCGCCGGTATCTCGCTCGCCGGGCCCGCGGTGCAAATCGGTGTGAGCCTGGCGGTGTTGTTCGCGATGGGCATCGACCCGCTCGACCGGAACTCGTACGCCTCGAGCGCGCCGGCCCTCGCCATCTGGTGGACCGGACCCGTGATGGGCCTGTTCAACCTGGTTCCGGTGCTGCCACTCGACGGCGGCCACGTGGTGCTGGCGGCACTCGATCGCATCATTCCCGAGCACTCACGGCGGCTGATGCTCTGGTTCAGTATCGCCCTCACCGTGGTGGGCGGCATCTACCTCTTCCTCCACCCCCGGTACAACGGCTTCGCCTATTTCGTCATCTTCCCGCTCCTCGTCCAACTCCAGATGCTCACGGCCGGTAAGCAACAGTCGGCGGCACAGCGGTCGCCCCTGGCACGAGCCGAGTCGATGGCGTGGGCCACGGGCGATGTATCGGCCTTCCCCGACGGCACGCTCCCCTCGCCCTGGTTCCGCGCCTCGCAGCAACTGGCCCAGGGTCACCCCACCGTTGCCCGCGATCTGGTGGTGGCCGACTTCTACGAGCCGCAGCAGCCCACCTGGTGGCCACCCGACGCCGCGCCCACCGATCGGCTCGCCGCCGTGGTGGCCCTGCTGCCCCGCCCGTTGCCCACCGGGCACCTGCTCGGCGAACACACGCTGGGCAACGTCTTGCTCCAGATCGGATCGCACGCCGAGGCGGCGCACTACGCGGCAGGCTGCTTCCAGCGCACACGCACCACCACCTCGGCCCTCACCGTGGCTCGCGCTGCAGCAGTGCTGGGCGACCGCGACGTCGCGCTCGGATGGCTGCGCGCCGCTGTCGAGGCCGATACCGACCCGGCCGGAGCCGCGCACACGATCGACCGGGCCCCCGAACTCGCC
>JBIKLX010000050.1:0-18001 GCA_044359565.1 Ilumatobacteraceae bacterium
CGCTGCCGTGGAAGCCGCGGGTCTGCGCGGCGAGGTTGTCGGTGTCCTGGTCGTAGACGAAGCCGAGGCCGGGGTCCATCCCCGGCACCGACGCGTAGCTGTCGGCGATGCCGATGTCGACCGGCTGTGCGGGCGGCGGCAGCGGGCCGTCGGCGGGCGGGTGCCGCAGGAACAGCAGCTCGAACGTGCACTCGTCGACCGAGTGGGCGCTGGGCAGGAACCGGTACACCATCGGGAACTGCAGGCCGCGGAAGAAGAACGTGTTGGGGAACGCGAAGTACTCGATCGAGTCGATCGTCTCGGCCACGGTGAGGTGGCTGAAGTCGTTGCCGTAGCGTTCGCCGAGCGAGGCCTGGATGATGCGGGCGTACACGTCGCGGGCGGTCTCGTCGGGGCCCACCGTGGGCATGTCGTCGCGGCCGGCGAACCGGCGGCCGAGCAGGAAGTCGAGGATCTCCTGCTCGCTGCGTTCGGCAGCGATGTGCGGGCTCTGTGTGCCGGTGGTGTGCATGAAGCGCGAGACGTGTGGCACGAACACGTCGTACGCGGCGTTGGCGTCGCCGGTGGCGGGCAGCGCCTGCGAATGGGTCTTGAACACGTGGTACGCCTCGAGGAACGCCTCCGTCGCTGCCTTCCAGTTCGCGGGTAGACGCTTGCGGATGTGTACCTCGACGTAGCGGTCGGCCAGATCCCAGGTGGCGAAGTGACGGGGCAGCACGCCGAGGTACTCGTGCAGCGGCGGTGCCGCGGGGTCGAGGTTGATGAACACGAACCCGCCCCAGGTGTCGACGCGCACCTCGGGCAGGGCCACCTCGTCGTCGCGCACGTGCGGGAAGTCCCATCGACACGGCAGCGCCACCAACGTCCCTGCGGTGCTCCACGTCCATCCGTGGTACGGGCAGGTGAAGCGGTTGGCGTTGCCCTGCTGGCCGGATGGCTTCAGCTGCGTGCCGCGGTGCTGGCAGAAGTTGTCGAAGGCGCGGATGCTGCTGTCGGGCTGGCGCACGACGATGATCGACCGGGCGCCGATGTCGTACACCTGGAAATCGCCCGGCTCGGGGATGTGCTCGTGGCGGCACACCCACTGCCAGGTGCGGCCCCACACCCGCTCGTACTCGAGTGCGGCGAACTCGGCCGAGGTGTAGCGGCTGAACGGCACGGGTTCGTCGCCGAGGAACGTGTACGACTCCTCGAGCAGTTCGGCCGGCACCCCGGTGCGGTCGCGGCGCACGAGGTCGCGGTAGCCCGGGCCCGGGCAGCGGTGCTCGCCGGGCGCCAGGGCCGGATCGGGTAGCGACTGCTCCATCTGCCGCACGGTACTCCTCGTCGCACGGCTCTGCCCTCGCCCGGTTCCCGGTCCGGCGCCGCTGGTGCTCTGTGTCGTGACACAGACGACACGTCCGCTCTGTGTCACGACACAGACAACGAACGGAGGGGGTGAGGGAGGTCAGAGGCGGTAGGTGGCCACCATGGGGGCGTGGTCGCTCCAGCGCTCGGCGTACGACGGGGCACGGTCGACCCGGGCGTCGGTGGCGCGAGCGGCGAACTCGGGTGTGGCGATCTGGTAGTCGATGCGCCATCCGGCGTCGGTGTCGAAGGCGCGGCCTCGGAACGACCACCACGTGAACGGAACGGCGTCGCTGCCCGCTACGGTGCGGCCCACATCGACCCAGCCGAGCGTGTCGATCCAGTGATCGAACCGGGCGCGCTCGTCGGGATGACAGCCGGCGCAGCCGACGTTGCCCTTCCAGTTCTTCAGGTCGCTGTCGCGGTGGGCGACGTTGAGGTCGCCGGTGAGCACCACGTTGCGGCCATCGGCGCGCAATGCTTCGAGGCGCGCCGTGGCGGCATCGAACCAGGCGAGCTTCTCGGCCATCCGCTCGGGCACCTCGGCGTCGCCGGTGTGGGCATAGGCCGAGATCACCGTGAGCACCTCGTCGTTCGGTAGGCGGACGTCGGCCTCGATCCAGCGGCCGGTGTCGGCGAAGTGCACCGAGTCGTCGCCTCGGTCGTGTCGCGCGATGGGGAGGTGGGTGACCACTGCCACCCCGGCGCGCCCCTTGGCGGCTGCTTCGGCGTGCACGACGTGCCAGCCGTCGCCGAACACCTCGGCCACCAGGCCGGGCACCAGCGCATCGGGTGCCCGCACCTCCTGCAGGGTGACGATGTCGGCCTCGCATCGGTACACCCAGGGCGCCATGCCGTTACGCGCCGCAGCGCGCAGACCGTTCACATTGACGGTGGCGAGGGTGACGGTTCGAGGCGCAGATCGGCGAGGCATGGCGGCGTCACTGTAGGCAGCACAGCGCGATTTGGCAGACTGCAGCCCGTGAGCAGTGAGTTGCGAGCCGAGCCGCGCTACGACGTCGTCTGGCCGAAGTCGCCCCGGGGCGTCCAGGCGCGCCCGCTGGCGCCGCGGCTGGGCGATCTGGCCGGTACACGCATCGGTTTCCTGTGGGACTTCATGTTCCGCGGCGACGAACTGTTCCCGGTGATCGCGAGCGAACTGCAGGCCCGCTACGCGGGGGTCGAGGTGGTCGGCTACGACGCGTTCGGCAACGTGCACGGCCCGGAGGAGCACCAGGTGGTGGGCGCAATCCCCAGTGTCATCGCGGCCCGCGGTGTCGACGCCGTGGTGTCGGGCGTGGGGGCTTGAGGTAGCTGTACGCCCGCCGTGATGCGGGCATCAGCAGCAGCAGAGGCCACCGGTACCCCGACGGTGAGTCTGGTGACCGAAGCCTTCATCCGCCAGGCCGCGGCCACCGGGCGCGGGCTCGGGTTCGACGGGATGCCACTGGCGGTGCTGCGCGGCCATGTCGACAGTCAGAGCCACGACGAGATGATCGCCGGGCTGGTGGCCACGACGATGCAGCAGGTGATCGACGGCCTCACCCGCCCGGTCGACCCCACCGTCGTGCACTCCGACGAGCCGAGCGCGCTCGACGTGGTGGCATCGGGCGACATCGACGAGATCAACCGCCTGTTCGTCGAGCACGGCTGGAGCGACGGCCTACCCATCGTGCCGCCCACACGCGAACGGGTGGAGGCGTTCATCGCCGCGTCGGGTCACGACCCGTGGCGGGTGCTCGGCCTGGCCCGGCCGTCGGGCCGCGACATCACGGTGTGGTCGGTTGCGGTGAACGGGGTGATGGCCGGGTGCCTGCCCGAGCACCTACCGGTGCTGCTGGCCGTGGCCGCAGTGATCGCCGACCCGCACTACGGCGTCGAGCACTCGGGCAACACCACCGGTGCCGATGCGCTCATCGTGCTGAACGGGTTCGCCGGTGCCGGGCTGGGGTTCAACTTCGGGCAGGGCGCGCTGCGCGATGGCGTGCAGGCCAACACCGCGGTGGGTCGCTGGTTGCGGCTGTACCTGCGCAACGTGTGCGGCTTCACCGCCGACGAGCACGACAAGGCCACGTTCGGCAACACGTTCAAGGTGGTGCTGGCCGAGGATGAGGCGGCGCTGGCCGAGATCGGCTGGCAGCCGCTCAGCGCCGACTTCGGCTTCGGTCGGGGCGACGACGTGGTGACGATGGGGCGCATCAACAGCGGCCTCATCGTCGGCAGCGTGTACGGCAGCACGCCCGACGAGATCGTGCCCTACCTGGCCGACGGTCTCACCCGCGTGACGGGCTGGGACCTCACCCACGTGTTCGGCCTGGGCCGTGCCCAGTACCGTCCGCTGCTGGTGCTGTCGCCGCTGATCGCCCGCACCTTCGCCCGCGCAGGCTGGGGCAAGGGCGAGTTGCGTGCGGCGCTGTTCGCCCAGGCGCGTATTCCGGCGTGGAAGTTCGAGAGGCTGATCGGCGAGTGGAGCAACCTCACCGCGGGTCGGCGCACGCTGGTCGACCTGGTGGCCGCCGGCGAGGTGCCACCGGTGTTCGCCGAGAGCGACGACCCCCAGCGCCTCGTGCCCATCGTGACCGAGCCGAGCAAGTTCCTCATCGCCGTGGCCGGCGACCCGGGCCGCGCCAACGCCTACGTGATGAGCAACGACGGGCCGCACGGCGACTGGACCGCGAAGGCCGTCGATGTCACGTTCTCGACCGACCTGGTGTGCAACCCCGACGGATTCGGTCAAGACTGTTGACCAAATAGAACCCTGATCGGTACTGTGCCCTCATGGGGGCAGACGAGCAGCGCGAGCACGGTGGTGTGCCAGCACGACACATCCCCCCGGGCGACGGTCGGGTGGTACTGCTGGTGGTGGCGCACGCCGACGATGTGGCGCTGTTCCTCGGCGGCACCGTGGCCACCTGGGCCGAGGCAGGGTGGCGTGTGGTCGTGGTGCGCGTCACCGACGACCGGTGGGACTCGGTCGGGTCTACGCCTGAGGCCACCATCGCCGCCAACACCGCCGAGTTCCGGCGCGCCGCCGCCATCCTCGGTGTGGCCGAGATCGTCGAGTTCGGGTACCCCACCGACGTGCTCGGCGATGTGAGCGAAGTGGCGCTCCGCGAACGCATCATTCGCGAGGTGCGCCGCCATCGTCCCTACGCGCTGGTGAGTTTCGACCCGTACAGCATGTTCGGCGAGGACAACCAGGATCACGTGAAAGTGGCAGCCGCGACCGACGAGGCGTTCTGGACCAGTCAGTTCGACCTCCATCATCCCGAACACCTCGCCGAGGGCCTCGCCCCGCACGGCTGCTTCGAACGCTGGTACTTCGGGCGCCGGGTGATGGACGTGACCGATGTGGTCGACATCAGCACCACGCTCGACCGCAAGGTCGATGCCGCGTGCACCCACGCCACGATGATGCGCAACTACGCCAACCAACTGTGTCTGCAGGCCCGCACCGGCGGGTGGGACCTCCCGTTGGCCGAGCAGGCGGTGGCCAGCGGCGATGTGCGACCGTTCCTCGAGCCACTGGTACGCGCCGGTTCGGCGCGCACCGGCGAGCGGTACGGCCTGGGGGCGGCCGAAGAGTTCCGCATCGTCACCTACGGTGGACTCGAGCCGCTGCTCGAACGGTTCGGCGTCCGCCGACCCGCCAGCCAGCCCGACGGCGATACGGAGGACCGATCATGAACAGCCCACTCACCGGCGACTGGGCCAAGGGGTTCCCGGCCGTGTACGGCCGCGGCCTGTTGCCGCGCGTCGTCGACGGCCTCGGCACTGTGTGCCCACCCCGATCTCACCGTCGTCGCTGATCGAGCGGCCCTTGCAGCGGTGCAGTCACGAACCCTGATGGAGATGACATGACCTCGTTGATCGAGCGCCCGGCGGTGCTGGGCGGTGCTCCCGTGCGTCAGCGCGACTATCCCTCGTGGCCCGTGTGGGACGAGCACGAGCGCACAGCGCTGCTCGACGTGCTCGACGCCGGCGGATGGTGGCAGGGGAACGGCAAGGTGGCGGCCACGTTTGCCGCCGACTTCGCCACCTATCACGGCGCGACGTTCGGCATGGCCCTCACCAACGGCACGCACACGCTGGAAGCAGCGCTGGTGGCGTGCGACGTGGGCGAGGGCGACGAGGTGATCGTGCCGGGGATGACCTTCGTCGCCTCGGCTGCGGCGGTGCTGGCGGTGAACGCCACGCCGGTGCTGGTCGACATCGACGCCGACACGCTGTGCATCGACCCGGCCGCGGCCGAAGCGGCCATCACGCCGCGCACGAAGGCCATCGTCGCCGTGCACGTCGCCGGCGCTGCGGCCGATCTCGATGCGCTCACCGAACTGTGCGCCCGGCGTGGCCTGCGGCTGATCGAGGACTGTGCCCACGCGCACGGCACGTTCTGGCGCGGCAGGGGTGTGGGCTCGTGGGGCGACTTCGGCAGCTTCTCGATGCAGCGCTCGAAGCTGATGACCGCCGGTGAGGGTGGGGTGCTGATCTGCAACGACGAGGCGCTGCGCGACGCGGCCTGGGCGTACGCCGACTGCGGCCGGGTGAAGGGGCAGTGGTTCTACCACCACGCCACCTACGGCTCGAACCTGCGCATGACCGAGTGGCAGGGGGCCGTGCTGAGCGGCCAGTTGCAGCGGTTCCCCGACCAGAACCGCACCCGCAACGACAATGCCGTTGCGCTGAATGCAGCACTCGACGAGATCCCCGGTGTGCGCACCCCGCGGCGCGACCCGCGCATGGACAGTCAGGGCAACTACTGCTTCGTGTTCCACTACGACGCCGAGCAGTTCGCCGGGCTGCCGTTGCGCAACTTCGAGGCGGCGTTGGCTGCCGAGGGCATCCCGATGGGTGTGTCGTACCCGTCGCTCACCGACCTGGCGGTGTTCCGCAACCGCAACTTCGCGCCGCGGCTACGCGAGCACGCGCCCACCATCGACTACTCGACCCAGCACCTGCCCCGCGCCGAGCACGCTGCGGCCAGCACGGTGTGGCTGCAGCATCGCCTGCTGCTGGCCGAGCGCGAAGACGTGCTCGACGTGGCGCGCGCAGTCGCCCGCATCCAGGCTCATGCGGCCGACATCGCGAGCGCGTCGTGACCCGACCGCTACGACTGGCGCTGCTGGGGTACGGCTTCATCGGCAAACTGCACGAGCAGGCAGCGCTTGCGTGTGGGCTCGAGATCGTCCGGGTGTGCCGGCGCGACGACGACTGGTCGGAGGCGGTGCGGGCCGCCGACGTCGATGCCGTGGTGGTGGGTACACCGAACGCCCTGCACCATCCGCAGGCCATGGCGGCGCTGGCGGCCGGCAAGCATGTGCTGCTCGACAAGCCGATGGCGATGCACCTCGGCCAGGCCCGCGAGATCGCAGCCGCTGCGCTCGACGCCGATCGCACCCTGCTGGTGGGGCACATGTGGCGCTACCGCGACGAGGTCGTCGCCGTACGCGACCGCATCGCCGGGGGCGAGGTGGGCCGACCGGTCCGCACGCGCGGCTACGGCATCCACGCCGGGTGGGGACCGAGCGGCTGGTTCACCGACCCGGCGTTGGCCGGTGGCGGCGCGCTCATCGATATGGGCATCCACGCCATCGACACGGCCCGCTTCCTGCTGGGCGACCCGCAGCCGGCCCGGGTGACGGCATCGGTGGGTACGGCGTTCGGCGAGTACGCGGTCGACGACGACGCGGTGGTGCTGATCGAGTGGTCGAACGGCGTGCGCAGTGTGGTCGAGAGCGGGTGGTGGCAGCCTCGTCTCGATGGGGTGGAGGCCGACACCGAGGTGTACGGCACGGGCGGCTACGCGCGGATCTGGCCGCAGTTCACCCCGGCCACCCCGGCGCCGGCCGACTACGTGCACTGCACGCTGCCGATGTACGCGGCGCAGATGGCCGACTTTGCGAGCTGCTGCGACAGCGGTGCAGTTCCGGTGGCATCGGCCGAGGTGGGGCTGGTGGCGATGCGCATCGTCGACGATGCGTATCGCAGTGCCGCCTCGTCACCGGTCTCAGCTCTGGGGCGGTGAAGGAATGAGCCGAGCGCAGCCTCTCACCGACCGTCACGAACTGGTGCGCCGGGCCAATGTCGAGACGGTGTTCCGTGCCATCGGCGACCACGGTCCGGTGAGCCGCAACGACCTGGTGGGCATCACCGGTCTGTCGAGACCCACCGTGCTAGCCGTCGTGGCAGCGTTGGAGGACGAGGGTCTCGTGCACGGTGTGCCGCTGCCCTCCACCGGCGCCGGGCGTATTCCCATCGGCTACCAGCACAACGCCGAGGCAGCGGCGGTGGTGGGCATCGACCTGGGAGGCACCAAGACGCTCGTGGCCATCGCCGACCTCACCGGTCGCATCCTCGCCGAGCACGAGGAGCCCACCTCGCAGGCGGGTGGTCCGGCCGTGGTCGAGCAGTTGGCGGCCCTCGCCCGCCGCGTGGCCCGCGACGCCGGTGTGTCGTGGAACCGAGTCGACGCCGTCACCGTCGGCAGCCCTGGCGTGGTGGCACCCGACGGCACGCTCGACCTCGCCACCAACATCGCCGGCCTCGGCACCGTGCATCTCGCTGCCGACCTCCGTCGGGCACTGCGCACCGCGGTGCAGGTCGAGAACGATGTGAACCTGGCCGCGGTCGGCGAACTGCACGCCGGTGTCGCGCACGACTGCCGCACCTTCGTGCTGCTGGCGCTCGGTACCGGCGTGGGTATGGGCCTGATGGTCGAGCGGCACCTGGTGCGTGGTGCGCGTGGCGCTGCCGGCGAGGTGGCGTACCTGCCTATCGGCAGCGACCCCCGCACTACCGAGGCGCGCCGTCGTGGTGCGCTGGAAGTCGCCGTATCCGGCTCGGGCGTGCAGGCGATGCTGCGCGACGAACTGGCGCGTCGCAACGGTCACGCCGGCCCCACCGCGCTCACCCGGCGCAGCGATGCGCGCCAGGTGTTCGCTGCTGCTGCCACCGGCGACTCGGTGGGGGCTGCAGTGGTCGATCGATACGCCCAGACCCTGGCCGAGGCCGTGCTGGGTGTGGCCGCCCTGATCGACCCCGAGATGGTGGTGCTGGGCGGTGGCATCGGCTCGAACCCGGCGCTGCTCGGCCCACTGCGCGCCGCCGTGGCGCGCCTGGTGCCCTGGCCGCTGCGCATCGAGACCTCGGCGTTGGGGGCACGGGCGGGTCTCGTGGGTGCGCTGCACCACGCGCTGGCGTCGTTGCCATCGATCGAGTCGCACCGGGTGAGTGCCCGGCTGTTCGCCGACGAAGGAGCCACCCGATGATCGGCCAACCGTTCCGCTGTGAAGAGCACCCGATCGCCGAGGTACTCGCCGATCTCGGCCGGTACACGGTGTGCGCCAACGATCCGCCGTGGACCGAGGTGTCGCAGCGCGTCAGCCCTGCGGCGCGGGTGGTGCAGGCCTGGAACATGGATATCGAGCACCTCGAAGCCGTGGCCGCCGAGCCCGACGACAGCGAGGTGGTGGTGGGCCTCGGTGGCGGCACTGCACTCGACACGGCCAAGTTCCTCGCCTGGCGCCGCGGTGTGCCGCTGGTGCAGGTGCCGTCGATCACCTCGGTCGACGCCGGTTTCACCGATGCCATCGGCGTGCGCGTCGACGGCAAGGTTCGCTACGTCGCCACCATCGTGCCGCAGTTGGTGGTGCTCGACCTCGACCTCGTCCGGTCGGCACCGCCGCGGTTGAACCGGGCCGGTATCGGCGACATCCTGTCGTGCCACACCGGACTGCACGACTGGCGCCTCGCCACCGGCGCCGGCCACGGCCATCCGTGGCACGAGGGACTCGCGGCGCTGGGAGCGCAGTTGCTCGACGAACTCGAGGCCGCCGCCGACGAGGTCCATGCCGTGTCGGAGACCGGTGTGCGCTTCCTCGCTGATGCGTATCGCCGTATCGGCGCCGCCTGCGCCTGGGCGGGGCACAGCCGGTTCGAGGAAGGCAGCGAGCACTTCTGGGCCTACGCCTACGAGCACGCCACCGGCGCCCACCCGGTGCATGGCGAGATCATCGCCTTCGCCGTGTGCGCGCTGGCACACGTGCAGGGCAACGACCCCGAGCGAGCGTTGTCGATCGTCGCCCGCAGCGGCGCCCGCGCCCACCCCGACGACCTCGGCGTCAGCCGCGCCGACTTCGACGCGGCGCTCATCGGGCTGCGTGCCTATGCGCGGGCCGAAGGCCTCGACATCGGTGTGGCCGATCTCACCGACATCGATGCCGCCACAGCCGACGCAGCGTGGGCGTTCGTGCAGCGCCTGCCCAGAGAACGAGGCGAGTGACATGGCCGGTATCTCCTTCGACGGTGTGAGCAAGGTGTTCGACGACGGCACCCTGGCCGTCGACGCGCTGCAACCCGCGGTCGCGTCCGGCGCGCGGCGGCACGATCGAACTCAGCGTCGACACCGAGCGCATCCACCTGTTCGATCCCGCCACCGGCCTTGCCATCCGGTAGCAGCGCGCCGCGCCGGGTGGCCCGTACACTCGGGCCATGGGCTTCACACCGGGTGATGCGCTGGGCCGGCTCGCCAAGCAGGCCAAGCTCGCGGCCTCCACGCTGAAGGCCGAGTACGAGGCTGGCAAGCGCGGCGACGACGCTCCTGCCGCTGTGCTGTGGCCGTCGCCCATCGCGCAGTTCGATGCGTTCCTCGCCCTGCTCGGTTCCACCCGCGCTCAGGCTGCGCCTGTCGAGCCTGCCGCGGCCGAGCCTGTCGCCGGGGTGGCCCCGGAGGCCGCGGCAGCCGAGGCCGTCGAAGCGGCGGAAGCGGCCGAGGTGACCCGCCTGCTCGGCGAGGTCGACTGGGCGGCGGTACGCGAGTCGGCCGGCTCTCGATCGGCCGATGCGGTGCAGGCCGTGAAGGCGATGTCGGCTCAGGTCGACTGGGCCAAGGTGCAACCGGTGGCTGCCCAGGCATCGAGTGCGCTCATCGCCGCTGTCGCGGCGGGGAAGCTACCGGTGGGCGGTCGTACCGGCGCCCTGGTCGCCCGCGCCATGCTCGACCAGGGCGGCCTGGGTCAGCGAGTGGGCCGGCAGATGGCGGGTCAGGTGCGAGTGAGTCCCGACCTGCGTCGGGCCATCGACATCGTCGACTCGATCGCCACACCCTCATCGCCGCCCTCATCGCCGCCCTCGACACCGGCCTCGAGGTAACGGCCTCCGTCAGACTGCTCGGTCGCCGAAGCAGATCCCGAGTTCGCGGGCGGTCTGCATGGTGTCGCCATCGAGTTCCACCGTCTTTTGCCGGCTGATGGCCGCGCTGAGCGGCACCACGTCGACCGTTGGCGGATTCAGCGCCACCATCACCCCGCGGTGGCCCTCTGCCAGGGCCCGCACAGCGGCGGCACCGAACCGCAGCCCCAGCAGCCGGTCGAAGGCGGTGGGCGAGCCACCGCGCAACAGGTGGCCGAGCACGACAGTGCGGGCCTCTTTGCCGGTGCGGTCCTCGAGTTCGGCGGCCACCCGGGCGCCGATGCCACCGAGGCGCTCGGAACGACCCATCTGGCGGTCGACGACCGACCGTTCACCGTCGACGGGGTGTGCCCCTTCGGCCACGACGACGATCGAGAACGCCGAGCCGCTGCGGTCGCGGGCGCGCACCATGTCGGCCACGACGTCGACGTCGTACGGCACCTCGGGAATGAGGATGGCGTGTGCTCCCGACGCCATCCCGGCGTGGAGCGCGATCCATCCGGCATAGCGACCCATCACCTCCACCACGATCACCCGTCCGTGCGACGAGGCGGTCGAGAACAGCCGGTCGACGCACTCGGTCGCGAAGCTGACGGCGGTGTCGAAGCCAAAGGTGACGGTGGTGGAGTCGAGGTCGTTGTCGATCGTCTTCGGTACACCCACCACCGGCAGCCCGCGTTCGTGCAGGTGGTGGGCGATGGTGAGCGACCCGTCACCCCCGATGGTGATGAGCGCGTCGATGCCGTGTTCCGCGAAGCGCGACAGGAGTTCGTCGGTGCGGTCGATCTCGGTCCACGAACCGTCGGCCTGCTCGACCGGGAAGTGAATCGGGTTGCCGCGGTTGGTGGTGCCCAGCACCGTGCCGCCCTGGTTGGCGATGCCGCGCACCGACTCGCGGGTGAGCGACACCACACCGCCGTGCGGGTAGTGATTCGGGGCGAGCAGCCCGTTGTAGCCGTCGCGGATGCCCACCACCTCCCAGCCGCGGTTCAGGGCGGCGATGGTTGCTGCGCGGATGACGGCGTTGAGGCCCGGGGCGTCGCCACCGCCGGTACTGAGGGCGATGCGCTGAATGGACACGACTGGGATCGTACGCCGGTACCGACTCGGCGGCTCAGATACCGACGTCGACGACGAGTCGCGTGGGCGAGGCGAGCGTGAACACGCGGAAGGGCCGTTCGGCGTCGATGCCCACAGCCCAGGTGTTCTGGCCCTCCCAGTTGTCGATCTGGCGCAACTCGAGCAGGTGGGTGACGTTGGTGGGGAAGATGTCGGTCGAGCCCACCCAGCCCTCACCGTCCATCGAGGGCATCCAGGCGTTCATCGAGATGAGCAGGGTGGCGTCGCCCTCCAGCTCGACGAACTGGTCGTCGGTCTGGCCGAGGGTGATGGGTCCGTCGGCGTAGCGCACCCACCAGCCGGGCATCCCTCCGGGGGTGGGGATGGTGCTGTCGGCGAGTTCGATGACGATCCGCTCGTAGCACGAGTGGGCGCCGGTGCGGATGTCGGCACCCACCATCGAAGTCATCCGCTCGGGGAACGAGTCGCGCCGGTCGGTCGTGGCGCCGGTGAACTCACACGCGATGGTCGTCGTCGTGCCGGGGATGGTGGTTCCGGGGATGGTGGTTCCGGGGATGGTGGTGACCGGGACGGTAGTGCTGGGGACGGTGGTTTCGGGCGCCGCTGTCGTGGCCACCGTGGTGCCGAGCGCCGTTGTGGCGACCAAGGTGGTGGACACGCCTGTGGTGGACACGCCGGGGGTACTGGTGGTGACGGCCGACTCGGAGGTGCTGCACGATGGGGTGATGAGGGTGAGTGCGGTGACGGCGACGAGTGCTGTCCAGGGACGCATGGCGGAAACCTCCCGCGTCATGGTGGTCGCCGCCGGTGCAGATGGCCAGGGCCGAAAGTCATTGCCCGTCGCCAGCGGCTCACATGAGTACAGTAAAAGCTTGTACCGGGGGAAGGACCTGCATTGACCAGCGACACGCTCATCTTCCTGCTCGTCGTGGGGGCACGGTTCATCATCCCGCTGTTCATCCCACGGTTCCCCCTGCCCGCGGTGCTGGCCGCGCTGGTCCTCGATGCCGCCGATCAGACGATCTTCCAGAATCACACCACCCTCGACCTCGCTGGCTACCAGACGTACGACAAGGCGCTCGACATCTACTACCTCACCATCGCCTACATCTCGACGATGCGGAACTGGGGCGGTGGGTTCGCATTCTCGGTGGCCCAGTTCCTCTGGTACTACCGCCTGGTGGGTGTGGTGCTGTTCGAGTTCACCCAGGCCCGCTGGTTGCTGCTCGTGTTCCCCAACACCTTCGAGTACTACTTCATCGCCATCGAGGCCTACAAGACCGGCCGCAACCACCTGCGCCTCACCAAGCGCCAGGTGCTCCTCATCGCCGGATCGATCTGGGTGTTCATCAAACTGCCGCAGGAGTACTGGATCCACATCGCCAAGCTCGACTTCACCAACTTCGTGAAGGGTGGGTTGCTGGGCCTCGAACCCACCGGCTTCGACCCGGTGAGCGGCCACGACGTCTACGACCAGAGCTGGGGCACCGCCATCGGCAACCGACCGTTCGTGGCCATCGGCATCGTCGTGCTCATCGTGGTGCTGCTGGCCGCGGCGCGTGCGCTCGTGCGCCGCCTCCCGGCACGCGACTGGAAGCGGACGTTCGACGCCGACGTACAGGGCCGTCACCTCGGGTGGGACCCGCCCGCGAAGGTGAGCGAGCCGTTGGCGGTGTTCGGCTGGCCGTTCTTCGAAAAGGCCGCCCTCGCATCGATGGTGGCGATGATCTTCTCCAACATCCTGCCCGGGGTGGAGGCGACGGCACTACAGATCGCGCTCGGTACCACCGTCACCATTGCCGTCAGCACGCTGCTCAGCGAATGGCTGGCGAAGCGGGAGGTGAGTTGGCGCTCGACCGGAGTTCAGTTCGCCTTCATGGTGGCGGCCAACTTCGCGATCGTGATCGTGTTCTACGTCTTGCTGGGCTCCGACGAGGCGTCGCTCCGCTTGGGCAACACGCTGTTCTTCGTCACCCTGCTCACGCTCATCGTGGTGCTGTTCGACCGGTACCGCGACGTCGGCCTCCATCACCAGCGTTCGCGTCGAACCGGCTTGCCGGCCTGACGCGGCCGAGCCGGCGCATCGCCGCGACCGCGGTCGGGCCGGTCGCTGCGCTCGGGCCGGTCGCCGCCGTTGGGCTGCTCGACGTAGCGGCGCACGGTGACCTTCTTGCCGCGAATGGTGGCGTGGCGCAGCGCGCTGACCACCCGGTCGACATCGCCCTCGGGCACCCCGACCAGCGAATAGGTGCTCGACACCGAGATCGGGCCGATCTGCTTGCCGCTGAGGTCGGTCTCGTTGGCGATGGCGCCGACGAGGTCGCGCGGCGTGACGTTCGCATTGCGCCCGAGGCCGATGTACAGACGAGCGCGGGGACCGGAATCGGTCGAACCCCGGTCGCTGCCCCGGTCGCTCCGCTCGGGGCGGTCGCCGCGGTCGGTTCGATCCTGACGGTCGGGACGCTCTTTGCGCACCGAGGCGTCGGCGATCTCGCGGTCGGTAGCGGTGTTCGGATAGCGCGCCTGGTGCAGCAGTCGGAGTGCGGCGATGGCCACCTCGCGCGGGTCGTGGTCGGCGGCGAGGGCATCGACCATGGCGGCGACGGCGTCGCGATCGGTGCCTTCAGCGGCCATGGCAGTGCGCAGTTCGTCGACGGTGCGTTCGGCGCGGCGGGCGCGCATCTCGGCCACCGACGGCACCGGTGAGATGTCGATGCGCTGGCGGGTGAGTCGCTCGATGTTGGCGAGCATCCGCTGCTCGCGTGGCTCGGCCAGGGTGAGGGCCACGCCCTCGCGTCCGGCGCGACCCACGCGGCCGATGCGGTGCACGTAGGCCTCGGGAGCCGATGGCACGTCGTAGTTCACCACGTGGGTGAGCAGATCGAGGTCGAGGCCGCGGGCCGCGACATCGGTGGCGATGAGCAACTCGGCGGCGCCCGAACGCATGCGGCTCATCACCCGGTCGCGCTGCTCTTGGCCCATACCGCCGTGCAGCGCCTCGGCCCGGTAGCCGCGCTTGCCGAGCAACTCGGTGAGCTCGTCGACCTCGGTGCGCGTGCGGCAGAACACGATGGCGGCAGCGGGCACCTCGACGTCGAGCAGTCGACCGAGCGCGGCAGGCTTGTTGGCGCGGGTGACCACGTACGCGCGCTGGCTCACCAGACTGGGGCCGGCCTCGTTCGATTCGCGTCCCACGCGCACGGTGATGGGCTGGTGCTGATGGCGGGCGGCGATGGCGTTGATGCGTGGCGGCAGCGTGGCCGAGAACAGCACCGTCTGGCGCACCGAGGGGGTCGACGACAGCAGTTCGTCGATGTCGTCGGCGAACCCCATGTCGAGCATCTCGTCGGCCTCGTCGAGCACCACCGTCTCGACCGAGTCGAGCGACAGCGTGCCGCGGCGCAGGTGGTCGAGCGCACGGCCCGGTGTGGCCACCACCACATGGGCGCCCCGCTCGAGCAGACCCAGTTGGCGGCCGATCGACTGGCCGCCGTACACCGGAACGACCCGAACGCCCAGGGAGCGGCCGTAGGTGCTCATGGCCTCGGCCACCTGCACGGCCAGTTCGCGGGTGGGCACCAGCACGAGGGCCATCGGCGCACCGGCCGGGCGGCCGTCGAGCCGTTCGAGGACGGGCAGCGCGAACGCGGCGGTCTTGCCGGTACCGGTGGCTGCCTGGCCGAGGACGTCGCGGCCGGTGAGCATCGCAGGGATGGCTTCGCGCTGGATGGGTGTGGGTTCTTCGTAGCCGAGGGCCACCAGAGTGTCGAGCAGTTCCGAGCGCAGTCCGAGCGCCGCGAATCCACTTGCATCCTCAGCGAGGCCACCCAGCTCAGTGCCGAGGTCAGAGTTCATGTCCTCTGCAGGGTACCCCTCATCGGTTCTGCAGCCACGCGTGCAGTGCAGCCGCCTCGTGATCGACTACCTCGAGGATCTCGTCGATGTCGTCCTCGGCGATGCCGATCGCCATCGCCCGCATGAAGTCGCCTTCCACCAATGCCTCCGAAGCCGCCACGGCACGGGCCACGCCGGGGAGCACTTCGGCGTCGTCGTGATGGCGGCTCACCGCGTGGAGCAGCGCTTGGGGCAACTGCCATGCCTGCAGCACCAGCAGACCGGCCGTCTGGTGGTGCATCCCGAACATCCGTACCTGCGCCTCGAGGGGCTCGGTGGCGTCCTGGCTCAGGCTCCACAGCCCCGGTGCGCAGCGGAACAGCAGCGCCTCGCCCACATCGTGCAGCAGTCCACCCGAGAACGAGTCGCCGACCGGTTCGTCGAGAAGGTCGGCGCAGAACCCGGCGCCGACCGCCACGCGTGCCGAGTGGTCGAGGAAGCGTGGTGGCACCTGCGCCTCGGTGATGCCCATGGCCACCATGGCCGACAACGCTCGCACTGCCGAGAAGCCGATCACTCCCACTGCCTGCTTCACTGTCGACACCCGCTGCTGCTGGCCGTAGTACGCAGTGTTGGCGAGGCGCAGCACGCGCAAGGCGAGGAACGGGTCGAGTTCGATGAGGCCGGCGAGCTTGCGTGCATCGACACGGTCGTCGTCGGCGGCCTGCATCACGGCCAGTGCAACGCTCGACTGGGGTGTGGTGTCGAACAACTGCTGAATGAGCGCTTCGAGACGGTGGCGAGCCGAGTCTTCGGGCTGCTCGGGGTCGAACTGCATCGAATCGGCCGAGGCGAACTGGTCGATCAGGCTTGCCGTACGGGGGTGCGTCTCACCGCGCGCTCGATCGCGGTCGCGGCGGGACGAACTCCAAGACATGCTCCCACTGTACGAGTCGCACCGCGACGGGTACGGTTCGGCCATGAGCGAAACACCCATCCCCGCAGCATCGTCGTCCGGCGACGTCGAGAGCGTCGAGCGAGTCATTCCCGCTCCGGCCGCAGCCATCTTCGCCCTCATCGCCGACCCCGCCCGCCACCATCAGATCGACGGCTCGGGCACGGTGCGCGAGGCCAAGGGTGCGGCCCAGCCGCTGGCACTCGGCGTCACGTTCGGCATGGCGATGAAGATGGGTATCCCGTACTCGATGGAGAACGAGGTCATCGAGTTCGAACAAGACCGCCGTATCGCCTGGCAGACCCGCCCCTCCATCGGGTTCATGCGCCGCTTCGTGGGCGGTCGCATCTGGCGGTACGAACTCGAATCGGTGGAGGGTGGCACCCTGGTGCGCGAGAGCTGGGACATCAGCCAGGAGCGGGTGAAGAAGGCCGTCGAACCGCTGCGGTCGCGCACTCGTGCCGCGATGGCCGCCACCCTCGAGCGCATCGAGCAGGTCGTCACCGCCAAGTAGGCGTGTCGCCGGTGTGCTCCGTCAGGAGACGGAACACGCCTTGGGTATCTGGAGCAGCGGGAGCGGGTCGACCGCTGGGCTGCGTGGGCCGCCTGGGTGTACCTCGAAGTGCAGGTGGTAGTTGCCCGGGCCCGGGTTACCGGTGTCGCCCACGAAGCCGATCACGTCGCCGCGCGCCACGGTGCTGCCCTTGGTGAGGCCCGGGGCGAACGCCGACAGGTGGGCGTAGAAGTAGTAGGTGCCACCGACAGCGGTGAGACCCCACGAGTTGCCTGCCAGGGGCGACGACACATTGGTCTGTTCGCTGAGCACCCCGTCGGCCACCGCGTACACCGGCTGGCCTTGCGTGGCGAGCAGGTCGATGCCTTCGTGCCGTCGTCCCCCGCTTCGGGGGTCACCGAAGTTGTCGAGGATGGAGCACCGCGGCGACGGATCCATCGGGAACATGATGGTGCCCATCTGCTTCAGCCGGTCGGCCCGCTGACTGGCCGAGGCCGAGCCTGCGATACCCGTCGCAGCGATGGCCGACGCCTCGAGCGGAGCGCCGTCGGTTGTGCCGCCCGATGCACCGTCGTCGGAGGCGAACGCCTGAGTTACCCGCGGCATGCGACCGCTGCGGCCAGCGAGCGCGACGAGGCCTCCTGCCAGCACCACAGCGCCGCCCAGCAGCACACCGCGGCGGGTGGTGCCGTGCAGGTGCACCGGCTGTGATTCAGGTGCCGGTTCAGGTCCTGGCGGGAATGAAAGGTGGGCGTCGCACATGTCGGGGCTCGTTCGAGTACGCGTAACAGCAGGCCGCCCGGGTGCAGGTTACCGCTCGCGTCGGGTCGGTAGCTGGTCAGGGCTTCTCACACGCCTCTTACCTTGGCGCGATAGACCCCTCACCATCGGGGTTCAGAGTGGTCTTCACCAACCACCACCCCCACCCCCTTGGAGGAACCATCATGAACAAGAAATTCGCCATCGCCGGTCTCACTGCAGGTCTCGTCGCCGGTTCCGGCGCCGGGCTGATCCTCAGCCAGAGTGGCTTCGCTGGCGCCTCGAACGCTCCGGCCATCGTCGCCACCGTCGGCGACAGCTCC
>JBIKLX010000209.1:0-5059 GCA_044359565.1 Ilumatobacteraceae bacterium
CCTTGGCAACACCGGACGGACCGGCAGCCTTCTTGGCCGGCGCAGCCTTCTTGGCCGGCGCAGCCTTCTTGGCCGGTGCCTTCTTGGCGGGCGCAGCCTTCTTGGCGAGCGCAGCCTTCTTGGCGGGCGCAGCCTTCTTGGCCGGTGCCGAGGCGGCAGCGGGCGTCGGGGCAGTGGCGGCCGGCGCGGACACCAGACCCAACGACGCTCCCAACTCCTCGAGACGCCGCTCGACGCTCTCGAGCTGCTCGGTGAAACGCGCCACCTGCTTGTTCACCTCGGCCTGCACCGTGGTCACGAGCTGCTCGCTCGTCGATCGGCCCCGCTCGAGCAGCTGCTGCACCGTCTGTTCGGCGTCCTTGCGGCGGACCTGGCCATTGTGCACCAGTTCGTGCACCAACTTCTCTGCCGACGACTGCGACATCTCGGTGAACTGCATCCCGGCGTCGAGGAGACGCTTGATCATGTTTCGTGCCATGCCGCAACTCTACCGATGCAGGTCGACGGAACGGCCGCGGCGGGTTTGCGTCACTCCTGCTCAGCGGTGCTCGCAGCGGGCATGGCAAGCAGTTGTTCCACCACAAAGGCGAGGTTCGCTCCGGTCAGATCGGGCACCGGTTGCACCACGCTGCCGGCGGAAGTGACCCCCGACCACACCTGTGCGTACCGGCATCCCAGGCGCTGAGCGAACAGTCCGTCGGTCTCAGGTCGATCACCCACCATCACCGCTGCAGCGGCCGCTGCGTCGCCGACGAGGTGCCGCACGAGCGACGCCATCGGCTCGTGCGGCTTGCCGGCCACCATGGGTGTGGCACCTGATGCAACCTGAACCGCAGCGAGGATCGCGCCACCGCCCGGGATCGGGCCATCGGGTGTCGGGTAGGTGGCGTCGTCGTTGGTCCCGATCAGGCGTGCGCCGCAGCGCACCGCAGCGGCCGCGGCGCGCAGGGTGTCGTAGTCGAAGCGCCGGTTGATGCCCACGACCACGGCCGTGGCCGGATCGTCGTTGCTCACCCGGGCACCGCGCTGTTCGAGCGCCTCGACGATGCCGGGCCCACCGCACACGTGCACGGTCTCGCCCGGTTCCACGAGGAGGGCTGCCGCCAGGGCAGACGTGACGACGTCTCCCACTGCGGGAACACCGATCCGGGCAAGTGCTTCTTCCTGCTCGGCGAGACGCGCCGACGAATTGTTGGTCACGAACAGCACCCGCACGCCGGCGGCGCGAAGCGCAGCGATGGCCTCCACCGAGCCTGGGATCGGTTGATGTGCCAGCCACACGACGCCGTCGAGGTCGAGCAGCACCACCGGTGGTCGTGAACTGTGGGGTCGTGAACCGTGGGATCGTGCGGAGTCGGTCGTCACAGTGGCCATCGTGCCACGCGGCCTGTCATTGTTGTACCTATGCCGCGTTTCGAACCCTTCGCCGCCTTGCGTTTCGCACCCTCACTTCCGCTGGGCGAGGTGACGGCACCGCCCTACGACGTTCTGTCGGCTGCCGACACCGACGCCCTTGCGGCACGCCACCAGCGCAACATCGTGGCCATCGATGTGCCCCGGCCCGACGACGACCCCGACCGGTACGACCGGTCGGCAGCAGTGCTGGCCGCTTGGCTGGCCGATGGAACGCTCGTGCTCGACTCGCGTCCGTCGTTCACCCTGTACCGCATGGCGTTCACCACCGAAGCGGGCACACGACGCGAGACCGTGGGCGTGCTCGGCGCGCTCGAGGTGGTCGACCTCGGTGCAGGGGGCGTTCTGCCTCACGAGCGCACCACCCCCAAGGCCACCACCGATCGCCTCGACCTCACCCGTGCCACTGAGGCCAACC
Organism: Ilumatobacteraceae bacterium; assembly: GCA_044359565.1. GTDB lineage: Bacteria > Actinomycetota > Acidimicrobiia > Acidimicrobiales > Ilumatobacteraceae > VFMC01. The sequence goes on from JBIKLX010000209.1 coordinate 1,832, forward strand.
TCTCCCCCGTCTGGGGACTGTCGCTCACGGCCGGGCTCACCGATGTGCTCGCCGCGCCCGGCGAACCGGTCGGTTCGTTCACCGACGATCATGGCGTCACCCACACCGTCGAGCGGGTCGACGACCCCACCCGGGTAGCTGCCATCGCTGCGGCCGTCTCCGCCAATCCGGTGCTCATCGCCGACGGGCACCACCGCTACGCGATCAGTCGCACCTATCGCGACGAACGCCGCGCCACCGACGGGGCCGGCCCCTGGGATCTCACCCTCACCTATGTGGGCGAACTCGTCGAGTCGCAGTTGAGCATCGACGCCATCCACCGCCTGTACCGTGGCATCTCGGTCGATGCGCTCACCACCGTGTTGGCAGCCTCGTTCGACCTGTCACCTGCCGGCCCCATCGACGCCTCGTTCGCGCAGCAGGTCGTCGCCCGCGGCGCGCTGTGCCTGGCGCACCGCGACGGCACCGGCACGTGGCTCACGCCGCGCCCCGAGGCGTTCGCCGGTGTGCGCTCACTCGATGGCGCGCTGCTCGAGCATGCGCTGCGCGACACCGCGCTCGATGTGTCGTACCAGCACGGCGTGCAGCACGTGGTCGACCTCGTGCGCAGCGGCGAGGTCGAGGCGGGTGTGCTCATTCGCCCCACCGGCATCGACGAGATCCGGCGGACGGCCGACGAAGGGCTGCTCATGCCCCCCAAGTCGACCTTCTTCACCCCGAAGCTGCGAACCGGCTTGGTGATGCGCCCACTCGTCTGAGCAGGCAGCACGCCGAGTGGCGCTGCTCAGATACGCGACGCAGCGAAGATCGAGGCGATCGCCGCGTCGATCGTGGCGTTGAACTCGTCGTCGCTCTGCTGGGCGCTGAGACCCTCGGTGAGCGCCCGCGAGAAACTGGCGATGATGCCATGGTTGCGCGCCAAGCGGGCGTTGGCGTCGTCGCGGCTGTAACCACCCGACAGCGCCACCACCCGCAGCACTCGCGGATGCTGGACCAGATCGAGATAGAAGTCGTCGATGCTGGGCAGGGTGAGCTTCAACATCACCGGCTGATCGGCAGGTTGCTGGTCGAGTTGCGCCAGGATGGCCGACTTCAGCAGGGCCTCGGCCTCCTGCTTGGTGGAGCTGTTGATGTCGACCTCGGGCTCGATGATGGGCATCAGCCCAGCGGCCAGGATCTGTCGACCGACCTCGAACTGCTGTGCCACCACAGCGTCGATGCCCGCAGCATCGGCATGCTTGATGACCGAGCGCATCTTGGTGCCGAACACACCCTTGTCGCGGGCACGGGCCAGCAGGTCGTCGAGACCGGGCATCGCCTTCATCACCTGCACACCGTTGGCCTCGTCGACCAGGCCCTTGTCGACCTTCAGGAACGGCACCACATGCTTCACCGACCACAGGTAGTCGGCACTGCCGCGACCATCGATCTCGCGGTCCATCGTGCCCTCGAACAGGATCGCGCCGAGGACGCGGTCGCCGTTGAACGCCGGACTGGTGATCATGCGCGAACGCATCTGGTGCATCAAGCCGAACATCTCGTCGTCGCCTGAGTAGGTGGACTCGTCGATGCCGTAGAGCTTCAACGCCTTGGGTGTGCTCCCGCCGCTCTGGTCGAGAGCGGCGATGAAGCCCTCACCGGTTCGGACACGTTCGAACTGCTCGCTGTTCATGACGGGGTACCTCTCGTGGACGGTGGTGCCCGGCCACGGCCGGGCGATCACCCCGAGCGTAGTGCCCCACCTGCATCGACACCGAGTGACTCGCCGAGCCGTTCGAGCAGCCGCCTGGCGCGGCGACGATCGGTGGCCGCCACCACCTCGGCAGCCACGACCTCGGTACGGCTCTGGGTGGCGGCCGCGACCCGGAAGAACCGGCGGCGAACCAAACCGCGCACCACCACCTCGTCGCCTGCCTCCCACGTTGGCGGGGTGGGCGGATCGAACCAGGCAACCGGCACCGATGCCGTGCCATCGGACGTGGCCGTGGTGACCTCGAGCGTGTAGAGGGTGGAACCTGATGCGAGCACACGCGCTACCGGCGCGCTACTGAGATGCCCGCGAAGGACGACGATGTTCATGGCGACTCCCCTGCCGGCGCTGGGGCCGGACGATATGAGGTCGATTCAGTTGGGGGAAGTGCCGTCACCCTGCCACAGGGGTGTGGCGTCGCTGTCGTACAGTGCGTCGTCTCGCCGGCTCAGCGCCCGAGTGCATTCAGACGTTGCACCACATCGGCGTACTCGGCGTCGACGCTCGCCACCAGGCCGAAGAACCGACGAGCCTCGATGATGTCGCCCGAGCGATCGAGCAGGTCGGCCAGCACGTACCACTGACGAAGGTTGTGGTCACGCGGCTTGCGGGGCACCTCTCGCGCCTTGGCGAGTACCTCGAGCGCACCCGTCAGATCGCCCTGATCGGCCAGTGCCCCGGCAGCGACGATGCGACCCTCGGCCATCAGCGCATGCGAGGGCGATGCCGAACGGAGTTCGTTCCACAACTGCTGCACAGTGTCGTAGCGACGCATCGCTCGGTAGCAGTCGGCGAGCACTGCGTGGAGCCGCACCCCCTGCTCGAGCGATCGGGCCACCTCGAGTTCGGCCGCTGCTTTGCGCCACTCGCCCTTCCCGTAGAACGACAGTCCGGCGATCTCGTGGGCAAGGGCGATGTTCGGCAGATCGCGCAGCACTGGCTGCACCATGCGCCGGGCATCGTCGTAGCGGCCCCGCTCGAGCGCCTCGCCAGCTGAGAGCAAGCGCTCGTGATACCGAGCAGCACGTGCTGCGCCCGCATCGCGTTGCACCTCGGCCACGACCACCGGGTCGAGTTCACCCGAGGAACGCCTGCCGGTGTCGCTGCTCTCGGTGCGGGCCCGCTCGGTCGCCTCACGGGCAACCTCACGCAACGGTCCTTCGTCGACCCATGTCTCTCGTTCCCACGGCGCCGGCTGCACCTTCTCTCGCTCGACCTTGGGCCCGCGCCGCTCCCGCACCTCCGCCGCACGCTGCTCGGCCGCCGTGAGTTGCCGACGCTGCGGCGTTGCACTGCGCTGGCCCGGTCGACCGGTGGGGCGACCGCTCGGACGACCCCCATCACGAGGACCCCGATCCGGACGACCCCCATCACGAGGACCCCGATCCGGCCGACCCCCATCACGAGGACCCCGATCCGGACGACCCCCATCACGAGGACCCCGATCCGGGCGACCCACACCACGCGGACCCCCATCC
>JBIKLX010000210.1:0-5025 GCA_044359565.1 Ilumatobacteraceae bacterium
CGTAACGACGACACCGCGGCGAGTGCGCGGTTCACCGCAGTGAACCTGCCCTTGCCGCTGGTGATCGACGGCGACGGCTTGTTCGCGCTGGCGTGGAACGCTGCCGGAGCTGCGTCGCTGCTGCGTGACCGCACAGCCCCCACGGTGCTCACCCCGCACGATGGCGAGTACCAGGTGCTCACCGGCAGCCTGCCGGGCGGCGACCGGATGGTGGCGGCCCGGCGCCTGGCGTTCGACACGCGCAGCGTGGTGCTGCTGAAGGGGCCCACCACGGTGGTGGCTGCACCCAGCGGTGAGGTGATGGTGGTGGCAGCGGGCGACGAACGCCTTGCCACCGCGGGTACCGGCGATGTGCTGGCGGGCATCGTGGGCGCGCTGCTGGCCCAACAGGTGCCGCCCTTCCAGGCGGCCGCGCTGGCGGCCTGGGTGCATGGTGCGGCGGCGCGACGCGGCCCCGCGGTGGGTCTGGTGGCATCGGATCTGCCGGCACTGCTGCCGGCCGTGCTGCACGACCTCGGGGTGGCACGCTGATGAACGACTCCGACGGCCGCTGGGCCTGGGCCGAGGTCGACCCGGCCGCCATCGAGCACAACGTCGCCGTAGTGCGTGCCGCTGCCGGCGGGGTGCCGGTGTGGGCAGTGGTGAAGGCCGACGGCTACGGGCACGGCGCACTGGTCGCTGCCGAAGCGGCGCTACATGGCGGGGCCGCAGGGCTCTGCGTGGCCCTCGTGCAGGAGGGCGTGCAGCTGCGAAACGTTGGTGTGTCGGCCCCCGTGCTGGTGTTCGGCGAGCAGCCGCCGGCCGAGCTCGACGCCGCGGTGCGCAACGGCCTCACCAGCACGGTGTACTCGTTGCGTCAGGTGGCGGCGCTCGACGCCGTCGCCTGTGCGGCGGGGATGGTGCACCCGGTGCATCTGAAGATCGACAGCGGTATGCACCGGGTGGGGTGCAATCCCGACGACGCGCTGTCCATTGCCGCGGCCGTCGGTGCGGCGCCGGGCCTGCGCCTCGAGGGGGTGTACAGCCACCTCGCCGTCGCCGACGAGCCCGATCATCCCGTCACGGCCGAGCAGGTGGCGGTGTTCGACGCGGTGCTGGCCCGTCTGGCCGATGCCGGGATACACCCGCCACTGGTGCACCTCGCCAATAGCGCCGGTGCCCTGGCCCATCCGTCGGCGAGGCGCTCGTTGGTGCGGCCGGGCATCGCGCTCTACGGCATCTCGCCCGGTGCCGGGGTCGACCGTCACGCCGCGGCGTTGCGGCCAGCGCTGTCGCTGCACGCCCGAGTGTCGATGGTGCGGCGCGTGCGGGCGGGCGAGGGCATCTCGTACGGCCTGCGGCACACGTTCTCCACCGACACCACCGTGGCCGTGCTGCCCATCGGGTACGCCGACGGGGTGCCGCGCCGGTTGTTCGCCGTCGGTGCCGAGGTGCTGCTCGGTGGGTGTCGCCGCCCCATCGTGGGGGTGGTGACGATGGACCAGATGATGGTCGACATGGGCGACGACGATGTGGCCGTGGGCGACCGCGCCGTGCTCATCGGCCGACAGGGTGACGACGAGATCACCGCAGTTGAGTGGGCCGACCTGCTGGGCACCATCGGGTACGAGATCGTCTGCGGTATCTCGCGGCGGATCGAACGCCGGGTCACATGGCCGATGGCCCCGACCCTTGGGGCCGATCATGCCCCGGTTGGTGATTGACCCGCCTCGTACACTGCGGACGTCATGCTCACCCTGCACGCCACCTGTCTCGCCGACACGCACGCCATCGCCGCGGCCCTGGCCGCGGTGGTGCGCTCTGGCGACGTCGTCGTGCTGGCCGGCGAGATGGGGTCGGGCAAGACGGCGTTCGCCCAGGGTTTCGGTGCTGCGCTGGGTGTCGACGAGCCCATCACCTCGCCGACGTTCAACCTGGTGCACAACCACCGTGCCGGCAAACTCACCCTGCTGCACGCCGACATCTACCGGCTCGGCACCCAGCACGAGGTGGCCGACCTCGCCCTCACCGAGATGGTCGAGGCCGACGGTGTGCTGCTGGTCGAGTGGGGCGATGTGGTGGCGTCGATGTTCGGCGACCACCTACTGGTGCGCCTCGAACCCGGTGACGGCGACGACGAACGGCGCGTCAGCATCAGCGCGGCGGGGCGCAGTTGGGCCGCCCGGTGGGAGCGCATCACGGCCTCGCTCGCGGGGTACGCATGCTGATCCTGGGCATCGAGACCGCCACCGAGCAGGTGAGCGTGGCCATCGGCGGACACGAGGGCGTGCTCGGTCTGGTCGAGGTGTGCCGCGGCCGGCGCCACGCCGAGACGCTGGCGCCCGCGATCGAGTTCGTGTGCACCCAGGCCGACGTGCGCCTCGACGAGATCAGCGTGGTGGCCGTCGACGTGGGCCCCGGGCTGTTCACCGGCATGAGGGTGGGTCTGGCATCGGCGAAGGCCCTGGCCCAGGCGCTACGCGTACCGATGATCGGGATGAGTTCGCTCGACCTGCTCGCCTATCCGTTGCGGCACACCGGCCGCACGGTGGTGGCGGTCATCGATGCCCGCAAGGGCGAACTGTTCTACGCGTTCTACCGGCCCGTACCGGGCGGTGTGCAGCGAGTGCTCGAGCCACGCTGCGGCACCATCGACGATCTCATCGCCGAGGTGATGGCCCGCAGCGACGACGTCATCTGTGTGGGCGACGGTGCGCTGCGTCACCGCGACGAGATCGTCGCCGAACTGCGCTGCGAGATGGCCGAGCAGTTCCTGTCGCGCCCTTCGGCTGCACCGCTGGTGCAACTCGCCCATGCCCGCGCGCTGCGCGAAGAGTGGGTGAACCCGTGGGAGATCCAGCCCCTCTACATGCGCCTGCCCGACGCGCAGATCAACTGGAGCGTGCGCGCCACCGGCAGCACCGACAACACCGGCGAGTTGCCCCGATGAGCGTGCTCGACCGATTGCTGCACCGGCCCGGCGCCGACGATGCGCTGGTGGTTGCGCCGATGCGCAAGCGCGACATCGGTGCCATCATGCGCATCGAGAAGGTGTCGTATCCGAAGCCGTGGACCGAGGGCGTGTTCGAGAGCGAGATCGACCTGTCGCGTCGGGGTGAGCGGTGCTACGTGGTGGCCCGCCGTGGGGGCGAACTGGTGGGCTACGCCGGGATGATGTTCGTCGTGGGCGATGCGCACGTCACCAACATCGCCACGTCGTCGCGGCACCAGCGCAGCGGAGTGGGCACCCGCCTGCTGGCCGAACTGGCGTGGGAGGCCATCGGGCGCGACTGCCTGGCGCTCACCCTCGAGGTGCGGGCCAGCAACACCGCCGCGCAGGAGTTGTACCGCCGCTTCGGTTTCGCCCCGGTGGGCGTGCGCAAGCAGTACTACGAGAACACCGAGAACGCCATCGTGATGTGGTGTCACGACATCGCCGAGGCGCCGTATCGCGACCGCCTGGCCGACCTGTGCCCCGAGGCCGTGCGATGAGCGGCCGTCCCGTCGTGCCGGGCCCCGACACACTCATCCTCGGCATCGAGACCAGTTGCGACGAGACCGCAGCAGCACTGGTGATGGGCGGAACCGATGTGGTGTCGAGCGTGGTGAGCACCCAGATCGACCTGCACGCCCAGTACGGCGGGGTGGTGCCCGAGATCGCCAGCCGCGCCCATCTCGACATGCTGAACCCCATCATCGCCCGGGCCATCGTCGAAGCCGGTGTCGACGAGCGGCGCATCGACGCCGTGGCGTGCACCGTCGGCCCTGGCCTCATCGGGGCGCTGCTGGTGGGGGTGTCGGCGGCCAAGGCGTTGGCGCTGGCGTGGGACGTGCCGTTCATCGGAGTGAACCACCACGAAGCCCACCTCTACTCGGCCTTCCTCGAAGACCCCTCGCTGCAGTTCCCGCTGGTGGTGCTGCTGGTGTCGGGCGGGCACACGATGATCATCGAGATGCGCGACCACGGCCAGTACCGGCTCATCGGCCGCACCATCGACGACGCGGCTGGCGAGGCGTTCGACAAGGTGGCCCGCTTCCTCGGCCTCGGTTACCCGGGTGGCCCGGCCATCGACCGCGAGGCCCGCCAGGGCGACCCGGAGGCCATCGCCTTCCCGCGGGCCATGCTGCACGAGGGCTACGACGTCAGCTTCAGCGGGCTGAAGACCGCGGTGATGAACCATGTGCGCAAGCATCCCGACGTGTCGTCGGTGGATGTGGCCGCCTCGTTCCAGGCTGCGGTGGTGGACGTGCTGGTGGCCAAGACCCGCCGCGCGGCCCGCGACGTGGGCGCCAAGGGCCTGGTGCTCGCCGGCGGTGTGGCGGCCAACTCGCTGTTGCGCGAGCGGATGCTGCAGGCGTGCATCGACGACGGGATGCAGGCGTTCCTGCCCAGCCGCGAGATGTGCACCGACAACGCGGCGATGATCGCCTCGGCCGGCTGGTTCCGCCTCCGCAGCGACGGCCCCACGTCGCTCGACGTCGGCGCCTTCCCCAACTTGCGCCTCCCCCTCCTCGACGCCTGACCCCGTCGTGCAGCCGCCGCGATGAGCGGTGTGCGCGGTAGGTGCGCAAGTTGCTCATCTCGGGGCGAGGCTGGTCCGGCGCGATGAGCGGTGTGCGCAGCAGCTGCGCAGGTTGCTCATCGCGCCGGGGGGCGGGGTGGGGAACGGGGGGCGGTACCCTCGGGGGCGTGACTGGGTTGCGGATCGGCGACTTCGTGCCGGCGGCGCCGGTGGTGCTGGCGCCGATGGCGGGTGTGACCAACGCGCCGTTCCGCACGATGTGCCGGCAGTTCGCGCCGGGCCTCGTGTACGTGAACGAGATGGTGATGGCCACCGCCGTGGTGCACGGCAACGGCAAGACCGAGCGGATGATGACGTTCGCCCCCGACGAGCAGCCGCGCAGTCTGCAGGTGTACGGCAGCGATCCGGTGATGATCGGCGCGGCGATCCGGCGGCTGTGCGCCGAGGGTCGTGTCGACCACATCGACATCAACTTCGGCTGCCCGGCGGCGAAGGTGACCCGCAAGGGCGGCGGTGCAGCGGT
>JBIKLX010000211.1:0-5018 GCA_044359565.1 Ilumatobacteraceae bacterium
CTTCTTCTACATCCTCTACTTCCAGCAGGTGGGCCCGCCCGAGCGCGAGCTGGGCGCCGACCCGCATCGCTCGATGGCGGCCTTCCTCTACTTCGCATCGGGCCAGGCGATGCATGGCCGCGAGATACCCACCGAGTTGCCGCCGATGGAGGGCACCGGGTTCCTCGACGTGATGGGGCCGGCCTTCCCCGACCGCCCGTACTCAGGTCCCGAGGGGCCATGGCTCACCGACGACGACCTGCAGGTGTACGTCGACGAGTTCACCCACTCGGGGTTCTTCGGCCCGGTCAGCTGGTACCGCAACCTCGATGCGAACTACGAGATCCTGAAAGATCTGCCCGCCGACCGCATCAGCATGCCCAGCTACTTCATCACCGGCGAGCTCGACGGGGTGAACCTGATGGACCCGGGAGGCATCGAGCGCATGCAGAGCCTGCTGCCGAACTTCCGCGGCTACTCGATCATCCCCGGTGCCGGGCACTGGGTGCAGCAGGAAGCGCCCGAGGCGTTCAACGCCGCGCTCCTCGCCCACCTGCGCAGCCTCTGAACCGGGCCCAGACGCGACGAGGGGCGGCCACCGTGCGGTGCCGCCCCTCGATCGGTCTGCGCTGGAGTGCGGTCAGCGGTTCTGGAACTTCGACAGCAGGCGCAGCAACTCGAGGTAGAGCCACACCAGGGTGACGAGCAGGCCGAACGCGGCGAACCACTCCATCTGCTTGGGCAGACCCGCCTTCGACCCCTTCTCGATGAAGTCGAAGTCGAGGGCCAGGTTCATCGCCGCGAGGCCCGCGGCGAAGAGGCTGAACGCGATGCCCATCCAGCTCGTGGAGCTGAAGATCCCGATCTCCACGCCGAACAGGCTGAGGATCCACGACACGAAGTAGAACGCCATCAGACCGAGGGTGGCCATGATGATGTTTCGACGGAACTTGTCGGTGACCTTGATGATGTTCGTGCGGTAGAGCACCAGCATCACTGCGAATACGCCGAGCGTGGCACCCACGGCCTGGATGACGATGCCGTCCCACTCGGTGTTGTAGGCCTTGGAGATCGCCCCGAGGAAGAAGCCCTGGCAAATCGCGTAGATCGGGCTGATGATGCGGGCGAGGTTGGGCTTGAAGGCGACGACGAGGGCGCACACGAATCCGACGAGGCTGCCGACGATGGCGAGCATGGGCAGGTTCACGCCGCCGAAGACCGTCTCCTCGGTCTGCATCCAGCCCACCGTCGCCGCGGCGATCAGGATCACGAGGAGCACGCCGGTGGCGGTGATGGTGCCGCCCACGGTCATCGTGCCCGACTTCCAGGTGGAGATCGGGCCGTCGTCGATGGGGGTGGCACGGGTACTGAGATCGGGCGCTGCCCAACCGGCGTCGGTGGTGGCGAGCGACGCGGTGTTGGCGTCGGCCGCCTTCTTCATCGCCTTGTCGTTCAGGAACGGGTTCGACACGGTGTCCTCCTGGGTGGACGGGTAGGTAGTCGTACACCACCGACGCTATCCGCTCCGTGGGGCGCTACTGCGCCAGGCCCAGCGTCAGGCCCAGGCGTCAGGCCAGGTCGTGCGCGCTCGGCCCGTCCCACCGGTCGATGTCGGGCGGGCCGGCGAGCAGCCCGGCGCACGACTGCGCCATCTCCACCATCACATCGCTGTCGAAGTGCGCCTGCAGGGCCTCGGCCGAGTCCCACTTCTGGATGATGAGCGAGCGGCCGGGGTGGGTGAACGACGAGCACAGGTCGACATTGCGGCAGCCCGGCTGCATGCGGGTGAGCACGACATACTTCGACAGCACGGCCAGCAGGGCGGCCGGGTCGGCGGCATCGAAGCGCAAGGTGACGATGGCGAGTTCGATCTCGTCGGACACGGCCCGGACAGTAGCGGACGAATGGCTGACCCACCCGGGCCGAACAGTCGTAGCGATACCAACCCGACTGCGATCAGGATTCACGATCTACCGACGGAATGCCGTTCGCCTGTGTGGCAGCCGCACATGCGTCGGTAATGTGAGACACCGCATCGACCGACTCCTACTCGGCCGCCGACCCTTCGAGGAGCTCCAGTGGCGAAAGATCGCGTGGAACGCGACGAAGAAGACCTCGTCCGGTTGTACCTGTCCGACATCGGTCAGTACACGCTGCTCACCAAAGACGACGAAGTGCGTCTGGCGAAGCAGATCGAAGCCGGCAAGGCAGCCGCCACAGAGCTCGACGGTGCAGGCAAAGAGGTCAGCGCCACCCGCAAACGCGAACTGCGCCGCCTGGTTCGCGAAGGCGAAGACGCCGAGCGCGCCTTCGTGCAGTCGAACCTCCGCCTGGTGGTGTCGATCGCCAAGAAGTATCAGGCCTCGGGTCTGCCGCTGCTCGACCTCATCCAAGAGGGCAACCTCGGCCTCATGCACGCCGTCGAGAAGTTCGACTGGCGCAAGGGCTTCAAGTTCTCCACCTACGCCACGTGGTGGATCCGTCAGGCCATCACCCGCGGCATCGCCAACACCGGCCGCACCATCCGCCTTCCAGTCCATGCCGGCGACACGCTCGCTCGGTTGCAGAAGGCCCGCAGCCGACTCGAGCTGAAGTTCGGCCGCCCCGCCACCCTGGCCGAGCTCTCGAAAGAAGTCGAGATGCCTGAGGACAAGGTCACCGAGGCATTGCGCTTCGCCGCCGAGCCGCTGTCGCTCAGCGAGCCGCTGCGCGAAGACGGCGACGCCGAGTTGGGCGATGTCGTCGAAGACCGGTCGGCCGAGAGCCCGTTCGAGGTGGCAGCCACCGCGCTGCTGCCCGACGAGATCGCCCGCCTGCTGGCACCGCTCGACGAGCGCGAGCGCGAGATCCTGAAGTTGCGCTTCGGTCTCGACCGTGGCGAGCCGCGCACGCTCGAGGAAGTGGGCGAGCACTTCAACCTCACCCGCGAGCGCATCCGCCAGATCGAAGCTCGGGCGATGAGCAAGCTGCGCCACCCCAGCTCCGACACCGGAGCGCGCGACCTGCTCGCAGTGTGACCACACGCGTCGTCTCGACGCTCGACGGCAGCGAATGGCGCATCCGGCGCCGGTGGCTGCCGCACCGTGACGGTGCGGGCGTGCGCGCCCGCGTCGACACCCATCGCCGTCGCCGCGCCAAGGAGCGTGCCGAACGGGCCGGCGACGGACCGCACCGGTGGTTCGACGTCGTCGACGTGGGAGACGGCTTCGTCCATGGGGGCTGGGTGATGCTCGTCATCGCCGGCTCCCTCGCCCTGGTTCTGCTCACCGTCACCTTCGGTGGCCCGGTGCTGTTGCTGGGCATCGACCTCGCCTGGTTCATCGCTGTGTTGGTCGTCGGAACGTTCAGCCGGTTCGTGCTCCGCCGGCCCTGGAGCGTCGAGGCGGTGGCCGCCGACAACACGCGCCGCGAGTGGAAGGTGAAGAGCTACCGCGACGCCGGCCGCCTGCGCGACACCCTCGCGGGCGAGTTCAGCCGCGGTCTCGACCCTCACCCCGACGACCCACTGTTGTCGCGGTAGTCGCCCAGCGCAGAGGAAGGGCTCAAGTCGTCGCCAGACCCGCCGATAACCGAGCGTGGACCTGCTGCCCAACGCGCTGTCGTTTCGCGTCGTCACCACCATCGACGTGGGCGACGACGACCAGATCCCGCGCGGCTTCACCGGCCGCGTCCGGCGCAGTTTCCCCAACGGTCAGCGAACAGTCGCTTGGCTGCGCGACGGGGTGCTGCACGACCCGACGCACTCGCACCCGGCGTTCCGCGTGCTGCGACCCGACGGTTCGGTGAAGTACGAGATGCACTACCACGACGGGGTGCTGCACGACCCCAGGCCGCGCATCCCGGCGGTGCGCGGCTACTTCGCCAACGGCACACTCCACTACGAGGAGCGCTACCAGAGCGGCCGTCGCCACGACGGACCCAAGGGTGAGGCGGCGCTGCGCAAGTGGCGCGCCGACGGCACACTGCGTCACGAACTGCGCTACACGAACGGCGCTCGCGTCGCCTGAACCCCGCCGGGCTCAGGCCCGACGACGGCGCTGACGCTCCATCAGGCTGCACCAGTCCCACTGCGCGCCGCCCATGGCAGTCACCTCGGCCAGCATCTGGCCGACGAGTGAGGTGACCGGAAGGGGCACGTTCATCGCCTCGGCCTCGTCGAGCACCAGGCCGACGTCTTTGCGCATCAGCGTGGTGGAAAAGCCGTAGTCGTACTCGCCCGCGAGCATGCGCTCGGCACGGTTGGCCATCTGCCACGATGCCGAGCTGCCCTGCAGCATCACATGGATGACCCGGCTCACGTCGAGGCCTGCGGTCTCGGCGAAGTCGAGGCCTTCGGCCAGCGCCTGGCACAGGCCCACGACGCAGATCTGGTTGGTCATCTTGGTGATCTGCCCGGCACCCGACGGCCCCATCAGCACGATGCGCGCGCCGTACGAGGCAACCACCGGTTCGGCTGTGGCGAACGCGGCTTCGTCGCCACCCACCATGACGGTGAGGGTGCCGTTGCGGGCCCCGTCGACACCGCCCGACACAGGCGCGTCGAGAAACTGGGCGCCCGCCGCAGCCACCTCGACGGCAACCTCGCGCGATGCCTGCGCCGACGTGGTGGAGTGGTCGACCCACACTGCGCCCCGGGCCAGGACGGGCACGATGGCGGCCGCAACGGCACGCAACTGCGGGTCGGCGGGCAGCGACGTGACCACCAGGTCGCGACCCGCCACCGCGGTTGCAGGATCGGCCGCCGATGCACCACCGTGCTCGGCCACCCACTGGTCGGCCAGTCCGGGTACCGCGTCGCACACGGTGACGTCGTGCCCTGCCTTGGCCAGATGGGCGGCCATGTGCCAGCCCATCCGACCGATTCCGATGACGGCGACCGTGCTCATGCCGGCACCCCCGGCTTGCCGCGGTCGGCCAGGGTGAAGCCGCCGGCCAGGCGGGCATGCACCCGGCCGCCGCAGGCCATGGCGAGGATCAGCACCATCTCGTCGGGGCGCGGGCCGTCGGGCACACCCATCTCGATCGCGTCGTAGTGGCTG
>JBIKLX010000212.1:0-5015 GCA_044359565.1 Ilumatobacteraceae bacterium
CACCTCCACCGACCACCATTACCTCCACCCTCGGGGCGCGGGCGACCTGCTGGGCGCCGAGATCACCGCGGCCCGCGAACTGGGTGTGCGCTTCCACCCCACCCGCGGCTCGATGAGCCTGTCGGAGAAAGACGGTGGCCTGCCGCCCGACGTCATCGTGCAGGACGACGACACCATCCTCGCCGCCAGCGAAGAGGCTGTCGCCCGACATCACGACCGCTCGCACGGGGCGATGATCCGCATCGCCCTCGCGCCGTGCAGCCCGTTCAGCGTCACCGAGGAGTTGATGGTGCGTTCGGCCGAACTGGCCGAGCGGCTCGACGTGCGCCTGCACACCCACTTCGCCGAGAACGTGGAGGACGACGACTTCTCGCTCGCGATGTTCGGCTGCCGCCCGATGGAGTACCTCGAGCGCACCGGCTGGTGCAGCGACCGCACCTGGGTGGCGCACTGTGTGATGCCGAACCCCGATGAGGTGCGCCGCCTCGGCGCTGCCGGCATCGGTGTGGCGCACTGCCCGAACAGCAACCTCATCCTCGCGTCGGGAATCTCGCCCACGGTCGACCTGCGGGCAGCCGGGGTGAAGGTGGGCCTGGGGGTCGACGGGTCGTCGTCGGCCGATGCGGCGTCGCTGTGGCTCGAGGCGCGTCAGGCGATGCTGGTGGCGAAGCTACGCAGCGGCGCCCACGCCGGAACGGCACGGATGGCGCTCGAGATGGCCACCGTCGGCGGCGCCGGCTGCCTGGGCCGCGAAGGCGAACTGGGGGTGCTGGCCCCGGGCGCGGTGGGTGATGTGGCGGTGTGGCGCCTCGACGGCCCCACGTTCGCCGGTGCCCTGGCCGACCCGATCGAGGCCTGGCTGCGCTGCGGGCCCACCTCGGCCTGGCACACGATCGTCCACGGCCGGTCGATCGTCGACGAGGGCCGCCTCACCCACCCCGCCCTGCCCGAGCGCCTCGCCCTGCACACCCGCCACGCCCGCCGCATCCAACTCCTCGACCGCTGACCCCCGCCACCCAACCGACCGCGATGAGCAACATGCGCACCAGCTGCGCAACTCGCTCATCGCACCCGGCGACCGACCGGGGTGACGGGGCCGACCGGGCGCGGGCGGGCAGACTGGAGGGCGTGGATCAAGGCCCCCCGAGCATCCGCTATTACGACACGCGCCCCCAGCGGCGCTGGTTCGGCGTGCTCGGAGTCGGGTTGCTCCTCGTCGCTGCGCTGGCGGTGGGGGTGATCGCGGGCATGCGCTGGTGGGATCGCAGTTCGGCCAGCGCCGAGGTGGCCGTCCTCGAACCACGGCTGCCCGCCGGGGCACCCGTGTTCGACCCCTCGGCAGGCGCCGGTGACCCTGTAGGCCAGACCGATCTGGGCGAGACCGACGCAGTGCAGGTGGCGATGGTCGGCGACTCCATCACCAACGGCTCGCGAGCCGAGATCGAGTACGTGCTCGCCGCGCAGGGTGTGCAGAAGGTGTCGATCGATGCCGAGGATGGCAGGCGGATCGAACTCGGCGACGGTACCGGCTCGCCGCTGTCGGGCCAGCGTGCGCTGTACTCGATGCTGGCCGACGGGGTGAGCCCCGACGTGTGGGTGATCGCCCTCGGTACCAACGATGCCGGCCAGTACGCCGACCAGGCCGACTACGCACGCCTGGTGCAACTGCTCGTCGACATGGTGCCCGACGATGTGCCACTGGTGTGGGTCGACGTGTATCGCGGCGACCAACCCGAGGGCTCCCAGCAGTTCGACGACGGGTTGCGGGCCACGTTGGCTGGCCGCGCCGACACCGTGGTGGTGCCGTGGTCGACCATTGCCGCCGACCCGGCGCGAAACGTGCTGCGCAGCGACGACGTGCACCCGAACGAGGGTGGGCGGGCCGTGTTCGCCACCGTGGTGGCCCAGGGCGTCGCCGAGGTGACCTGACGGCGACGGGCGGTGTCGGTCAGTTGCCCCAGCGGCCCTGGCCGAAGCGGTAGCCCACCGAACGCACCGTCTGGATGAGGTTGGCGTGTTCTTCACCCAACTTCGCGCGCAGACGCCGTACGTGCACGTCGACCGTTCGGGCGCCGCCGTAGTACTCGTAGCCCCACACCCGCGACAGCAGGGTCTCGCGGGTGAACACCTTGCCCGGGTTCTGGGCGAGGAACTTCAGCAGCTCGTACTCCATGTACGTCAGGTCGAGTGGGCGGCCGGCGAACGAGGCCTGGTAGGTCTCGAGGTTCAGCACCAATCCGCTGTGCTCGACGAGTTCGGGCCGAACCCCTTCGCCTGCACGCCAGAAGAGGTGCTTCAACCGCGCCTCGACCTCGACCGGGTGGAACGGGGTGAGGCAGAAGTCGTCGAACAGATCGCTGCGCAGCTCGAGGTCGGCGAGTTGCGAGCCGTTCACCAGCACCATCAGCGGCGCCACCAGACGGTCGCGCTTGCGCAGTGCGCGGCACAGCGCCCACGCGCCCTCGGGGTCGGCGTCGCACGCCACCACCGCACCCGACCAGCCACCGGCCGGTTCGTTGCGGGTGGCCTCGTCGGCCGACGCGACCGCCTTCCAGCGGTAGCCACCAAGGTCGAGCGTGCGCGCCAGATCGGGCGGTGGCGGATCGGGGAAGACGGCCAGCAGTTCCATCGTCACAGCGCCCGCAGGTACCGATCGACCTCGAACGCACTGACGTGGGTCTTGTAGGCGCGCCACTCGATGCGCTTGTTGCGCAGGAACCACTCGAAGATGTGCTCGCCCAGTGCCTCCTGCACGAGTGTGGAGCGCTCCATCACCTTCAGCGAGTCGCTGAGCGACTGGGGCAACTGCTCGATGCCCAACTTGCCGAGGTCGGCGTCGCCCATCTCGAACAGGTTGGCGTCGGCCTCGGGCGGCAGTTCGTAGCCCTCCTCCACCCCGCGCATGCCGGCGGCGAGCAGCACGGCGAAGGCGAGGTACGGGTTGCACGCAGGGTCGGGTGAGCGGTACTCGATGCGGGTGGCGTTGGGGTTGCCGCGCTTGGGGATGGGTACCCGGATGAGCCCACTGCGGTTGTTGCGCGCCCAACTGACATGCACCGGTGCCTCGAAGCCGGGTACCAACCGCTTGTAGCTGTTGACGGTCTGGTTGGTGACGGCCGTGATCTCGGCGGCGTGCCGCAGCAGGCCGGCCATGAAGCACTTCGCCACCGGCGACAGGTTGTACGGGTCGTCGGCGTCGTAGAACGCGTTCTCGTCGCCCTTCGACAGCGACAGGTGCACGTGCATGCCGCTGCCCTGTACGCCCTCGAGCGGCTTGGGCATGAAGGTGGCGTGCACGCCCTGCGCGGCGGCCACCTCCTTCACCACCATGCGAAACGTCATGATGCTGTCGGCCATGGTGAGCGCGTCGGTGTGGCGTAGGTCGATCTCGTGCTGGCTCGGTGCGTCCTCGTGGAACGAGTACTCGACCGGGATGCCCATCGTCTCGAGCGTGCGGATGGTCTGCTTGCGCAGCGACCCCGACAGATCGGTGGTGGTGAGGTCGAAGAAGCCCCCCTCGTCGAGGGGCACCGGTGCCGTGCCGCGCTCGGGCGGGGCGAAGTAGAAGAACTCGATGTCGGGAGCGACGAAGAACGTGTAGCCGTGGGCGCGGGCAGCGTCGAGTTGGCGCCGCAGCACGTGGCGCGGGTCGCCGCCGAACGCCGAGCCGTCGAGTTGGCGCACATCGCAGAACACGCGAGCCTCGGTGCTCTTCGGATCACTCCAGGGCAGCACCTCGAACGTGTTGGGGTCGGGCATCGCCAACACGTCGCTCTCCTGGATGCGGCTGAACCCGTCGATCGACGAACCGTCGAAGGTCATGCCGTCCTCGAGCGCGTTCTCGAGTTCAGCCGGGCTGATCGCAAAGCTCTTCAGGTTGCCGAGCACATCGGTGAACCACAGGCGGATCAGGCGTACGCCGCGCTCTTCGACGGTGCGCAGCACATAGTCACGTTGCTGGTCGAGCACGCTCATCTCCTCAGTCTGCTGCCTTGCGGCAACGGTTGAAAACACGAACGGGGGACCGGCGAACCGGCCCCCCGTTCGACGTGAGTGCTGTGGGTCAGCCGCAGACGGCGTCGAGCAGCAGGCGAGTGACGGTGTAGGGGTCGCAGTTGGCGTTCGGGCGACGGTCCTCGGCGTAGCCCTTGCCGTCGCGGGCGACCTGCCACGGGATGCGGATGCTGGCGCCGCGGTTCGACACGCCGTAGCTGAACTTGTTGTAAGGGGCGGTCTCGTGCGCACCGGTGAGGCGGCTCTCGATGTCGTGGCCGTAGCCCTTGATGTGCAGGTCGACACGCTTGCCGATGGCCTTGCAGGCCGCCTCGATGGCGTCGTAGTTCTCGCGCATCGCCTTGGTCGAGAAGTTGGTGTGCGCACCGGCGCCGTTCCAGTCGCCCTTCATCGGCTTGGCATCGAACGACACGACGATGTCGAAGTCTTCGGCGATGCGGTGGAGCAGCCAGCGGGCGACGTACATGTGGTCGCTCACGGTGAGTGCGTCGGCCGCACCGATCTGGTACTCCCACTGACCGGGCATCACTTCGGCGTTGGTGCCTTCGATCATCAGGCCGGCGTCGATGCATGCCTGGGTGTGGATCTCGATGACCTCACGTGCGGTGACGCGACCGGCGCCGACGCCGCAGTAGTACGGGCCCTGGGGGCCGGGGAAACCGCCCTTGGGGAAGCCATAGGGCGTGCCGTCGAGCTTCAAGAAGGTGTACTCCTGCTCGATGCCGAAGATCATCTCTTCCTTGGCGTACTTCTTCGCTGCCTTGGCTGTGGCGGCGCGGGTGTTGGTGGGGTGCGGCTTGTCGGTGGCGGCCAGGTAGACCTCGCACAGCACGAGCACGTTGTTGCCACCACGGATGGGGTCGGGGCAGGTGAAGACGGGCTTCAGCATGCAGTCGCTCGACTCGCCGGTGGCCTGGTTGGTCGACGAACCGTCGAAGCCCCAGATCGGGGGCTCTTTGCCGTCGGCGAGGATCTTGGTCTTGGAGCGAAGCAGCGGGGTG
>JBIKLX010000051.1:0-17797 GCA_044359565.1 Ilumatobacteraceae bacterium
GAGCGCATCGAGTTCGAACACGACTGGCAGGCGGCGAAGCAGCAGTACGGCGAGGCCGTGTGCCACGACCTCCTGCCCCGCACCACTACCCAGCGTCGCTACGACGCACTGCAGCGACTCGTCGCGGGTGATCCGGCCGGCAACCCAGCTGGTGGCGTGTCGACCGTGGTGAACATCGTCGCGGATCTGCCCACCTGGCTCCACCAACTCGACCGCATCAGCGGCATGCCGGGGGTGGCACCGCATATCGAACCGTTCGGGCCCACACGCGGCCGATCGCACACCATCGACGGCACCCAGGTGCACCCACGCGATGTCGTGCTCGCCAGCCTCACCAACCACGTGCGCTGCATCGTCACCGACACCACCGGCCGGGCCGTGGCGATGACCTCCAAGCAGCGCCTGTTCACCGGCCCGCTCGCCGATGCCATTCGACTCACCTCCACCACCTGCACCCACCCCGGCTGCCTCGCACCCGCCAGCGCATCGCAACTCGACCACCTCGTCCCCCACAGCCGGGGTGGCCCCACCTCGGCCATCAACGGCGGGCCGGTGTGCGACCACCACAACCCGTGGCGCTACGCCGCAGGTGTCCGCACCTACCTCCGCGACGACGGCGTCTGGATCACCGAGTACCCCGACGGCACCCGCATCGCCCCACCCGACTGAGCGCCGGACGGCACTATCGTCGCTGTATGCCGCATCTCGACGCCGCCGACTGTGTGATGGTGGTCATCGACGCGCAGCCCGGCTTCTACGACGCGTCGCGAGTCGACGTCGATCGTGGCCTGTTCGTGTCCGCGCTCGAGCGTTCGGCCTGGGTCACCGGTGTTGCTGCGGCGCTCGGTGTCCCCATCGTGTTCACTGAGGAAGACGCCGCCACGAACGGGCCGACGGCGGGGCCGATCCGCGCCGCGGCGCCGGTCGACTCGCCGGTGCTGGTGAAGCAGGTGTTCGGTGCGGACGCGAACCCCGATATCGACGCCGCAGTGCGTCGCCACGGCCGCCCTGCCGTGGTGCTCGTCGGGCTCGAGACCGATGTGTGCGTCGCCCACTCGGCGATCGGCTGGAGCGAACACGGCATGCGGACGGTCGTCGTCCACGACGCGGTGTACTCCGCGGGCGGCGGGCACGCGAACGGCCTCGCCCGGCTGCGTTCGGAGGGTGTCGAACTGCTGTCGGCCAAGGAGCTGTACTACGAGTGGTTGCGCGATCTGCCCTCGGTGCGCGCCTTCGACGCTGCGCACCCGCACCTCGCCACGCCCCCTGGCTTCTCGCTCTAGCGAACCGGCACGTCGACCGAACCTGGAACTAGGCGAGATCGACGAGATCGAGCCAGCTGGCGTTGAAGTAGTCGAGTTCGCCGTCGGGCAACAACAGCACCTTGGTGGGCGACAGTTGCTCGACGAACTCGGGATCGTGACTGACCACGATGATGCTGCCCTTCCAGGCACTGAGCGCATCGGCCACGGCCTGGCGGCTGGGCGGGTCGAGGTTGTTGGTGGGTTCGTCGAGCAGCAGCAGGTTGTTGCGGCCCACCATCAGCATCGCCAGGGCCAGCTTCGTCTTCTCGCCGCCCGACAGCGTGCCGCTCTCCTGGTTCACCTTCTCGCCCGACAGACCCACCATGCCCAGCAACCCGCGCAGTTGGGTCTCGGTGAGCAGCACCCCGGGTGGCACAGCCGTGCGCATGTTGGTGAGCAGGCTCTCGTGGCGCAGGAGGTTGTCGTGCTCCTGCGCGTAGTAGCCGACGTGCACGTCGTGACCGAAGCGGATCTGGCCGAGGTTGGCCTCGGTCTCGGCGGCGAGGATGCGCAGCAGGCTGGTCTTGCCCGCACCGTTCAGGCCCAGTACCAGCAGGCGCTCGCCGCGGCCGAGATCGAACGAGACGTCTTCGAACACGGCCGGTCCGCCGTAGGCCTTCGACAGCCCGGTGGCCTCGATGACCGTGACACCGCACGACGGCGGGTCGGGAAAACGCACTTTCAGCGTGCGTTCGGCGTTGGGGGCATGCACCCGCTCGGCCTCGAGCCGGGCGATCTGCTTCTCCTTGCTGTGTGCCATGGCCGCCTTGGTGGCCTTCGCACCGAAGCGGTCGACCACCGACTGGAGGCGAGCGATCTCCTTGCCCTGCAGGGCCGCCTTGCGCGCCATGCGCTCTTCGTCGAGTGCCCGGGCGGTGCGGTACTGGCTGTACGTGCCCTTGTACTCGACCACGTGCCCGGTGGCATCCTCGGCCGGCCGGTCGAGGTGCAGCACACGGGTAATGGCCTCGTCGAGCAGTTCGAGGTCGTGACTGATGACCAGCAGTGCGCCGCGGTAGTTGCGCAGGAACCCGAGCAGCCATTCCTTGGCGTCGACGTCGAGGTGGTTGGTGGGTTCGTCGAGCAGCAGCACATCGCTGCCGGCGAACAAGATGCGCGACAACTCCACCCGCCGCCGCTCGCCACCCGACAGCACGTCGATGGGCAGGTCGAGCCGATCGGCGCGCAGGCCGAGGCCGTGGGCGATGGACCGTGCCTCGCTGTCGGCCGCATAGCCACCGGAGGTGGCGAACTCGTCCTGGGCGCGGCTGTAGCGGGCGACGTTGCGGTCGCTCGGGTCTTCCTCCATGGCGATGCGCAGCTTCTCGATGCGCACCAGTGCGTCGTCGATACCCCGGCCCGACAGGATGTGGGTGATGGCGCTGCGACCCTCGGTGCCCTCGATGCGTGGGTCTTGCGGCAGGTAACCGAAGCCGCCCTTGCGCACCACGCTGCCGTGCGCCGGTTCGGTCTCGCCGCCCAGCACCTTGAAGAAGCTCGTCTTCCCGGCCCCGTTGCGGCCGACCAGGCCCACCTTGTCGCGCGGCATGATGGTGAAGGAAGCGCCGTCGACAACGAAGCGGCCCCCCACTTCCACCGACACCTGGCGCACCTGCAACATCTGCTGCAGGGTACTGGCGAAGGCCCGTCGGTAGGCTCGCTCACCGATGGACGCCGTCGCCACCGTCGTGCCCCGCACACGCGACCGCCTCGCCGCCGCGGCCTGCGGCTGCGCGCTGGTGGGGGCTGCGGTGTACACGGCGCTGAACGAGCCCGGCGCTCCCGGCAGCCGCTTCATCCCCTGCGCGTTCCACCGGCTCACCGGCCTGTGGTGCCCAGGGTGCGGCCTCACACGAGGCACGCACGCGCTGTTCACCGGCCACCCGTTCGAGGCACTCGGCTACAACCTGTTCACCCCGCTGGCGCTGGTGGGCATCGTCGTGGCCTGGGCCACCTGGGCGCTGCGCTGCTGGGGCCGACCGGTACGCAACCCGTTCGAACGCATGCCCGAGCGATGGGCGCAGGTACTACTCGTGCTGGTGCTCGCGTACGGCGTCGTGCGGAACCTGCCCGTCGCTCCGTTCCGTTCGCTCGCGCCCTGACGCGCCTATTCCGGCGGCGGCGCGGTCGTCGGCGCGGTCGTGCTGGCGGGTGCAGACGTGCTGGAGGGTGCGGCCGTGCTGGCGGGTGCAGACGTGCTGGTGGGTGCAGCAGTCGTGGTCGACTTGGGCACGGTCGTGGTGGTGGACGACGTGGGCGACGGGCCTGGCACCGAGGTGCTGGTGGTCGTCGTCGGGAAGCCAGGGATGCCACCGGTGTCGTCGACGAACACCTGGTCGAGACAACGCCCCTTACCGTTCCCGGGTGGAGCCGTCCCGAAGCGCTGCGTCAACAGCACCGCCAACGAGAGTCGGCCGATCTCGCTGGGGTGGATCAAGTCGTCGACCAGCAGGCTTGGGTCGGCTGCAGTGGCGGCCGCCCAGTCGACGATGCTGACGTTGGCGTAGGTCTCGTCGAGGGCGCGCAGGATCTGGTTCACCTCGACCATGTCGTCGTTGCGTTCGCTGACGGTGACCACCACCACCGGTCGGTCGCCGAACCGGTTGATCAACCGGTTCATCAGTTTGAAGTACTGCTTGGCGTCGCGGTTGTAGTTGGTGCCGAGGAAGATGACGATGGCGTCCCAGTCCTGCTCGAGCATCTTGTCGGCGACGATGAGCCCAAAGTCGATGAACCGGCTGACCTCGGCTTCGATCTCCACCCGCCAACCGAGGGGTGTCATCGTCCGACACACCTCGTTGCCATAGCGCTTCGACACCGACGCCAGGATCGAGTCGCCGATCATCAGCACCCGGTTCCCGGTGACGAGTTCCCCCAACTGCTCTGACGGAGAAGGTGGCGTCGTCGGCACCGTGACGTCGGTGGAGCCGAGTTCGAGCGGGGTGGGGGTGGTGCTGATGGGAAGGGCCACGGTCGACAACACGGGCGGCAACGGCCCCACGCCCACGCTCGATGCACCAGCAACCGAGGTGGGGGCCGCGCTGTCGCCGTCGCCACCGATGGCCGAACAAGCCACCAATACGACGGCGCACAGCGCTGTCACCACCTCGCGTCGAACAGTCATGAGCGCTCTATTCGACCCAGTGGGCCGACCGGAAGCAAGTCACCTCCGATATGTCGTCGGTGACAACCGACGTCAGGAGTTGCGCGACTTCAGTTCGTCGCGGATCTCGGTGAGCAGGTCGACCTGGCTCGGGCCAGCCGTGGAGAGGTCGCGCTTGGTGGCTGCCCGATAGAACTTCACCAGGCCGAACACGGCCAACGCTGTGAGCCCGAAGACCACCACCTGGTTGATGAAGGCACCCCACTTCACCGTCTCGTAGGCCTTCCCGGCGATACCGGTGCAGTCCTTCTTGCCGGTGGGCACACCGTTGGCATCTGTGATGTCGGTGCACTTCACCATCAGGCCGATGATGCCCATCACGATGTCGTTGACGAACGAATCGATCAACGCCTTGATGGCGACGCCCATGATGAAGGCGACCGCGATGGTCATCAGGTCGCCCGTGATGATGAAATCCTTGAACTCCTGGATGAGGCCCTTCTTCGGCGCCTCGGCTGTGTCTACCATTCGGTGTCTCCCCCTTCTCATGGACCTAACGGCGAGAAGTATGACACGCACGGTCGACCCGCTGACCACCCTGACCGGGTGAACGACGCGCTCGTGCACGTACCGATATCGATGGCTGCTGCGCCGCATCTGAGCTCGCGCTCTGGCAACATCGTGACGTGAGGCGAGCTCGATGACCACCAGGAGCCGAGGCGCAGGCCGCCGTCGCCGTGCCGCACTCGCCACCGTTGCCGGCCTCCTGCTGGTGCCGGCCTCCTGCACGGTGAACCAGGCCACTGCACCCACCTCGATGGTGCCCCTCATCCCACCGGACCAACTGCCCATCACCACGCTGGCGGCCACCACGACGACGGCTCCGAGCAGCGACCCGAACAACCCGCTGCTCGTCGCCCTCCCGGAGAGCGACTGTGCCTACGCCGACGCACCGGCCGAGGGTGAACTCACCTTCGTGTTCGGCAACCGGTTGTTTGGAACGACGTTCGACGCGACGACGGTGCGGTGCCTGGCGGAACTGGAGCCGAGTCAACGCGGTGTCATGCGCTGGTCGCCCGTCGCCAACCGGGTGCTGCTGAACCCGGGCACGGTGTTCGACGTCGGCGGCATCAGGTCGAGCGGGTTCGACCCCACAACCACCCGCATGGTGTGGGAGTACCCGGTGGGCGATGCGCTCATCGCCCCCACCCCGTCGAGCAAGACGCTGGTCCGCCGCAGCGCAGTCGACGGCAGTCAGCGCGCCGAGATCACGTTCCTGCCGCGCACATGGCTGGTGGCATCGCATCCGTCGGGGCAGGCGCTGCTGGCGGTGGGCCGCACCAACGACGACCTCACCGGCCTGTTCGCCGCCGACCAGACGGGGCAGAACGGCCGGCCGCTGCTGTTCATCGCCGCCGATCGCACCGTGCAGGAACTGGCCATCGATCCGTCGGGCCGTTCGGCATACCTCATCAGCACCCGCGGCGATTCGTTCGCGCTGCACCGTCTGTCGCTCTCCGACCTCGTCCTCAGCGAGGTGTCGTCGACCCCTGCCCCGCTGCTGCAGGTGATCCCCGGCCCCTCGGCTTCGGCAGTGGCCTGGAAGAGCGGGCTGTGCAACAGCATCACCGACACCTGGGTGTTCGACGAGCGACTCGGCAGCGCGGTCGTCGCCGGCGTCGGCACGCCGCTGGAGACCCTGTCGGTGGCGCCACTCGGCTGGCTCGACACCACCCGCCTCGTGGTGACTGCACGCACACTGGGCTGCGACGGACCGGCCGATGTGTGGACCTGGAACCTGCTCGACGGCTCGGCGACGTTGCTGGTGAAGAGCGTCGAGCTGCCGGCCCTGCGGCTGCTGCAACCGCAGGCGACGATGCCCGTCATCGACCCGGCCGTCGCTCCCCCGTCGCTCTAGGCCGGCGAACTACGACTGTGCCTCGTCGAGATCCTCGAGGCGGTCGATCCGGCGCAGCGACGGGAAGGCCGCACCCCACCCTGCCACGACGAGCAGGGTGGCGACCCCTCCACCCACCACCGTGGCGGGAGTACCGATGGCCTGGGCCACCACACCACTCTCGAACGCGCCCAGTTCGTTCGACGCGCCGATGAAGACGTTCTCGACCGCCAGCACGCGCCCGCGTTTCTCGTCGGGGGTGACGAGCGGAACCAGCGAACTGCGGATGAAGACGCTCACCATGTCGGCGGCTGCCAGCACCACGAGACTCAGGAACGCAACGGTGTAGCTGTGGGTGAGGCCGAGCACGATGGTTGCCAGGCCGAACACGGCGACCGAGACGAGCAGCGTGACACCCACCCGGCGCTGCACCGGCCTCACCGCCAGGGCGATGGCCATGGCCGCCGCACCGACCCCGGGCGCGGCGCGCAGCCAGCCGTACGCGATGTCGCCCACACCGAGCTGTTCCTCGGCGATCACCGGCAGCAGCGCCACCGCGCCGCCGAACAGCACGGCGAACAGGTCGAGCGAGATGGCAGCCAGCAGCACGGGCGTACGCCGGATGAACCGCAAGCCCTCCATCGCCGAGCGCAGGCTGGGGCGCTGGTCGGGCGGCGGGGGTTCGGGAGTGCGCAGGAACTGCAGCCGGAACAGCCCGAGCCAGCCGATGAAGATGAGCCCGGACGATGCGGCGTAGGCCACCCACGGATCGATCGAGTACAGGAATCCTGACGCAGCCGGGCCGATGATGATGGCAGCGGTCCAGGTGGCCGAGAACAGCGCAATGGTGCGTGGCAGGCCACCCTCGGGCGCCACCATCGGTGGCATCGCCCGCAGCGCCGGCGCCTGGAATGCCCGGGCGATGCCGTAGACGAACGCGATGACGAACAGCGGGAACGTCGCAGTGGGATCCGACAGCGCATAGGCCATCAGCGCGAGCGAGCCGAGCAGTTCGCCACCCACTGCCACGATTCCCACCCGACGCCGGTCGAACCGGTCGGCCACGGCACCGGTGACGAGGACGAGGAGGATCGCGGGCAGGAACTCGGCCAACCCGATGAACCCGATGTCGGCCTCACGGCCGGTGATGTCGAACACCTGCTTCAGCAGTGCGGCGGCCTGCAGCGACACCCCGCAGTAGAGGACGAAGTTGCACACCAAGAGGCGGCGCACCGGCGTAGAGCGCCACAGATCGCCGACGGTGTACTCGGGGCTCGGGTCGGCGGTCCGTTTGCTCACAACGGGTCGGCACGCTACTCGCCGCGTGCTACAACGACCCCATGACTTCACTCGCCGACGAAACCCGCTGGATGGACGCCACCGATCAGGCTGCACTGGTGCGCACGGGTGCAGCGAGCGCGGGCGAACTGCTCGAGGCGGCCATCGAGCGCATCGAGGCGATCGACCCTGCGCTGAACGCGGTGAACCTCCGCTGGTTCGACCACGCCCGCCAGGTGGCGGCGGGCGCGGCGGCGGGCGCGCTACCCGACGGCCCGTTCCGCGGCGTGCCCTTCCTGCTGAAAGACCTGTGGGCCGCGTATGCGGGCCAGCCGCTCAGCAACGGCAACAAGGCGCTGCGCGCCGCCGACATCCGCCCCGACTTCGACACCACCTTGGTGAGCCGCTTCAAGGCGGCGGGCCTGGTGATCGCCGGGCGCACCAACAGCCCCGAGTTCGGCGCGCTGCCCACTACTGAACCCGAGGCGTGGGGTCCCACCCGCAACCCGTGGAACACCGACCACTCGCCCGGCGGGTCGAGCGGTGGTTCGGCCGCAGCGGTGGCCGCGGGCATGGTGCCGTTCGCCCACGCCAGCGACGGCGGCGGCTCGATCCGCATTCCGGCTTCGTGCTGCGGGCTGGTGGGGTTGAAGACCTCGCAGGGACGCATCACCCTGGGCCCCGCTCGCGACGAGAGCAACCTCGGCGTCGAGTTCTGCGTCAGCCGCAGTGTGCGCGACAGCGCCGCGCTGCTCGACGCCGTGCACGGCCCGGGGGTGGGCGACACGGTCATCGCGCCCGCGCCGGCGCGGCCGTACATCGACGAGGTGGGTGCCGACCCCGGCTCGCTGCGCATCGGCCTGCTCGACCACCATCCCTTCGGCCACGCCGTGCACGCCGACTGCGCTGCCGCCGCGAACGAGGTGGGCCTGCTGCTCGAGAGCCTGGGACACCGGGTCGAGCGCGACTACCCCTCGGCGATGGCCAACCCCGAGTTCTCACGGCGCTTCGGTGCACTGTGGAGCACCAACATGGGCATGGCGATCGAGCGCATCAGCGAGCAGTTGGGCCGCGAGGTCACCGTCGACGATGTGGAGTTGCACGACTGGGCACAGGCACAGTTCGCCCGGCAGTTCACCGCCACCGACTACGCCAAGGCGATGGCGGCCAACGTGACGTTCCGACGCGCCGTGCAGCAGTGGTGGGCGGGCGAACAGGGCAAGGGTGCGTTCGACCTGCTGCTCACCCCCACCCTGGCCGAGCCCCCCACGCGGATCGGCGAGTTCACCAACAATCCCGACAGCCCCATGGCGCCACTGGTTCGCGCCGGCGGCTACGTGGCGTTCACGCCCCAGTTCAACTCGAGTGGCCAGCCCGCCATCAACCTGCCCATCGTGTGGAACGCGGCTGGTCTGCCCATCGGCGTGCAACTGGTGGCCGCCTACGGCCGCGAAGACGTGCTGTTCCGGGTGGCGGCCCAGCTCGAGCAGGCCCGGCCCTGGGCCCACCGCCGGCCGGCCGCGTGACGCGCCCCCGTCGATCGGCGGCGCCGGCCTAGCGAGCGGTCCAGCCGCCGTCGACGATGACGCTCTGGCCGGTCATGAACGTGCCGGCCGAGGTGGCCAGCAGGAGCAACGCACCGTCGAGTTCGTGCTCGGCGCCCATGCGCGGGATCGGCGAGTTGGTGCGGATGAACTGCTGACTGCCCTCGTCGCTGTCCATCCCCGCGGTCATCTCCGACGGGAACCAACCCGGGCACAAGGCGTTCACGCGCACGCCCTTGCGGGCCCACTGCAGCGCCATCTCGCGGGTGAGGTTCACAACCGCACCCTTGCTCGCGCAGTAGTGGGCCTGCTTGATCGGGGTCGACCCGACGTGGCCGAGCATCGACGCGATGTTGACGATGCTGCCACCGCCATTGGCGATCATCGACGGTGAGCTCAGCTTCGACAGGTGCCACAGCGCGGTGACGTTCAGTTCCATCGCCTGACGGAACGTATCGAGGTCTTCCTCCTCGATCGACACCTTGTGGCCGATGCCGGCGTTGTTCACCAGCACGTCGATGCGACCGTAGGCGGCCAGGGTGTCGGCGACGACGCGTTCGCGGTCGGCCGCCACACCGAGGTCGGCGGCGACGACCAGCGAACCGGGCAGTTGAACTGCCAACGCAGCCAACCGCTCGGCGCGCCGGGCCACCAGCACCACCCGGGCACCCACGGCGTGCAGCACCCGGGCGAAGCGGTCACCCAGCCCCGACGACGCCCCGGTGACGACGGCTACCTTGCCGTCGAGGCGGAACAGCGCGAGCGGGTCGAGCAAGCCGGAGGAACTGGCGACAGGGTCATTCGTCATGGGGCGACAGTACCGATCGCCCCGCCGCAGCGCCGCGTTGTGTTGCTCTTCGATGACATTGGTGCCAGCTGCGAGAAATGTTCGACCCTCGCGGAACCATTCGCCTCTGAGTGACGTTGTATTGGCGTGGGTGCGGCTTACGGAGAGGAGGCAGAGACGATGAACGAACACACAGATCACGTCTCCACCGATTGGCACGCCATCATGTTGCTGGGGGTGGTGGCCAGCATCGTGGCCGCTCTCAGCGCTGTTGCCTTGGCAGCCGTGCTGTCGGAGACCACCATCGTCGTCGGCGTCATCGTCGCCTCCACGCTGGCGAGCTGGTTCCAGCTCGAACACGGCTCCCGCCCCGTCGCCCGGCACTGATGATGTGACACGATGCGTCGCATGAGCGATGTATCGACTCCCTCACCACTGGTCGTGCTGGTGCACGGCGCCTGGCACGGCGCGTGGTGCTACGCCGCGCTGCAGGCCGAACTCGACCAGCGCGGCATCGCGTCGTTGGCCATCGACCTGCCGGGCCACGGCGCATCGACGCTGCCGCTCAGCGACCTGCACGGCGACGCCCAGCATGTGGCCGACGTGGTGGCGGCGCTCGACCGACCGGTGGTGCTGGTGGGTCACAGTTACGGCGGTGCGGTCATCTCCGAGGCCGCGGTGCGCGTGGCCCGTTCGGGCACCGGCCCAGTGCGCCATCTCGTGTACCTCACGGCGTTCGCGCTCGACGAGGGCGAGAGCATCGGCAGCCTGCTGGGCAGTCTGCCCCGCGCGTCGGTGACGTTGAGCGCCGCCATCACGCCTCGCGACGACGGCACCAGCGTGCTCGAGCCCGGCGCGGCGGTGCCGGCCCTCTACGGCTCGTGCCCGCCCGCCGTAGCCGCAGCCTCGGTGGCCCGCCTGTCGCCGCAACCGATGATCACCTTCGGCCAGCCGGTCACCGGCGCAGCGCGCAACGGCATGCCGTCGACCTTTGTGGTGTGCACCGAAGACCAGGCCATCGCGGTCGAGCATCAGCAGGCGATGGCCACCCGCTGCGACACGGTGGTCACACTGCACACCGATCACTCCCCGTTCGTGTCGATGGTGGGCGACACGGCCGATGCCATCGAAGCCGCGCTGGCGAGGTCGTGAGGTGACCGCGCCGAAGGTGCGCATCGGCTACGGCTTCGGGGTGCGTACGAAGTTGAACGACGCCGGCTTCACCCAGGTGGTCGACGCGCTCGAACGGCTGCGGTTCGACAGCCTGTGGCTGAGTGAGCGCATCGGCGGCGAGGCACCCGACCCACTGGTGGCCATGGCGTTCGCCGCCGGCCGCACCACGAAGCTGAAGTTCGGGATGAGCGTGATGGTGCTGCCCGGCCGTAACCCGGTGGTGCTGGCCAAGGAGTTGGCCACCCTCGACCGGCTGTCGAACGGTCGCCTGCTGCCCGCGTTCGGGCTGGGCGTGGCCGACCCGCACGAACAGCAGGCGTTCGGTGTGGAGCGCGCCGAGCGAGCCGCGTTGTTCGACGAGAGCCTCGCCGTGCTGCGCGCCTGCTGGAGCGGGCAGCCGGTAACCCACCATGGCGCCCGCTTCCACTACGACGACCTGCAGGTGCTGCCCACCCCGCGCCAGGAGCACATCGACGTGTGGCTGGGCGGGATCGCCCCGTCCGAGCTGCGCCGGGTGGGCCGCCTGGCCGATGGATGGCTGCCCAGTTTCATCGTTCCCGACGACGCCGCCCGCGGGCGCGAGGCGATCGAGGCGACGCTGGCCGAGCACGGCCGCACCATCGACGACGACCACTACGGCGTGCTCATCCCCTACGCCAACGGGCCGGTGCCCGCGGCGCTACTGGCAGGCCTTGCCAAGCGCCGCCCCGACCTGGCCGACCCCGGCGTGCTGGTGCCGCAGGGTTGGGATGCGCTCATGTCCATGATCGACCAGTTCGTGGCAGTGGGCACCACCAAGTTCGTCATCCTGCCCCTCAGCGAGCCGGCCACCCCGGACGCCTGGGAGGCCCACCTCGAGGAGGCCGCGCCGATCGTGCTCGCCCGCCAGACCTGAGCCGGCTCGTCAGGTGGTGAGCAGCGCGGCGAGGAGGTCGAGGTAGGGACCCGACGCCACGTCGAGGCCCTCGCCGTACAGCTTCACCTTGGGTTCGGTGCCGCTTGGGCGCACCTGGAGGCGCAGATCGGGGCCGCACTGCAGGCGCAGCAGGGTGGCCTCGTCGAACCACTCGACCGAGGTGACGACTCGGTCGCCCACCTGGGTGGGCGGCGCCGCACGCATTGCTGCCACCGCGGCGCGGCCAGCGGCCGGGTCGAGCCGAACCGACCGCTCGTCGGTGAGGTACCTGCCGTACTGCGCGGAGATGGCGTCGAGCCGCTGCTGCAGGGTGACGCCCTCGGCCTCGGCCAGGGCAGCGACCTCGGCCATCAGCACCGCGGCAGTGATGCCGTCCTTGTCGAGCGGGCGACCGCAGACCAGATAGCCGAGCGCCTGCTCGTAGCCGAACACGAAGCGTTGCTCGGGCCGCTGCAGCACCGTGTGGCCGATCCACTTGAAGCCGGTGAAGGTCTCGGCGCTGTGCACCCCGTGCGCTGCGGCCATACGGCCCAGCAGCGCCGACGACACGAGCGTGGTGACAACCAGGCGATCGTCGCCGCTGGTGTGGCGCAGGATGTGGTCGGCGAGCAGCCAGCCGATCTCGTCGCCGCTGAGCCGTCGCCAACCGCCCTCAGGCGTGGGGATGGCTGCGCCAAGTCGGTCGGCATCGGGGTCGTTGGCGATGGCGACCGACGCGTTCGACGCTGCGGCCAGCGCCAGCAGCAGGTCCATCGCGCCCGGTTCCTCCGGGTTCGGGAAGCCCAAGGTGGGAAAGGTGCCGTCGGGCTCCTGCTGCTCGGCCACCACGAACGGTGCGGCCAGACCGGACCGCTCGAACGCGGCGAGCAGGGTGGCCCCACCCACCCCGTGCAGCGCGGTGTAGGCAGCGGGTCGGCCGACGAGATCGGGCCGGAACCGCACCGCCGGCACGGCTGCGAGGTAGGCGTCGACGTGCTCGGGGCCGAGCATCTCGATGAGCGGATGGTCGGCCGGCGCCAACTCGACGGTGCACGGGTCGACGGCGTCGATGCACTCGGCGATCTGCTCGTCGGCGGGCGGCACGATCTGCGCGCCGGTGCCGAGGTACACCTTGTACCCGTTGTCAGCGGGCGGGTTGTGGCTGGCGGTCACCATCACCCCGGCCGAGGCACCCACCCCGGTGATGTTCCACGCCAGCACCGGCGTGGGGACGATGTGCGGGAAGAGCAGCGCCCGAACCCCACGGACAGCGCACACCCGCGCCGTGTCGAGCGCGAACACCTCGCTCTTGCGTCGGGCGTCGTACCCGATGATGACGCTCGGCCGCACGCCGCTCGGTGTAGTGGCCAGCAGGTGGTCGGCGAGCCCGGCGGCCGCCTGGCGCACGACGAGCCGGTTCATCCGCTGCGGGCCCGCCCCCACGGCACCGCGCAACCCTGCCGTGCCGAACTGCAGACGGCCGGTGAACCGCTCCGCCAACTCGTCGGCCGGCCCGGCCAGCAGCGCCGTCAACTCGGCGCGCATATCCGCGTCAGGTTCGGCGGCCAACCAGCGCTCGGCGGTCTCTCTCGTCACGGCAGCCCTCATCACGGCAGCAGGGTCTTCAGTTCCACCAGCGGCCGCGGACCGACGTGCGAGATCACCTCGGCTGCAGCGATCGAGCCCAGACGGGCGCACTCGGGCAGGCTGTGGTCGCGGGTGTAGCCGTACAGGAATCCGGCAGCGAACAGATCGCCGGCACCCGTGGTGTCGAGCACCTTCTCGACAGGCTCGGCGGGCACGCTCATCACCCCGTCGGGAGTGACCACCAGGCAGCCGTCGGCGCCAACGGTGACGACAGCCAGGCTGCAATCGCGCTGCACCTCGCGGATCGCCCGGTCGAGGCCGTCGACCTCGTACAGCGACACCAGTTCGAGCGAGTTGCCGAACAGGATGTCGACCTCGTCGGCAACGAGCGTGCGGAAGTCGTCGCGGTGGCGGTCGACGCAGAACGAGTCGCTGAGCGTGAGGCTCACCTGACGCTGATGCGCGTGTGCCACCCCCGCTGCGTGACGGAACGCCTCTTTGGCCTCGGGCCGATCGTAGAGGTAGCCCTCCATGTAGAGCACCTTGCCGGCGGCCACCGTGGCCTCGTCGATGTCGCCGGCGCGCAGCAGCGACGACACACCGAGGTAGGTGTTCATCGTGCGCTCGGCGTCGGGGGTGACGACGATGATGCACCGGCCGGTGGGCGTGTCGCCGTCGGGCTGGCCGGTACGGAACTGCACACCCACCGCGCGCAGGTCGTGGCCGAACACCCGACCCAGATCGTCGTGGCTCACCTTGCCGATGTACGCGGCCCGCCCGCCGAAGCTGGCGACGCCCACCACCGTGTTGGCCGCCGACCCGCCGCTCATCTGGATGGCGCTGCCGAGCGCCCGGTAGAGGTGCATCGCCCGATCGGTGTCGACCAGGGTCATCGACCCCTTCACCAACTCGTGATGGGTGAGGAACCAGTCGTCGGCGTGGGAGATGACGTCGACCAGGGCATTGCCGATACCAACCACGTCGAACTGCAGCGCCACGTCGGTCACGGGTGACGACGCTACCCGGTCGCCTCCCGCAGCGACTCGCATCGGTAGCCTCGGACGCCGTGACCGACGATCCGTACCGCCTGCCTCGCACCGTGCTGCCCACCCGCTACGACCTGGTGCTCGAGCCCGATCTGGCGGCTGCGGCCTTCAGCGGCCGGGTCGACATCACCCTCGATGTGGTCGAACCGGTCGACCGGTTGGTGCTGAACGCCGACGAGCTCGGCATTGTCGCCGTGAGGGTGAACGGCACCCCGGTCGGCAGCCACCACCTCGACGCCGCCACCGAGCGTCTGGTGGTCGACCACGCCCTCACCCCCGGTGCCGCGACACTGACCATCGAGTTCACCGGCACGCTGAACGACAAACTGCGCGGCTGGTACCGCAGCACGTTCCGCGATGCCGACGGGAACGAACGGGTCATCGCCACCAGCCAGATGCAGGCCACCGACTGCCGCCGTGCCTTCCCCTGCTGGGACGAACCCGACTTCAAGGCCGTCTTCGCCGTCACCCTCGTGGTCGAGCCGCACCTCGTTGCCATCTCGAACGGTGCCGAGGTCGAGCGCGCCCAGCAGGCCGACGGCAAGCACGCGGTTCGCTTCGCCGACACGATGCCGATGAGCACCTACCTGGTGGCGTTCGTCGTGGGCCCGCTCGCCGTCACCGAGCCGGTGCAGGTGCCGTTGCTGGGCGACGACACACGCACCATCCCACTGCGGATCGTGCACGTGCCCGGCAAAGAGCACCTCACCGAGTTCGGCCTGCGCACGGGCGAGTTCGCGCTCGGCTGGTACCAGCAGTACTACGGCCTGCCCTACCCCACCGACAAGTGCGACATGATCGCCCTGCCCGACTTCGCCGCCGGCGCGATGGAGAACCTCGGCTGCATCACCTACCGCGAGAACCTGCTGCTCGCCGACCCGGCCACCAGCACCCTGGCCGAACTGCAGACCATCGCCGACGTGATCACCCACGAGCTCGCCCACATGTGGTTCGGCGACCTGGTGACCATGCGCTGGTGGAACGGCATCTGGTTGAACGAGGCGTTCGCCACGTTCATGGAGGTGGCCTGCTGCGACGCCTACCGGCCCGACTGGCAGCGCTGGACCAGCTTCGGCCTCGAGCGCAGCATGGCCTTCGAGGTCGACTCGCTGGCCAGCACCCGCGCGGTCGAGTTCCCTGTGTTCGCCCCGGCCGACTGCGACGGCATGTTCGATGTGCTCACCTACCAAAAGGGCGGCGCGCTGCTGCGCATGCTCGAGCAGTACCTCGGGGTCGAGGCCTTCCGCAGCGGCGTGAACCACTACCTGCGCACGCACGCCCATGCGAACACCGAGACGGGCGACCTGTGGGACGCGATCGAGGCGATGAACCCGGGCACTCCGGTGCGGCGGATGATGGACAGCTGGATCTGGCAGCCCGGTTACCCGCTGGTGCTCGCCCGGCTCGACGGGTCCGACCTGGTGCTCAGCCAGCAACGTTTCGCGTTCGGCTCCACCGACGACCCCACGCTGTGGGTGGTGCCGGTGCACCTCCGCAACGGAGGCACCGAACAGCGGGTGCTGCTCGACGGCGACACGGTGCGGGTGCGCCTCACCGCTCCCGACGACGCCGTCATCGTGAATGCCGGCGGGCACGGCTTCGTGCGGGTGGGCTACGACGCTGCACTGCGCAGCCGACTCGACGGGGCCGCTCTGGCCTCGTTGTCGACCATCGAGCGCTACAACCTGGTCGACGACGCGTGGAACGAATGCGTGGCCGGCCGCCTCGACGCAACCGGACTGCTCGCCCTGCTGGAAGGCTTCAGCGGTGAACGCGACCTCGCCGTGTGGCAGGCCGTCGCGCTGGCGTTGCGCGGCCTCGGCCGCCTGGTCGACGGCGACGCCCACACCGCGTTCCGGGTGCGGGTGCACGCGTTGGCGTCGCCCGCGCTCGACGCGCTCGGCTGGGAGCCGACGCCAGGCGAGGACGACCTCACCGGCAAACTGCGCGGCCTGTTGGTCGGGCTGGTGGCAGTGTTGGGCGACGATGCCGATGCGCAAGCCCGATGCCGCGCCATCTTCGACGCACCCGAGGGCGTGCACCCCGAACTCGTCGCCGCCGCCACCACCGTCGTTGCAGCCGTCGGTGGCGAAGAGGAGTACGAGCGACTGCTGCACGGGTTCCGGCACGGCACCACACCGCAGGAGCAGTTGCGCCACCTCTACACCCTCGCCGACCTGCCGGATGCCGCCCTCGTGCAGCGGGTGTGCGAACTGGCGCTCAGCGACGAGGTGAAGACGATGAACGCCCCGTTCCTCCTGCAGCGCTGTATCGCCAACCGCGACCACGGTGTTCAGGCATGGCAGTTCGTGCGTCAGCACTGGGACGCGATCAACGACCGGTTCCCCGCAAGCCTCATCGTGCGCATCGCCGACCCGGCCAAACTGCTGAACACGCCCGAGGTGGTGGCCGATGTGCAGGCGTTCTTCTCCGAGCACCCAATCGCGCAGTCGGCCAAGACGCTCGACCAGGTGTTGGAACGTCAGCGCGTGAACGCTGCGCTGCGGGCTCGCGACGAGGCGCCGCTCACGGTTGCGCTGCTGGGATGACCTGAGCCAGGCGATCAGCCGACGATCTCGACATCCAGTTCGCCCGCGGTGTGGCGGGCGCGCAGCACCTTCTTGTCGAACTTGCCCACGCTGGTCTTCGGCACCTCGGTGATGAAGCTCCACCGCTCGGGTAGCCAGAACTTGGCGGTGCGCTCGCTGAGCCAGTTGCGCAGTTCCTCGGCGGTGACAGTGGCGCCTTCCTTCAGCACCACACACGCCATCGGGCGCTCGTCCCACCGCGGGTCGGGCACACCGATGACCGCTGCCTCGAGCACGGCGGGGTGGCCCATGATGGTGTTCTCGAGGTCGACCGAGCTGACCCATTCGCCGCCGCTCTTGATGACGTCCTTGGCGCGGTCGCTGATCATGACGTAGCCGTTGGGCAGCACCGAGGCCACGTCGCCGGTGCGCAGCCAGCCGTCGTGGAACTTCTCGGGGTCGTCGACGTTGTAGTACTCGGCCGTGATCCACGAGCCGCGCACTTCGATCTCGCCGAGCGACTCGCCGTCCCACGCCACCACGTCGCCGTTGTCGTCGGTGATGCGCAGTTCCACACCCGGCATGATGCGACCGGTCTTCACCCGCCAGTCGGTCTCGCTGAGGCCGGCCATGTCCTTGGGGGGGTGGCCGATGG
>JBIKLX010000213.1:0-4964 GCA_044359565.1 Ilumatobacteraceae bacterium
GGTCGAGGCCGGCGTCAAACGCCTCGCCCTGTTCCACCACGATCCGGGCCGCAGCGACGACGCGATCGAGGCCACTGCATCGCGGCTGTCGAACCTCGGATGCAGCGGCGGTGTCGAGGTGCTGGTGGCCCGCGAGGGGCTCACCGTCTCGCTGCCGTGATCGGCACCGTCGCCGAGGTCGTGTTGGGCGGCGTGTTCCTGCTGGCCGGAGCGAGCAAGGTGGTGGCCCGTCGCGACTGGCCGGCGCAGGCTGCGCAGTTGGGTGCGCCGAGTCTGATCGCGCCGGTGGTTCCCTGGTGGGAGATCGTGGTGGGAGCGCTGCTCGCGGTGGGCGTTGCTTCGCCGTGGCCGGCGGTTGCGGCGGGAGTGACCCTGGTGGTGTTCACGGTGCTGTTGGTGCGGTTGATCCGCAGGGGTGAGCATCCGCCATGTGCCTGCTTCGGTGGCGTCAGCGCACGGCCGGTCGGGTGGGGCCACGTGGCTCGCAATGCCGTGTTCATGGGCCTGGCGGCGATTGCTGTCGTTGCCGCCTGACCACAGCGCGGCCGTGATCGGTGCTCAGGCCGACCCGGCCACCACCAGCGCGAAAGCCAGGTACGAGGCCTCCTCGCGCCACATGTCGTAGCGACCACTCGGGCCACCGTGGCCGGCGCCCATCTCGGTGCGCAGCAGCAACGGGGCATCGTTGGTGCGCACGGCTCGCAGCCGGGCGCACCACTTGGCGGGTTCGTGATAGCTCACCCGAGGGTCGTTCAGTCCGGCCGTGATGAACACTGCGGGATAGTCGGCGGCCACGGTGTTGTCGTAGGGCGAGTACGACAGCATGTAGCTGGCGATGGGTTCGGCGCGCGGGTCGCCCCATTCGTCCCATTCGGTGACGGTGAGCGGCAAGGTGGGGTCGCTCATCGTGTTCACGGCATCGACGAACGGCACCTCGGCGATGACGCCGGCGAACAGATCGGGGCGCATGGTCATGCAGGCTCCCACCAGCAGGCCGCCTGCGCTGCCGCCGCGGATGATCACGCGGTCGGGGTGCGCCCATGCGCCGGCGACGACGTGCTCGACACTGGCGATGGTGTCGGTGAACGTGTTGCGCTTGTTCAACAACTTGCCGTCGAGGTACCACCGGCGGCCCAGTTCGCCGCCACCTCGCGGGTGCGCCAACACCCACACCCAGCCACGGTCGAGCAGCGACAGTCGGCCGATGCTGAACCACGGCGGCATCGACGACTCGTAACTGCCGTAGCCGTACACGAACAGCGGTGCGGTGCCGTCGTTCGGGGTGGTCTTGGCGCGCACGATGTCGACCGGTACCAGCGTGCCGTCGGGTGCGGTGGCCCACTCGCGGTGGGCCTCGTAGCGGCTGAGGTCGGCGTTCGGTACGGGCTGCTGCTTCAGCAGTGTGTGCTCGCCGGTGGTGAGGTCGAGTTCGAACACCGAGGCCGGTGTGGTGAACGAGTTGTACGAGTAGCGCAGCGTGCCGGCGTGCCACTCGGGGTTGGCCTCGAGGTCGAGTTGGTGCGGCTCGTCGCCGAGGTCGAGCACCTCGATGCTGCCGTCGCGGCGCACGATGCGGATCCGCTGCTGGGCGTTCGACCATTCGTGCACCACCAGATGGTCGGCGAACGGCTCGAGACCGTCGATGCGCTGGCCGTCGACATGGGCCAGGAGTTCGGTCCACTCGTCGGGTCGCTCGATCGGTGCGCTCATCACGCGGAAGTCGACAGCGTCGAGGTTGGTGAGCACGACGAATCGGTCGCCCCAGTGATCAACCTGGTACTCGACGCCCTGTGTGCGTCCGCGCACGCTGCGGGGCGCGGTGTCGGGTGCGTGGGCGGGGATGATCCACGCCTCGGCGGTGTGCTTGTTGGCGGCGTGGATGACGATCCATTCCTCGCTGCGGGTGAGGTCGACGCCGACGTAGAACGACTCGTCGGGCTCGTCGAGCACCAAGACGTCGGCGCTCTGGTCGGTGCCCAGGGTGTGCCGCCACACCTCTGCGGGGCGCATCTGGTCGTCGGGTCGCATGTAGACGAAGGTGCGCGAGTCGGCGGCCCATGCCGAACCACCCCAGGTCGACACACCCTCCACCACTTCGTCGATGTCGGTGCCGGTGGTGAGGTCGCGGAAGCGGATGGTGTACTGCTCGCTGCCGTCGAGGTCGGCCGCCCATGCGAGCCAGCGCTGGTCGGGGCTCACGTCGAAGATGCCCAGCGAGAAGTAGTCGTGGCCCTGGGCCTCGAGGTTCTCGTCGATCAGCACCACCTCGGTGGCGGTCTCTCGACTGGTGCCGCGGCAGTGGATGGGATAACTGGCGCCCTCCTCGGTGCGGCTGGTGTACCACCACTCGCCCTTGCGGACCGGTACGGCCACGTCGGTCTCCTGCACCCGGCTCTTCAGCTCGTCGAACAGGGTCTGGGTCAGCGCCGTGTGCGGGGCAAACCAGGCGTCGGCGTGGGCGTTCTCGGCCTCGAGGTAGGCGATGGTGTCGGGGTCGTCGCGGTCTCGCAGCCAGGCCCACGGGTCGACCGCGTCGCCGGTGGGGCGATGCCAGACATGGGGGACCTGCTTTGCGACGGGTTGGTTCACGGTGACGAGCGTAACGTCGCACGTCGACGCAGGCCGACCGCATCCCCAGTAGCGTGCGCCGCTGTGCGGGTGTGGATCGATCAAGACCTCTGTACGGGCGATGGCCTGTGCATCGACCATGCACCCGATGTGTTCATCCAGCTCGAGGACGGCATCGCGTACGTTGCCGAGGACGGGCTGCCGTTGAACGATCCGGGTGGTTCGGGCAGCCTGGCCTGGGTGAGCGAGCGCAACTACCAGTCAGTGGTCGATGCCGCCGAGGCCTGCCCGGGCGAGTGCATCTTCATCGAGCTCGCCCCCGCCGCCGAATCACCCGCCGCCTGAGGCCCGTCGGTCTGCTGCCGCGTGTCGACGTCGGGCCCGCCTGCGGCCGGAACTCGACACGGGTGGCGGTTGTCGCCACGAGTGGACTGGGCGGAGCGAATTGTTACTATGCCGGTAGTGGAAATCCCCTTCGCCGCTACCGACCTCCAGGGAGCCCGGCCATGACCTCGTTCGATCTCGATCTCAGCAAGTACAACCTCGGCTGGAGCGATGAAGTCGAGTACGCGTTTGCGCCCGTGAAGGGCCTCAACCCCGGCGTCGTCGACCAGATCAGCTGGTGGAAGGGCGAGCCGCAGTGGATGACCTCGGTCCGTCAGCGCAGCCTGAAGATGTTCGAGCGCAAGCCGATGGCCCCGTGGTTCGCCGACAACATGCCCGACATCGACTTCCAGGACATCTACTACTACCTGCGGCCCGCAACCGATCAGGTGAGCGAGTGGGACGACCTGCCCGAGCAGATGAAGGCCACCTACGAGAAGCTGGGCATCCCCGAGGCCGAGCGCAAGTACCTCGCCGGCGTCACGGCCCAGTACGAGAGCGAAGTCGTCTTCCACCGCAACCGCGAAGATCTCGAGGCGCAGGGCATCTTGTTCTGCGACATGGACACGGCGCTGCGCGAGTACCCCGACCTGGTGAAGAAGTACTTCGGCACGGTCATCCCCGCCGGCGACAACAAGTTCGCCGCACTGAACACCGCAGTGTGGAGCGGTGGCTCGTTCATCTACGTGCCGCCGGGTGTGGAATGCGAGATGCCGCTGCAGGCCTACTTCCGCATCAACTCCGAGAACGCCGGCCAGTTCGAACGCACGCTCATCATCGCCGACGAGGGTTCGCAGGTGCACTACATCGAGGGCTGCTCGGCACCGGTGTACACCAATGACTCGCTGCACTCGGCCGTAGTCGAGATCATCGTCAAGCCGCACGCCCGGGTCACCTACACCACCATTCAGAACTGGTCGCCCAACGTCTACAACCTCGTCACCAAGCGCGCCCGCGTGGAAGAGGGCGGGCACATGGAGTGGATCGACGGCAACATCGGTTCGAAGCTCACCATGAAGTACCCGAGCGTCTACCTGGTCGGTCCGAAGGCCACGGGCGAAGTGCTCTCGGTGGCCTACGCCGGCGCCGGCCAGCACCAAGACGCAGGCGCCAAGATGGTGCATGCCGCGCCCGAGACCACCAGCAAGATCGTGTCGAAGAGCATCAGCAAAGACGGTGGCATCACCACCTACCGCGGCCTGGTGCGCATCGAGGAAGGTGCCTACGGCTGCAAGAGCCATGTGCAGTGCGACGCCCTCATCCTCGACGAGCAGAGCGAGAGCCGCACCCTGCCGTACATGGAGGTGGGCGAGCGCGATGCCGAGATCGGCCACGAGGCCACGGTGTCGAAGATCGCCGACGAGCAGCTGTTCTACCTGATGAGCCGTGGGCTGTCGCAAGAGCAGGCCATGAGCATGGTGGTGAACGGCTTCATCGAGCCGATCACGCGCACGCTGCCCATGGAGTACGCGGTCGAGTGGAGCCGCCTCATCGAGTTGCAGATGGAGGGCAGCGTCGGCTGAGCGGTTCGGGACCCGGCCGCTAGGGTCGGTCCATGGCGATCGAACTGGTCACGACGGATGGGATCTTCGCGCTCGATGGTGGCGAGTGGGAGGTCACCAACAACATCTGGTTGGTCGGCGACGACCGCGAGGTGGTGGTGTTCGACGCAGCGCACGACGCGGCGCGCATCGTGGCCGCGGTGAACGGCCGGCGGGTGCGGGCCATCGTGCTCACCCACGGCCACAACGATCACATCAACGCAGCAGTGCCCTTGCGTGAGGTGGTCGATGCGCCAATCCTGCTGCACCCGAGTGACCAGATGCTGTGGGATGTGGTGTGGCCCGGCGAGACGACCGATGGTGCGGTGCAGCCGGGCAGCGTCATCTCCGTGGCCGGCCACGATCTGGCGGTGCTGCACACTCCGGGGCACTCGCCCGGATGCTGCTGCTTCCACGACGCGTCGAGCGGCGTGGTGTTCAGCGGCGACACCCTGTTCTGCGGTGGCCCGG
>JBIKLX010000052.1:0-17584 GCA_044359565.1 Ilumatobacteraceae bacterium
GGCGAACGTGCCCGAGTCGCCCTCGTCGCCGTTGGCCACGACGTACTTGGGTGTGGCCGGGGCGTTGGCCACGGTGCGCCACTTGATGCCGGTGGGGAACGCTGCACCGCCGCGGCCGCGCAGGCCCGATGCCTCGATCTCGGTGAGTAGTTGATCGGGGGTCATCGCCAGGGCACGGCGCAGGCCGTCGTACCCGCCGTGCGCGAGGTAGTCGTCGAGCGAACGAGGATCGACCACGCCGTGCCGGGCGAACGTGAGCCGGGTCTGTGCAGCCAGTTCGGTGATCGACTCGACCGCACCCAGCGCCAGGCGATGGTCGGCACCGCTGAGGAATCCGGCATCGAACAACGAAGCGACATCGGCCGCCTCGACCGGGCCGTAGCCGTGGCGCACCCCGTCGACATCCACCTCCACCAGCGGATCGAGCCAGAACAGGCCGCGCGATCCGTTGCGCACCACACGCACGTCGAGGTTGCGGCGGGCGGCTTCGTCGGCGATCGCAGCAGCGACGTCGTCGGCGCCCATCGCCAGGGCGATCGCGTCGCGAGGGACGAACACCGAGACGGTCATGACGCCCTCCGCACGCGTGCGGCCACCTGGGCGACCTTGGCTTCGGTGAGTCGACCCACCGGGTGGTCGTCGACCAGTAGCGCAGGCGAGGCGGCACACAACCCCAGGCAGTACACCACTTCGAGGGTGACCGAACCGTCGGCGGCTGTGGCGCCGGCAGCACAGCCGAGCGCCGCTTCGAGCGACGGCCACAGGTCGCGGCCACCGGCGGCCTGGCACGACTCGGCCTGGCACACCTTCACGTGATGCTGCCCACCGGGCTCGGTGCGGAAGTCGTGGTAGAAGCTGATCACGCCGTGCACCTCGGCCCGCGACAGCCCGAGGGCCTTGGCGATGGGCCGCACCGTGGCCGGCGGGATGTAGCCGAGGCTGTGCTGGAGGTGGTGCAGCACGACGAGCAAGCGGGTGTGGTCGCGTCCACCGGCCTCGAGCGCTGCATCGACGGCAGCAGCCTGATCGGCAGGAAGCGGCGGGACCTCGCGTTTGGGTCGTCGAGCGACGGGCGCTTCGCTCACGGGGATCCTCCACACTCCGATGGGCGTGCACCGTTGCACCCCAAGACAAGACGACTGTACCGGTTTGGCCCTCGCGCGTTCATGTCGTCAGGTGACCGGCGGGTTACCGGAACCTGACGACTCGGGATCACAACGAATCGGCGAACGCCTTGATGTCGCGAATGGTGGCGTGGAACACCTCGGGGATCGCCGCCTCGAACAGGCAGTCGCCCGCGTGGCAGGTGCCGTTCACCGTTCGCGCCGCCACCGGCACGCCGGCCGCGGCCAACTTGCGGTAGTACGCCAGGCCCTCATCGCGCAGCGGGTCGAGTTCGTTCACCGAGATGACGTGCGGCGGCAGCCCGGCGAGATCGTCGAGCGAGGCGTGGTACGGCCAGGCCAGCGGGTTCGTGGCGCTCTCGCGCGAGGGGTCGTACAGCATCGCATTCACACTCATCTGCTCGCAGCTGAGGAGGTAGCCGTCGTTCTCGAACAGCGACGTCAACTCGGGCACCGGCGACTCGTAGGCGTTGGAGATGTACGGGCACTGCGCATACACGCCGGCGATGAGGTCGAGGTGTCCCTGTCGCTTGGCCTGCAGGGTGGTGGCGAGCGTGAGGTTGCCGCCACCCGACTCGCCCGACACCACGATCTTGTCCACGCCC
The DNA here is from genome assembly GCA_044359565.1 of Ilumatobacteraceae bacterium. Lineage (GTDB taxonomy): Bacteria > Actinomycetota > Acidimicrobiia > Acidimicrobiales > Ilumatobacteraceae > VFMC01. The sequence goes on from JBIKLX010000052.1 coordinate 1,730, forward strand.
AGGCGGCTGCGCTGCTCGGCGAACCACAGCAGCGCCGACGTGCAGTCGTTCAGGCCGGCCGGGAACGGGAACGGCCCCTGCTTGCCGCTGGCGTTGCGGAACTCGACACCGCACACCACCATGCCGGTGGCCGCCAGCTTGTCGCGCCAGCGCTGGTATCCCCCGCCCGACGCCTCGAGGATGGTCATGCCACCGCCGTGCAGGTGCAGCAGGCCGGGCAGCGGACCCGACACCTGCTCGGGGCGGTGCAGGTACAGGGTGATGTCGTTGCCATCGATGCCGCGGATCACCTCGACCGATCGCACGACCCCCTCCACCGGGGCGAGGTCGGTGGTGAGCATGCCGAAGAGCATGTCGTACCCGCTCTCGGCGATGGCGTTGAACTCGTGCAACTGGTCGAGCGGGGTGTCGACCGTGACCGGCTGCGGCGGGGTGCGCTCGGCCAGGCCGATCGGGATCATCGCCGCAACCATGCGCGGGTCGGAACGCGGATCGTCTCCCAGCGTCAGGTCGGGATTGCCGAGTCGGCCCGGAAGATTCGGGCCCGAAACACTGTGAGCGGTCATCACTGCCTCATTTCCCCATGGCGGCCCCACGCCGCGAGCAGGAGTGTAGTGAAGGGGGTGGCCCAGGCCGAGACGCCGGCATTCCGTGCCACACCCCCCGTTCACACTCGGCGGCATGGCGAACTACAACGATCCCACGCCATCGAGCCCCCAGGCTCCTCCCCTGTCCAGCGAAGAGATCATCGCCCTGAACGGGTTCTTGGTCCGTCACATCGGTTACGGCCCCTGTTCGGTGCCGGGCTGCAGGTGCACCACGCCGAGTTCGAAGCCCTGGTCGTACACCGCTGGCCTCACCTCGCTCGGCCTACCCGAACTCGTCGTGCTCGGCCCGTCGCTCGATGCGGCCCATCACCTGGTGCACGCCGTCGTGGAGGCGCGACGCGACGGCCTGTTCGGCCCGGGCACCGGCGATCTCGCCATCTGCTGCACCGATGTGCGCATCGTCGATGTGCCCGACCGCTGGGTGTCGGCCGATCGGTCGCGTATGTCGGCCTGGTTCCAGTACTACGGCAACGACGACCTACCGGTCGTCCAGCAGGTGCTGTGGCCCGATCGCTTCGGCTACTTCCCGAATGATCCGGGCAGCCAGCCCGGCTTCCGCAAACGCCAACCTCTGCTGCGCGACCATCCGCTCACCTACCCGCGCCTCGAAGGCCGCAGTTCGGGCCGCATTCAACGCTGAGCGGTCGGAGCAGCCCCACGTACGGCGCGATCGACTTGGTGCGCCCGGCACCGAAGGGAATCAGGCGCGGGTGATGGAGAAGGCAGGGATGACGCGGGGCGCCGCGGCCGTGACGTACTCGCCGAACTGCGGCATGAGCACGGCCTGAGCCTGGAGCTTCGCTGCAGCGTCGGCCGGTGCCAGCTCGTCGACGTCGGCGGTGAAGGTGTCGGTGCCGTACTCGACCGTGATGCTGGGGTTGGCCTTCAGGTTGAAGTACCAGTCGGGATTCGTGGGTGCGCCACCCTTCGAAGCGAAGACGTACAGCGTGTCGCCCTCGACCAGAGCGACCAGGGGGATCTCGCGCACCTCGCCCGACTTGGCGCCGATGGTGTGCAGGATGACGAGTGGGTGGTCGCCGAACTGCGCGGCCTTGCCGCCGGTGGCCCTGAATTCCGCAATGATCTGTTCGTTCCAGCTACTCATGCGGGCAGGCTACCGACCTGTCAGTTCACGTTCCTGCTGCGGCCTTCCCAGTACGGCGCACGCAGGTCCTTCTTCAGGATCTTGCCGCTGGGGTTGCGGGGCAGGGCGTCGATCCAGTCGACGCTGGTGGGGCACTTGAACCGGGCCAGGCGCTCGCGGGCGTAGTCGATGATGTCCTGCTCGGTCACCTCCACACCGGGCTTGCGCACCACCATCGCTTTCGCGGTCTCGCCCCACTTCTCGTGCGGCACGCCGATGACGGCCACATCACCGATACCCGGGTGGCCCATCAGCACGTTCTCCACCTCGGCTGGGTACACGTTCTCGCCGCCGCTCACGATCATGTCCTTCACCCGGTCGTGGATGTAGAGGTAGCCGTCGGCGTCGAGGTAGCCGGCGTCACCGCTGCGGAACCAGCCGTCGGCGTCGATGCTCTTGGCGGTCTCGTCCGGCATGTTCCAGTAGCCCTTCATCACCTGGGGCGAGCGGATCCAGATCTCGCCCACCTCACCCTGCTCGCAGTCGGCAAAGGTGTCGGTGTTGACGATGCGCACCTCCACACCGGGGCCGGGCAGACCGCAGCTGCGCAGGCGATGCCGGTGGGGGCCGTTCACGTCGTGGTCGGCCGGCGGCAGGTTCACCACTGCGCCGGTGGTCTCGGTGAGGCCGTAGGCCTGCCAGAACTTGCAGCCGAAGGTGGTGACGCTGCGGGCCAGCACCTCTTCGCTGATGGGCGAGGCGCCGTACACCAGCACGCGCAGGCTGCTGAAGTCGGCCTGCTCGACACCCGGCACCATCAGCATGAACTGCAGCACCGCCGGCACCAGGAACCCGTGGGTGATCCGCTCCTTGCCGATCAGGCCCACCAGCGCGCCCGGGTCGAGATCGCGCATCACCACCGTGGTGCAGCCCTCGTACATACCGGCCGTCGCCCATCCGCCACCGCCGATGTGGAACAGCGGCATCGCTGCCAGGTTCACCGAGTCGGGCGACAACTCCCACAGTTCCTTCGCCAACGGCAACAGGGCGAAGAAGTTGTCGTTGCTGAGCATCACGCCCTTGGGTCGCCCCGTGGTGCCGCTCGAGTACAGCTGGAACGCCACGTCGTCGGTTGCGCTGGTGGTGCCCGGGTCGGTGGCGGGCTGAGCCGACACCGCCTCGTCGTAGTCGGCGAACCCCTCGGCGCCACCGATGACCAGCACGGTGGTGGTGTGGGTGAGGTTGGGCACAATGGCGGCCAGCATGGGCACGAAGTCGGGGCCCACCACCAGCACCTTGGCCTGCGCGTCGTTCACGACGTACTCCACCTCGGGGGCGGCCAGACGCCAGTTCACGTCGACGGTGACGGCGTTCAACAACGCAGCGCCGTAGAACACCTCGAAGTGCTCGATGCCGTTCTTGTCGAGGAAGGCCACCCGGTCCTGGTCGCCCACGCCGGCCGCCGCCAGCAGATTGGCCACCTGGCCCGACCGGCGGTACAGGTCGGCCCACGACAGGCGACGATCGCCCAGGACGAGGCACGGATGGTCGGCCCGCTCGACCCCGTGGACGCGGATGATGTCGGCAATGGAAGTGATCGGCGTGTTCCCCATGCGCGAACAGTACCGATCTCGGCAATGCCCGGCGACCACTGGCTGGGCCAGACTGGCACGACGATGCACGCCGACGACCTCATCACCACCACCGACGGCACGCGCCTGCGCGTCATCCGCCGTGGCCCCGCACCGGCCGAGGCCACCGGCCCGTTCGTGCTTCTGGTGCACGGCTTGGCGTCGAACGCCCGCATGTGGGATGGCGTGGGCGAGGCGTTGGCGGCGCAGGGCTACCGCAGCGCGGCCGTCGACCTGCGCGGTCACGGCCACAGCGACAAGCCCGACCACGGCTACGACTTCGACACCATCTGCGCCGATCTCGCCGATGTGCTCGACGGCCTCGGCGAGCAGCGGGCCGTGATCGTCGGCCAGTCGTGGGGCGGCAACATCGTCGTGCACGCGGCGCACGCCCTGCCCGACCGAGTGGTGGGTGCCGTCGCCGTCGACGGGGGCATGATCGAACTGGCCAGCGTGTTCCCCGAATGGGACGACTGCGCCGTGAAGTTGCGTCCGCCCGACCTGAGCGGGCTGAGCGCCGCTCGCCTCGAGGCCGGTATGCGGGCCATGCACGCCGACTGGCCTGAGACCGGCATCGCCGGGTCGCTGGCCAACTTCGAGGTGCTCGCCGACGGCACCGTGCGCGCCTGGCTCACGCTTCCCCGGCACTTGCTGATCCTGCGCGAACTGTGGGCACACCGTCCGTCGGCCATGTACCCGCACATCACCCAGCCCGTGCTGCTGCTGCCCGCCGACTCGGGCGATGTGGCCTGGGCCCACGACAAGCACCTCGCCGTCGAGGCCGCGCTGGCCTCCCTCCCCCACGGGCGCGTGGTGTGGTTCCGTCCCGCCCACCACGACCTCCATGCCCAGTTCCCGCAACGCTGCGCCGACGTCATCGTCGAGCACATCCAGAACGGTTTCCTCGTATGACCACCACCCCCCTCCCCCGTCTGCTCACCATCATGGGTTCGGGCGAGACCGCGCCCACGATGATGAAGCACCACCGCGACCTCATCAACCGGCTCGGCAGCGACGCCCGCGCCGTGGTGCTCGACACCCCCTACGGCTTCCAGGCCAACGCATCGGAACTCGCCACCCGCGCCCAGGAGTACTTCCGCCAGAGCGTCGGGCATCCGATCGAGGTGGCCGGCCTCACCCGGGTGCACGGCGAAGACCCGCTGGTGGTCGAGCAGGCACTGAACCGGGTGCGCGCCGCCGACTACCTGTTCGCCGGGCCGGGAAGCCCCACCTACGCCCTACGCCAGTGGGCCGGAACCCAGGTGCCCGATCTGGTGCGCGCCAAACTGCGTCACGGTGGTGCCGTCACGTTCGCCTCCGCCGCCGCGCTCACACTCGGCCGCTTCACGGTGCCGGTGTACGAGATCTACAAAGTGGGCGACGAGCCCACCTGGCTCGACGGCCTCGACGTGCTCACCGAGGTGAACCTGCCGGTGGCCGTCATCCCCCACTACGACAACAAAGAGGGTGGCCACCACGACACCCGCTTCTGCTACCTCGGCGAGCACCGCCTGCAGACGCTCGAGGCAATGCTGCCGGCCGGAGTGCATGTGCTGGGCGTCGACGAACACACCGGCGTGGTGCTCGACCTCGATGCCGACACCGCCACCGTGGTGGGCAACGGCACCATCACCGTCCGGGTGCGCGGTGCTAGCACGGTGCACGAGACCGGTGCCACGCTGCCCATCGACGCCTTGCGCGATCCGGCGCGCGGCCTGGTGGCAGTCGGCGCCCCGCCCGCCGCGGTGGCCGCTGCAATCGAGGCACCTGCGGCACCGACAGCCCCGGCCACCTCGCTGGCCGCCGAGGCCGAGGCAGCAGAGGCTGCGTTCGCCGCAGCGCTCGACGCCAACGACGCAGCCGGCGCCGCACGGGCCGCGCTCGAGTTGGAAGCCGCCATCCGCAACTGGTCGGCCGACACCCTGCGGAGCGACGAGACCGACCGTGCCAACGCCACGCTGCGCAGCATGATCGTGCGCCTCGGCGACGCGGCGGTGCGCGGCCTGGTCGACCCACGGGCCGTCGCCGGGCCATACATGGACATCATCCTGGCGCTGCGCACCGTGGTGCGCGCCGACAAGCGCTACGACCTGTCCGACCTCATCCGCGACCGGCTAGCGGCCATCGGCGTGGAGGTACGCGACACGCCCACCGGCGCAGAGTGGTTCCTGGGCGACTGAGGCTGCTGCCGCAGCGATGCGTCAGGCCGCAGCGGGGTGGTGGTCGAGGCCGGCCACCCGGGCGCGGGTGCGCACCCCGACCGAGATGTACACCGCCAGGAACACGGCCGTGCCGACGAGGATGATGACGGCGCCACTGGGCACGTCGGCGTACCAGCTGGCGTACATGCCCACCACGCCGATGGCGGCGCCCAGCACGGGCGACAGCACCAGCATGCGCCCGAACGAGTCGGTGAGCAGACGGGCCGTGGCAGCGGGCAGCACCAACATCGCCGAGATCAGCAGCACGCCGACCACCCGCACGGTGACCAGGATGGTTGCCGACAGCATGGCCATCAGCACGGCCTCCATCAGGCCGACGTTCACGCCGCTCACACCGGCTACATCGGGGTCGAAGATCGAGAACAGCAGGCGCCGGTACAGCAGCGCCACCACCAGCACACTGCCCAGTCCCACGATCGACACGGCGACGATGTCGCTGGTGAACACGCCCAGCACGTTGCCGAACAACACGGCGTCGATACTGCGCCGGGCCTGACCGAACCGGGCCTGTAGTGCGAGGCCCATCGCGAACGACGCCGTCGTGATGACACCGATGGCGGCATCGGCGCCGATGATGCGCCGCCGCGACACCCGGCCGATCATCAACCCCGAGGTGAGCCCCCAGAACCCGGCACCGATGAAGAAGTTCACGCCCAGCACGGCAGCGAGCGCAGCACCGCCGAACACGGCATGGCTGAGCCCGTGGCCGATGTAGCTCATCCCGCGCAGCACCACGAACACGCCCACCAGGCCGCACAGCGCACCGGTGAGTGCAGCGATGACGAGACCGTTGCGGAAGAACTCGAACCCGAACGGGCTGAGGAGGTCGACCGCGGTCATGCCGACAATCGCCGCAGCCGGGTGCGCAGCAGTTCGTCGCCGTGTTCCAGCACCACCGGCAGGCCGCCGTGGGCCAGCACCTCCATCGGTGCGCCGTAGGTGCGTTCCAGCACCTCGGGTGTGAGCACCTCGTGCGGGCTGCCGTCGGCCACGACGGTGCGGTTGAAGCACACCAGCCGCGGCAGGTGCGCCGCGAGCCCGTTGAGGTCGTGCGTGGTGAGCACGATTGCGATGCCCTGCCCGTTCGGCGGAGCCTCGTTCAGGTCGGCGAGCACGTGCAGCACCTCGTGGCGGGTGCGCACGTCGATACCGGCCGTGGGCTCGTCGAGCACCAGCAGATCGGGCTGCTGCACCAGGGCCCGGGCCAGGAACACACGCTGCTGCTGACCGCCCGACAGTTCGCGGATGTGGCGGCCACCGAGGCCGGCGAGGCCCAGCCGGTCGAGCACCTCGTCGATACGACGGCGTTCGCCTGCCGAGACCCGTGGCCACCACCAGCGGTCGGGGGCGATGCTCATCGCCACCACCTCGGCCACCGTGACCGGAAAGTTCCAGTCGACGGTCTCGAGCTGGGGCACCGAAGCCACCCGCAGCCCAGAAGCCAGCGTGACATGGCCGTGCACCGGACGAACCGAACCGAGCAGGGCCTTCAGCAGCGTGGTCTTGCCAGCTCCCGACGGGCCGACGATGCCCACGAACTCGCCGCGGCGCACGGTGAGGTCGACGTGGTCGACCACCGGCACCGCACCGTAGGCACAGGTGACATGGCTGAGCTCGACGACGACGTCGTTGCCGGGTCCGGTCACTGCGGGTACACAGCGCTGTCGGGACCCACGTCGGCCACATCGACCGTCGCGAGCGCCGACGGGTCGCCACCGAGCGCCTCGAGCATGGTGACGTAGTTGAACCGCATCAGCCCCAGCCAGGTGTGCTCGGGGTCGCCGGGTTCGCCGAGCAGGTCGTCGTCGCGCAACACGTCGACGTACCGCACCCCGGTTTCGGCGCCGATCTGCTCGAGCACCGTCGACGGGAACACCTCGCTACCGAAGATGGCCTGCACGCCGGTGCTACGGACCTGCTCGATCAGCGCTGCCACGTCCTTGGCCGACGGCTCGTCGAACGACGACGGCTGGATGGCGCCGATGACGGTCCAGCCGTAGTGCTTGGCGAAGTACGCGTAGGCGTCGTGGTAGGTGAGCAGTTGGCGCTGCTCGGCGGGCAAGGTGGCCGTGGCCTCGGTCATGGCCGCATCGAGGGCGTCGATCTTCGCCGCGAAGGCCGTGAAGTTGGCCTCATAGGTGGCAGCGTTCGCCGGGTCGGCGGCCACCAGCGAGTCGCGCACCACCTCGGCGTAGTCGCGGCCCATCGGCGGATTGGTCCACAGGTGTGGGTTGGGCTTGCCGCCGTCTTCGGGGAACGAGAAGTCGTACGCCCACTCGTCGCGGGGCAGCACCGCGGTACCGAGTTCGCAGCGCACCGCACCGTCGGATGCGTTCGCCTCGGCCAGCGTGCGGGTGGGGTCTTCCAGGCCCAGGCCGTTCAGGAACACGATGTCGGCTTGCTCGAGCGTGGCCGCCACACTGGGCGGCGGCTCGTAGGTGTGGCTGTTGGTGCCCTCGGGCACCACACCGGTGACCACCGTGGGGGTGCCCGTGGCGATGTTGGCGATGATGCTGGTGAGCGGCGCCACTGTGGAAACCACGCGTAGCGGCCGACCATCGACCACTTCACGCTTCGGGCACGCATCGGCCTGGGCAGGGATCGCCGTGCTGTCGGCCGACTCGTCGCTTCCGCACGAGGCGAGCAGCATGGCGAGTGTCAACGTCAAGGCGAGTCGCCTCTGGTGGGTGAGGGAACGCATGGCCCGACCTTATCCGCGCATCGGTGTCAGCGTGTCCGGAAGCCCAGATCGAAGCGACGAACGGCCCTGGCGAAGATGTTCGACTCGATGTCGGGTTCGGTGACCGCACGCAGGTCGGTGACGCGCTGGGCCAGTTGGCCGAACACTGCAGCGAGCGATGCACGTGCCACATGCGTACCGATGCACAGGTGCGTGCCGAAGCCGAACGCGATCTGCGGATTGGGGTTGCGGCGGATGTCGAACTGGAACGGATCGGCGAACACTGCCTCGTCGCGGTTGGCCGATGGGTACAGCAGGATGATGCGGTCGCCGCGTCGCACCGACTGCTCGCCGATCATCGCATCGGCCCCGGCCCGGCGGAACATGTTGTTCAGCGGCGTCACCCAGCGCAGCACCTCCTCCATCGCGCCCGGCACCAGCGACGGGTCGGCACCCATCGCGTCCCACTGCTCGGGGTGGTCGACGAAGGCGCGCAGACCGTGGCTGATGGCGGTGCGGGTGGTCTCGGCACCACCGCTGATGAACAGGCCCACCTCGTGCACGATGGCGGCCGGCGGCAACGGCTGGCCGTCGATGGTGGCGTGCACCCATTCGCTGATCAGGTCGGCCTGCGGGTTCGTGTACTTGTCGCGGGCGATCTCGCCCAGCGCCGTGGCGAACTCCATGTTGGCGGCGATGAACTCGGTGAACGTGTGGCCGTCGCGCTCGCGCATGTCGATGCGCATCAGCCGCTCGCTCCAGCTCTTCAGGTGCGGCCACATGTGCTCGGGGTAGCCGAGCAGGCGGCAGGTGAGCCGGGCGGGCAGTTGGCCGGCCAGTGCGTCGACCACCTCCACACCGTCGGGAGAGGTGCCCGGCTCGATCATCGCGTCGATCAGCTCGGCCGCGAGCGTGTCGATCTCGGCGCGCCGCTGGGCGATGGCCGCGCCAGTGAAGTAGCCCTGCACGAGCATGCGCTGCTGGCGGTGGCGCGGATCGTCCTGGGCGATCATGTTGATCTCGTCGGGCGACCAGATGGCGCGGTAGCCCTGGCCCGACAGGAACACGCTGCTGCGCCGCTCGACCTCTTTCAGGTCGGCGTGACGGGTGATGCCCCACAGCCCGTTGCGGCGGTCGCGGTAGACGGGCTCGTTGGCTCGCATCCAGGCCCACACGTCGTGCGGGTTGCGGCGGTACAGCTCGGGGTCGAGCAGATCGACGACGAGGCGGTCGGTGGCGGGTGCGGAGTCGAGAGCCGTCATGCCCTTGGGATAGCACGCCGAAGCAGGGCCAGGTCGGGTCGGAGCCGGTCGTGCCGGTCCGCTCAGCGGCGCTTGTCGCCCCAGCGGTCCCAGTGCGTCACCGCGGCCGCCGGCTTGCGCGGGGCGACACCGAACCGGCCCGTCGGATAGCCGAGCGGCGTGAGGGCCGCCACCTCGAACTTCCCGGTCGGCACGCCCAGCAGGTCGAACAGTTCGGCGCTGCGGATGCGGATGACGGTGGTGAGTGCCGTACCCAGGCCCAGGGCACGGGCGGCGACACAGAAGTTCTGCACGGCCGGATACACGCTGGCATCGAGCCGGCCGATGTCCATCGGGCCTTCGTCGTCGACCGATCCCCACGGGATGAGCGGTTGCAGGAACACCACGATCACCGGCACCTCGCCGAGGTGGTCGGCCAGGTGGCGGCTGGCGTCGCGGCTGCGCTTCCACGCGGCAGCACGTTCGGCATCGGGGAACTCACTCGGCTCGGGCAGCGAGCGCTCGTAGCGGTCGAACGCCTCGCGGTACAGACGGCCCACCTCGGCCCGCAATGCAGGGTCCTGCACCACCACGTACTGCTGGGGCTGCACGTTGCCACCGCTGGGCCCCTGCTGGGCGGCCCGCAGGCAGGTGACGATGTCGTCGTCGCTGACCGGGCGGTCGCTGTAGCGGCGCATCGCCCGGGTGGTCATGATCGTCTCGATCGCGTCCTGATGATCGTCCACTGTCATCTCCCCTCGAAGTGCGGCGTGCGCTTGTCGCGCAGCGCGTCCATCGCCTCGGCGTGATCGTGCGACAAGAAGCACGGCATCTCCATCGCGGTCGACAGGTCGAAGCTGTCGAGCAACGCCCGCTTCAGATGCGCGTTCACGGCGATCTTGGTGCCCTTCACCGCCAGCGGCGGCTGGGCAGCCAGGCGCTCGGCCCAGGCGAGTGCGCGGGCGTTCACGTCGGCGGGAGCGCACACCTCTGCGGCCACACCGAGGCGCAGCGCCTCGTCGGCGGTGAGCGGCTCGCCCAGCAGCAGGTGCTTCTTCGCGGCCAACGGGCCGAGCAGCCACGGCCACACCGCAGTGCCACCGTCGCCGGCCACCAACCCCACGTTCACGTGCGGGTCGATGATGACGGCGCGCTCGCTCATCACGATCAGGTCGCACAGCAGCGCCACCGAGGCACCCAGGCCTGCCGCCGCGCCGTTCAGCGCGCACACGATGGGGATCTCCACGTCGAGCAGGTCCCAGATGATCTGCTTCGCCTCGCGGCGCAGTGCGTCGAGCGGCTCCATCCGGCGCAACTGCGGGAACCAGTCGAAGTCGCCGCCAGCGCTGAAGGCGCGCTTCTCGCCACCGGTCAGCACCACGGCACGCGCATCGCCCTCGGTCTTCAGCCAGCGGAACAGTGCCGCCATGTCGCTGTGCAGTACATCGTCGACCGCGTTCATGGGCGAACCGGGGCGGTCGATGGTGACGGTGACGATGTGGCCCGACCGCTCGACGCGGATCGTGTCCATCGCTGGCGGTGCGGTGCTCATCGACGCCGAGACTAGGGCCCTCGCCACTAGGCTCGCCCACCATGGCCGAGCCGTCGTCGTCCCGCGGCCGCCTGGCGCCCATCGTCATCGCGGTCGTCGGCATCGTCGCCATCGTCGTGGTGGGCCTCGCCTGGCCGAAGGGCGAGTGGCAGCGCACCGGCGCACCCATCACGGTCAGCGGCTGGGCGCCCTACTGGCAGCCCGACTCGGCGTTGGCCTCGTTCACCGAGAACTCCGACCTGTTCGCCGATGTCGCCCTCGTGGCGTACTCGGCCCGCGGTGCCCGCGAGGTGGTGACCTACGAGGGCATGCCCGACGGCACGATCGAGCGGTATCGAACCGCCACCGCGGCTGTGGATGTGCCGCTCATCGCCACGGTGTTCGACAACGCCGGTGAGGGCGTGATGGCGGGGGTGCTGGCCGACCCCGCGCAACGCACGGCCCATGTGGCCACGCTCGTCGCCCTGGTGCGCAACGGCGACTACGCCGGCATCGAACTCGACTACGAGGTGTTCGCCTTCGGCGACAGTCGCACCACGTGGGCCACCACCCGACCGAACTGGATCGCGTTCCTCACCGAACTCGATGCGGCGCTCGAACCCACTGGCGCCGCGCTGATGGTGGCCGTGCCGCCGGTGTACGACGGCGGGCAGTCCGACATCAGCGGCTACTGGGTGTACGACTACGAGGCGATGGGGAAGATCGTCGACCGCATCCGCATCATGGCCTACGACTACTCCATCGCGAAGCCCGGCCCCATCGCGCCCATCGAGTGGGTCGACGACTTGGTGCAGGCGGCCACCGAACTGGTCGACCCGGCGAAGCTCGACCTCGGCATCCCCACCTACGGCTACGACTGGGTGCTCAGCGTCACCGGCACCTGCCCCGACGGCGAAACGCCCGAGCGAAGGGCCATCTCCAACGCGCGCGCCGGCCGCGAGCTGGCTGCACGCGGCATCACCCCGGTGTGGGACGAGACCACCGCCGAGTACGCCTTCGACTACGTCGACACGCTCACCGGACCCGATGCAAACGGCGCCACCGTCACCTGCACCGTGTCGCGCACGGTGCGCTACCCGGGCGCCGACGGTGCGCAGCGCCGCGCCTACATCGCCCACCGCAACGACCTGCACGGTGTGGCGCTGTGGGCACTGGGCAACGACGATCCCGCCACCTGGGCAGGCATCCGCGCCGCCCGTCTGGGCGAGATGAACAACGAGTGAATGTCCATCGCGAGCAGCGGCGTGTGCCTAACGTCGCGCTCGTGGACGACGCCAACGACCTGTCGAGACACCATGCCGCTGCCGAACTCGACCGCATCATCGATGCGTTGCGCACGATGTCGCCCGAGGAGATCAGCGAGCGCGGCTACGCGGTGGAGGGCACGTTCGACGAGGTCGACGACCCAGTACTGCTCGGCCCCGACGGCCTTCCCATGCAGACCTGGCGCGAGGGCTACCCGTACACCGAGCGGATGACCAGGCCCGAGTACGAACAGGTGAAGCGCGGCCTGCAGATCGAACTGCTGAAGGCACAGACCTGGATCAAGGACACCGGCCACAAGTTGGTGGTGCTGTTCGAGGGCCGCGACGCCGCCGGCAAGGGTGGCACCATCAAGCGGTTCATGGAGCACCTCAACCCACGCGGCGCCACTGCCGTGGCGCTGTCGGCGCCCAGCGAGCGCGAGCGGGGCGAGTGGTACTTCCAGCGCTACGTGGGCCACCTGCCCACGCAGGGCGAGATCGTCTTCTTCGACCGCTCGTGGTACAACCGCGCCGCCGTCGAGCGGGTGATGGGCTACTGCACCCAGGCCGAGTACCGCGAGTTCATGCGCTCCGTACCGCAGTTCGAGCGGATGCTGGTGAACGCCGACACCACGCTGGTGAAGCTGTGGTTCTCGGTGTCGAGGCGCGAGCAGATCACCCGCTTCACCATCCGCCGCATCGACCCGGTGCGGCAGTGGAAGCTGAGCCCCAACGACATCGCCTCACTCGACCGCTGGGACGAATACACGGCGGCGAAGGCCGAGATGTTCCGGCGCACGTCGACCGCGTTCGCACCGTGGACCGTGGTGCGCAGCAACGACAAGAAGCGCGGCCGGGTGAACGCCATGCGCCACGTGCTGAGCGTGCTGCCATACGACGACAAGGACACCGCCCTGGTGGGCGAGCCCGATCCGCTCATCGTCGGCCCACCCGATCGCATCTCGCCCGACCTCGGCGAGCCCGGTCACTGACGCGCGTCAGAGTTGGCTGGCGTCGATGTCGGCGCCGAACAGCAACTTGCCGAGCGTCTCGTTCAGGCGCGGCGACACCATGAGGTGCTGGGTGGCGACGTGCGCATCGCGCAGGCAGCGCTGCAGCGGGCTGGTCTCGTACACCGCCGTGCCACCGGCCAGCGTGTAGGCCACATCGGTGGCGTGTGCCGCGGCACCTGCAGCGTGCACACCGGCCAGCCGGATGCGACCACGCGTGGCCACGTCGATGTGGCCACCCTGCTGGGCTGCCTGCCACGCCTCGGCCAGTTCGCTGTGCAGGAACACCCGCGCTGCGCGCAGCGAAGCCTCGGCTTTGGCCAGCTCGCTCTGCACCGTGCCCGACTGGCTGAGTGTGCGCGAGCTGTACAGCGGGCGCTTGCCCTGGGCGAGGTCGATGAACTCGTCGAGCGCATGCCGGGCCACACCCAGCGCCACCGCGGCCACACCTGCCGCCAGCAGGCTGAAATTGGGGAACGCTGCCAGCGCACCATCCACGTAACGCTTGCCCGCCATCGGCTGCACCGAACGGCCGAACGGCACGAAGGCACCCTCGGCGCTGAAGTCGTGCGACCCCGTGCCGCGCATGCCGCTGACGTGCCAGGTGTCGTAGATGACGATGTCGGCGGGGTCCATGAACATCAGATGGAACTGCCCGTCGTCGGTGGTGCAGCCACCCGTCAGCCACGTGCAGTGCTGTGAGCCACTGCCCCACTGCCAGCGGCCCGTCACCCGCCAGCCGTCGGCCTCGCGCACCGCCGTGCCGTTGGGGGCGAACACGCCGCCGGTGATGCTGCGCGGATCGGCGAAGATCTGGCGGGCGAACTCGGGCTCGAGGAACAGGCTCATCGACGATGTGGTCGACGCGATCATCGTGCACCAGCCGGCAGCGCCGTCGGCGGCGGCCACCGACTCGATGGCGCGCACCAGGGTGAGCGGGTCGGCCTCGGGTCCGCCGTACACGGCGGGTACACACATGCGGAACAGGTGGGCGTCGCGCAAGGCTTCCACCACTGCGGGCGCCAGGCGGCGGCCCTGTTCGCTGCGGTCGGCGTTGGCTTCCACCACCTCGTGCACGTGCTCGGCGGCGGCGAGCAGGTCGACGCTCACGAGGCGCGCCCCGCGGCACGTTGCGCCTCGGCCCAACTGAGGCCCTTCGCCACGTCGACATCGTGGGGCAGGCCCAGCACCCGCTCGGCCACGATGTTGCGCTGCACATCGCCGGTGCCGCCGCCGATGGTGAGTGCCTGGCTGAACATGTAGCCGTCGTACCAGCCGGGGTGCGCCAGGCCACCTGCGGGACGGTCGGGGCCGAGGCCCTTGGTGTCGGTGCCCGGCACGAACGCGTCGGTGCCGTCGCCACCGGTGAGCATGGCGTGCGCGCCCACCATGTCGCGGGCGAGCGACATCACGTGCTGGCCGTGCTCGTCGGCGAGGATCTTGCGGATGCTCGCCTCGGGCCCGGGCGCCTCGCCCTTCAGCGCGGCGGTGAGGGTGCGCAGACGGATCAGGTCGAGCAGCGTGTGCTCGACGTACACCTCGGCGATGCGCTGACGCAGATGCGGGTCGGCGACCCCTTCCGGGTACTGCTCGCGGATCGCCTCGATCGTCTCGAGCGCTGTCGGGCCGTTGCCCCACAGCACACCGCCGGTCGACAGCGACACCCGCTCGTTGCCCAGCGTCACCTTCGCCAGCCGCCAGCCGTCGTTCAGGTCGCCCACCAGATTCGCCGCCGGAATGCGCACATCGGTGAAGAACACCTCGTTGAACGTGTGCCCACCAGTCATCTCGGTGATCGGGCGGATCTCGATGCCGGGCGCATCCATCGGGCAGACGAAGTACGAGATGCCGCGGTGCTTGGCCACATCAGGGTCGGTGCGGGCGATGAGGATGCCGAACCGGGCGTACTGAGCGCCGCTGGTCCAGATCTTCTGGCCGTTCACCACGAACTCGTCGCCGTCGCGCACCGCCCGGGTGCCGAGGTTGGCGAGGTCGCTGCCGCTGCCCGGTTCGCTGAACAGCTGGCACCAGAACTCGTCGCCCGACAGGATCGGCGCGAGGTAGCGCTGCTTCTGCTCGGGTGTGCCGGCGTACAGCAACGTGGGCCCCGCCCAGCCGATGCCGATGGGGTTCACCGGGCGGCGCACACCCGCTTTGCCCAACTCGTCGTCGATGATCAGTTGGTGGATGGGGTCGGCCTCGAGGCCCCACGGCCGCGGCCAGTGCGGGGCCACGTAGCCGGCCGCGGCCAGCTCGGCGCCGGAGGGGCGCGGATGCGCCGCCAGCCACTCGCGCACCGCTGCCCGGCGCTGGTCGTCGGGTGCGGGCAGCTCGAAGTCCATGCGGCCATGGTAGGTCGGGCATCGACCCGGCGATAGGGCGAGGTGGCCCACTAACGTCGCCCGACGTGACCTCCACACCGCACACCGCAACGCCCGGCTGGAACCTGGCCGAGATCTGGGAACGCAACGCCGACCGCTTCCCCGATGCCACGGCCCAGATCCAGGGCGACCGCACGTTCACGTGGGCCGAGTTCGACCGCCGCGCCGACGGTGTGGCCGCGGCGCTGCTGGCGGGCGGCGC
>JBIKLX010000214.1:0-4937 GCA_044359565.1 Ilumatobacteraceae bacterium
AACTCGGCGATCTCGTCGTCGTTCAAACCCCCGGCATCCGAGCCTTCTTCGTAGTAACGCGCCTGCTTGAACTCGCTCACGGCTTCCCCGATCGACGTGGTGTGTGGCCAAAGTATATATTCTTCGGAAGGGAACGTGTCAACAGTCGACTGCTGCACGGACGAGGGGGACATCATGAATGCGCACGGCGACATCGCCTACCTGTCGGCCACCGAGGTCGCGGCTCTCATCGCCGCCAAACAGCTGTCGCCGGTGCACGTCCTCGATGCGTTGATCGACCGGATCGAGGCACGCAATCCGAGCCTGAATGCATTCGTGCATCTCGCCTTCGACGAGGCGCGTGAGGCGGCGCGTGTGGCCGAACAGCAGGTGATGGAAGGGGCCCGCCTCGGCGCGCTCCACGGTGTGCCCACGGCCATCAAAGACCTCTTCGACTTCAAGCCGGGGTGGCCCGCCACCTTCGGCGGTGTGCCGGCACTGCGCCATCAGGTGATCGACGCCTACTGCATGTTCGCCGAGCGGGTCGAGCAGGCCGGTGCCATCATCGTCGGCAAGACCAACAGTCCGGTGATGGGCATGCGCGGCACCTGCGACAACCCGTTGTTCGGACCGTCCTGCAATCCGTTCGATCTGTTGCGCAACACCGGGGGCTCGTCGGGTGGCAGCGCTGCTGCGGTGGCCGACGGGTTGGTGCCCTTTGCCGAGGGAACCGATGCGGGCGGTTCCATCCGTATTCCGGCGGCCTGGTGCGGGGTGTACGGGTTCAAGGGGTCGTGGGGCCGGGTGCCGGCACCGCTGCGGCCGAACGCCTTCGGCGGCACGGCCCCGTTCGTGGCCGAGGGCCCCATCACGCGCACGGTGGCCGATGCGGCGCTGGTACTCGATGTGCTGGCGGGCTACGACTCGCGCGATCCCTACAGCCTGGGCGACACGATCCATCCGCTCGAAGCACTGCAGGGCGACCTGCGCGGTGCGCGCATCGCGTACAGCCCCGACTTCGGTGTGTACCCGGTCGACCCGCGGGTTGCCGCCGTGGTGGCCGATGCCGTGCAGGCGTTCACCGCCGCCGGGGCCACGGTCGACGTGGTCGATCTCCACATCCCCTACGACCATCTCGAACTGGCCGACCTGTGGTGTCGCATGATCGCCGGCCTCAACCTCGGCACGATCGAAGGCCTGAAGGCGGCCGGGGTCGATCTGTTCGGCGAGCACCGGGCGTCGATGCCGCCGGAGTACGTCCGCCGGGTGGAGCGCGGGTACGGCTTCGGTGTCGTCGACCTCAACCGCGACCAGGCGATGCGCACCGCCGTGTACGACGCGGTGCAGGGTGTACTCGACCGCTACGACTTCCTGATCACGCCCACCCTGTCGGCCGTACAGGTACCCAACCGCGACGACGGCGACACGGTCGGGCCGAGCGAGGTGGCCGGTCAGCCGGTCGATCCGCTGATCGGTTGGTGCATGACCTACTTCCTCAACTTCACCGGCCATCCTGCGGCCTCGATTCCGGCCGGCATGATCGACGGTCGCCTGCCGGTGGGCATGCAGATCATCGGTGGCCGGTACGACGATGTGGGCGTGCTCCGTGCCAGCCGGGTGTTCGAAGAACTGCGGCCGTGGGCGAACACGTACGAGTTGTGTCGCGAACGGCCGGTTGCGCGCTGAGGGTTCCGCCCGTGTCACCCAGGTGACCTAGTGCCCTGGTAGGTCGGCTCGACGAGGGCCAGACTCGTTGCGGTGCAGGATGTGGCGATGGATCCGAGGTCGCGATGAGCGGCGGTGTCGAGCCGTTCGTCGTGGCCGCGGCGATCGGTCTGCTGCTCGGGTTCGAGCGCGAGCGTCACGCCTGGGTCGAGCACGAGGAGTCGCCGGCGATGGGCACGCGCACGTTCGCGCTGCTGGGTCTCGGCGGCGCGCTGGCGGGCTCGATGTCGACCGCGGTGGTGGCGGTGGGGCTGGTGGTGGTGGGCGCGATGGTGGTGGCCGGCTACTGGCGCACCAGCAGCGTGCACCGCGGCACCACCACCGAGATCGCGGCCGTGGTGGCCTACCTGCTGGGCGCCTACTGCCAGCGCGACGTGGTGGTGGCCGCGGGTATCGGAGTGGCGGTGGCGCTGCTGCTCGAGCAGAAGGGCCGGGTGCACCACCTGCTGCGCGAGGTGGTCACCGATGTGGAGGTCGACGACGCGTTGCGCTACTTCGCGATGGCGCTCATCGTGCTGCCGCTGCTCCCCGATCGCACGATCGACCACTGGGGTGTCGTCAACCCGAACGAGCTGTGGCGGCTGGTGGTCATCCTCGCCGGGCTCGGCTGGGTGGGCTACGTGGGCACCCGCGTGCTCGGCCCACGTCGTGGCCTGGTGGTGACGGGTCTCGCCGGTGGCTTCGTGTCGGCCACTGCCACCACGGCGGTGTTGGCCCGGGCGGCGCGGCACGCTGCACCGGCGCAGATGCGCCCGGCGGTCGGGGGAGCGTTGGCGGCCAGCATTTCCACTTGCGTGCAGGTGGTGGCCATCGTGGCCGTCGTCGACCGGCGGGTCGCTGTGGCGTTGCTTCCCGCGATGGGGGCGGCGGCCTTGGTGCTGGGTGCCGAGGTGTGGTGGTTGGCCCGCCGCACCGGCGATGGCGAGCCCGACGAGGTGACCGTGGCCCAGCGCCGTCCGCTGCAGTTGACGGCCTCTCTGGTCATCGCCCTCGTGCTCACCGCCACCGTGCTCGTCTCGGCCATCCTGCAGGAGCAGTTCGGCAGCGCGGCCGCGGTGCTCACCGCTGCGGTGGCCGGCCTGGCCGATGCGCACGGCACGGCGCTGGCCATGGTGTCGCTGGTGCCCGACGGCAACCTGGCGCGCTCGACGGCCGTGGGTGCGATCGGTGCGGCACTGGCCACCAACACGGTGGTGAAGGTGGTGCTCGGGTTCGCGGTCGGTGGCCGTCGGTTCGGCCGGTTGTTCGGCCTGGGGCTCGCGCTACCGGTAGTGCTGGCCACGGTTGGGTTGCTCGTCGCGGCCAGCCGGGTGTGACCGGCGCCGGTCGGCGCCGGTAGTCAGACCCGGGTCACTCGCAGCGGATGCCGTTGTCGGGTACGGTGAGATCGACCAGGTACCCGTCGACCACGTCGTACGAGCACTGGTTCACGCCGTAACCGGTGTGCTGGTCGGCCACCACCACCAGCAGCACACCCTGTTCGAGTGCCTTGGCCATGTTCTCGGTGCTGCTGAGTGGGGTGGCGGGGTCGCCGGTGGTGCCCACCACCAGCACGGGGCCGGCACCTGCGCCGGTGATGTCGACCCGGGGGTCGTTGGCAGGAGGGTAGAAGGTGCACATATACGAGCCGGTGGTGCCGGGGGCGAAGCGCGGCGCGATCTCGATGAACTGTGCCGCGGTGGCGTCTTCTTCCTCGACGGTCAACCGTTCGGGGGTGTCCATGCAGAAGATGGTCTGGAAGGCCTCGAGCGAGTTGCGGTACGTGCCGTCTTCCTGGCGCTGGTAGTAGTCGTCGTACAGCTTCAGCAGGCCGGCACCGTCGCCGACTTGCGCGTCGGCGAGTGCTTGTTCGAGTTCCGGCCACAACAACTGGCGGTACATCGATTTGGCAACGGCGTTGAGGGCCATGCTGCGGGTGACATCGGGGCGGCCTTCCTCGGTGGGGATGGGCGTGTCGTCGATGGACAGCATCAATGCATCGAAGGCAGCCTCGGCATCGCCGTCGTTGTGGAACAGGCAGTCGCTGTTCTCGCTGCACTGGGCCAGGAAGGTGTTGATCGAGTTCTCGAAACCGGCTGTCTGCTGCAGGCCGCTGGTGATGAAGTCGGCGGTTGGGTTGGCGGCGCCGTCGAGCACTGCAGCGCGCACGGTGTCGGGGAACAGCGTCACCCAGGTGGCACCCAGTTCGCTGCCGTAGCTGAAGCCGAAGTAGCTGATCGTCGCTTCGCCCAGCGCGGCGCGGATGGCGTCCATGTCGCGCGCCGAGTTGTTGGTGCCGATGTACTCGATGACGTCGGCGTTCTTCTCGGCGCAGAGGTTCTGGAACTCCTGGGCGAGGTCGATGATCTGCTGGCGCTCGGCATCGTCGTCGGGGGTGATGTCGGTGCCGGCGAAGTAGCGGTCGTAGTCGTCGATGCAGTCGATGGCGGGGGTGGTGAGGCCGGTGCCCCGCGGGTCCCAGCCGACGATGTCGAAGTGGTCGAGCAGGGTCTCGCTGAAGATCCGGTCGGCGTACACGGCGAAGTTGCTGCCGCCGAAGCCGGGCCCGCCGGGGTTCACGAGCAAGCTGCCGATGCGCTTGGCCGGGTCGTTGGCGCGGTGCCGGGCGACGTACAGATCGAACGACCCCTTGGAGGGGTCGGCGTAATCGAGGGGCACCGACAGCGAACCGACTTCCACGTCGCCGGGGCCGGCCTCGTCGGAACCGAACGGCTGCCAGCCGAAGGTGCTGCTGGTATCGGGCAGGGCTGCGGTCGGCACGGCCGAGGTGGACGACGTGGCGCTGCAGGCTGAGGCAACGAGCGCGCACGACAGCGTGATCTCGGTGAGGCGCGCGAACCGGGGGGATCGCATGGTCGAGCAGCCTAGGGGGAGGTGCGGTGGAGGTGGCGGTCGCCCCCCACCGCACCGATCCGTCAGTCAGGGTCCGGGGCCCCGGTGTGGACCCAGTTGCCCGTATCGTTCACCCGATGCAAATGGGCCCCCACATGATGATGCCCGGCGATTCCCGTGCCGTGAAGGGCGTGAAGCTGCAGCGTGGGTCGGTGCGTCGGGCGTGGGGGTTCGCGCAGCCTTACCGGGGCACCATCGTCATCTTCCTGCTGGCCATCTTGGCTGCGGCGCTCATCGGCCTGGTGCCGCCGTTCGCGTTCCGCGCCATCCTCGACACGGCCATCCCCGACGCCAACCGTGGGCTCATCGCCGTGCTCGCCGGGTTGGTGGTGTCGGCTGCC
>JBIKLX010000215.1:0-4915 GCA_044359565.1 Ilumatobacteraceae bacterium
TGTGGAGCTGAGGGGAATTGAACCCCTGACCTCTTCCATGCCATGCAGTCGGAACCTGTTCGCCGACATTCGCCGACGCTCAGTCGCTGTTGGCCCCCCCACACACTCCACGAGATACGCGCCTAGTTCATGGAATCGGCGACTGTCTTGCATAAACAGTACCGTTACGGTACTGTTTATGTATGCCTGGGAGGTATTGGGATGCGCTGATGGAGGTCGCCGTCGACCATGGCGGCTACGTCACGCCAGCGCTCGTCGCCCCCGTCGGTGTGCCCGCGATCGAGTTGCGCAAGATGGTGTCACGCGGGACACTCGCATCGGCCGGCCACGGCGTCTACCGGGTGCCGGCACTCCCCCACGACCGCTACGACGAGTTCATCCTCGCCCGGCTGTGGGCGGCAGGTCGCGGAGTGATCTCGCACGACTCGGCGCTCGTCGTGCACGAACTGTGCGACATCAACCCGACCCACGTCCACCTCACGATCCCCACCCGCTACCGGATCAGCCGTGCCGGAGGGAACCGCTACGTCATCCACCGCGCCGACCTCAGCGACGCTGAGATCACACGCATCGACGCGGTCACCGTCACCACGATCAACCGCACCCTGCACGACACCATCCACACCGTGCCCGCCTACCTCGTCCGTGAGGCGATAAACACCGCCCGCCAACGCGGCGCGATCACGGCCGCCATACGCAACACGCTCATCACCAGCCTCGAGCAACTCCACGAGCGCACCGATCTGTCATGAACGAACGACCTCGCGGCGCCAAAGAGTTCCAACGGCTACTGCAACGCCACGCAGCCGACATCGACCAACTCCCCCAGCGCATCATGCACCTCGTGCGGGTCGGAGTCGTCTGTGCGTTCCTCGACGACGTGCGCCACGACGACGGCGCCCACCTGTTCATCGTCAAGGGCGGCACCGCGATGCAACTCCGCTTCGGCATCACCGCCAGAGCGACCACCGACCTCGACGTCGTCTTCCGCGGTCGCGTCGACCAATGGATCGACCAACTCGACCAGGCGTTCATCGACCGGACCTGGAACGGGTTCAGCGTCAACCGCAAGAACGACCCCGTGCAGATCGACATCTCCAGCGCCGGCTACCAACCATGGCGAGTCCCACTCCAGATCCGCTACGAAGGCCGAGACTTCGGCAGCATCACCTTCGAAGTTGCCATCGACCACAACCCAGCCGACCGGCACGAACTCGTGCAACCCGACGGGATCGCTCTCGCCGTCTTCGCGATCGACCCACCCGGCTGGATCCCCTGCCTGGACGTGCCCACCCAGATCGCCCAGAAACTCCACGCCTGCACCGAGCCCCTCGACGACGGCAACGACCGAGTCCGCGACATCATCGACATCTGGCTTCTCGAAACCCTCCTCGAACCCGACGACCTCCCCCAACTCCGCGACGCAGCGGTCGGCACATTCCGCCGCCGCCAGAAACACACCTGGCCACCTACTTTCCACCCCTCGCCGTCATGGGCCACCGACTACCCGGCACTCGCCGCGGCCCACCCCGACACACCACCCACCATCGACCACGCCATCGCGTACCTCACCGACCTCATCACCCGGATCGACAACGCCTCGAGCGCGTGAGCGCGATGTGCGCTCACGTTCGTGGACGTTCGCCGACGTTCAATCGCTGTTGCCCCCGTTAGCCCCGCGTCGGTCTCGTCCTGGACCGGATCCACCCGAGTGGAGTGCGATGCGCCGCAGGCATCCCAACAGCGACGACGATCGGCACAACCAGCGCAGCTACTACTCGCTCGACGAGTTCGACCTCAGAAACGAGAGAACCCCAGGCCGTCTGACCTGGGGTTCTCTCCGAGGAGCTGAGGGGAATTGAACCCCTGACCTCTTCCATGCCATTCTCACGCACCACGTCCGTGGACGTTCGTGGACGTCCGACACACCCTTTCTGAGCTGGTTGTTCGTTCGTGGACGTTCGTGGACGTACGTGGACGTACGTGGACGTTCAATCGCTACTACTCGCCTCACTACTCGCTCGGGGCGGATATGGTTCCCCCATGGCGGCCACCAGCACAGCACGAACCAAGAGCGTCGGCAACGGATCCGGCAGCGTCTACCAAGAAGGCGCCCGCACTGGAAACCCCGGCCGATGGGTCGCCCAGGTCAAGATCGACGACAAGTACCGGCGCACCTACCACCCCTCCGAAGCCAAGGCCAAGAGGGCGTTGCGGACGATGCTCGCCAACGTCGAACGCGGCGAAGGCATCCCGGACGGGAACATGACTCTCGGCGAGTTGCTGGAGCGGTGGCGCACGAAGGTGCTTCCAGCGCAGAACCTCTCCCCCGCCACCCGAGACAACTACGCCTGGGCCACCAACGTCCTCATCGACGACCTCGGCGGCACACGCCTCCGCCGGCTCACCCCAGATGCCGTCGAAGCCGCGTTCGAAGCCAGAGCGGCTGACGGGATGTCGCACTCGTCGTTCATCAAGATCCGCAGCGTCCTCGGCCGCGCACTCGACTACGCACAACGGCGGCAACTCGTCACCACGAACATCGCCCGCATCGTCGAACTCCCCGCCGAAGCCGAACGGACCGAAGAAGGCCGAGCGATGACCCCCGAACAGGCACGGGCCCTCCTTGCGCACACCGACGGTCACATGCTGCATGCCTGCTGGGCGATCATGCTCTACCTCGGCCTCCGGCCCGGCGAAGCGGCCGGACTCACCTGGCCCGACATCGACCTCGACAACCAAGTCCTCCACGTCCGTCGGTCGTTGAAGATCGAGAACAAGACACTCGTCGTCGACGAACGACTCAAGACCACCCGCTCACGCAGAAGCCTCGACATACCCGCACCGCTCGCCGACATCCTCCGCCAGCACAGACGACGTCAGGATGCGCAGCGCGAAGCAGCAGGCATCGAGCACGGCAAGCTCGTATTCACCACAGCGAACGGCACGCCGCATCACCCTCGCAACATCGCCCGCACACTCACCGCTGCGACGCAGAAGCTCGGCTACGGGCACTGGCACCCGCACGAGCTCCGCCACACCGCTGCATCGCTGATGTCCGAAGCTGGCATCCCCATCGAGACCATCGCCGACCAACTCGGCCACGACGGCACCCGCATGACCCTCCTCATCTACCGCCACGCCACCAAACCCACCGTGAGCGCCGGCAATGCCATGACTGGCTTCCTGACGCACGACACGTAGCGGATTAGCCCCGACGTCGAGCTCAGCATCGGCAGTGGCGAGTGCTGCGGTTTCGCAGGTGCGCTCGTCGGCCCGAACTGAGTGGCTGCCTCACTCAGCCCGGGGGCGACGGAGCAAGTGCCGCGGCGTGAAGGGCTGTCAGGGCGAACATGCCAGCCATGTGTTGCTCGATGTCGCCGAGGTCAGGCGGGTTGGGTGTGACGAGTTCGGCCTGGAGTTCCAGGGCGACGCGGTAGCCCTGCCCGCGGAGGTGTTGGGTGATCGCCAACCCGAGATCGATCCCTGCAGTCACACCAGCGGATGTCCAGACCGGCCCGTCCTGAACGACACGATCGTCCTGTCGCTGGGCACCGAACCTGGAGAGGAGGTTGCGCATCACCCAATGCGAGGTCGCACGGCGCCCCTGGAGCAGACCTGCGGCTCCGAGGATCAACGATCCGGTGCACACGGACGAGACGATCGTGGCCCCGGTTGCGAGGCGGCGAAGATGCGCCAACAGCGCAGCATCCGCCATCGCATCGATGAGACCGCCGCCCGAACCGGGTACGAGCAGCACGTCGCAGCGCTCGATGTCGTCGAGCGTCGCCGTGGTGACGATGGACAGCCCAGTGTCGGAAGTGACCTGCGTGCCGGCCGGTGCGGTCGCGGCCAGGTGCACCGTGGCGCCCATCAGGCTCCCGAGGAAGTACTGGGGGCCGGCGAGGTCGAGCGCGGTGAAGCCGGGATAGACCACGATGACGATGTGCTCATCGCCGTACATCTGGAGGTCGTCACATTCGGCGAGGCGTTCGTGGGCTTCCATCGAGTGACGCGTCGCTTCTTCTACGGACATGTCGGAGTACTCGGCGGCGGTCATGTGGGCGTCCTTCGGTGGGTGCGGCCCATTCTGATCAACGGGCAGGGGTGAACTCGACGAAGCAAGGTTCACGGCGACGGCGAACGTGGAGGATCTGGCGTGGTGAACCTCTGTCCACCATGCAACAGAGGTCGATCGAGCGACACCCCGAGTTCCCTGCGTCCGTCGGTTGTGTTGTTGGGTCGGGAACCAGCGGGCTCCGTCTGGCGACCTCCATCGTGTCACCCCTCGAGGGTGGCAGGCACACGTCGTTGCCGCCGGCATCTCTGCTCGAAGCCGGCGGCAACGGCGCCCATGTCTGCCCTCGGAACTTTCGTGCGTCCGCGAGCGACTCCTTCGCTGTGAACAGACGAACCACCCTTCTTTCCGCAGCCGTGCTGCTGGCCCTCACGGCGTGCGGCAGCGACGACACGGCCACCGACGCAACCACCCCACCGGCTACCGAAGCACCTGCCGCGACCGAAGCTGCAACCACGGATGCGCCGCCGGCGACCGAACCGATGGCGACCGACACGACGATGGCCCCGGACATGTCGATGCCCGAGACATCGATGGCGACGGAGTACCCGTTGACGATCGACAACTGTGGGCGGGAGATCACCTTCGATGCGCCGCCGGAGAAGGTGTTGATCCTGAACGGCACGTCGGTGGCCGAGGTCGAGAGCTTCATCGCGTTGGGGCTGGAAGACCGCATCCTGGCCAACAGTCAGAGCTACGGGCAGACCGACATCGACGGCATGGTCGAGAAGATCGCTGCGCTCCCGACCGGCGGGATGACGCTGAACGAGAACTTCGAGGTGCCCAAGGAACAGGTCCTCGCGCTCGAACCCGACTTCGTCATTAGCACCTGGGCAG
>JBIKLX010000216.1:0-4903 GCA_044359565.1 Ilumatobacteraceae bacterium
ACGCCTGGCGCCGCATCGCGAACGGCGCTCACCATCGCCCGCGCCGCTGCCAGTACGTGTTCGCAGTTGTCGACCACCACCACACCGCTCACCTTGCTGAAGCGATCGCACAACGACTCCACCGGTGTGCGACCCGGCGACTCCTGCGCCCCCACCGCAGCCATCGCCACCGGCACCACCGCATCGGCACCGGTGGCGTTGGCGAGATCGATCCACCACACGGCCCCGTCGTAGGCGGCCACTGCCCCTGCGGCCACTTCGAGTGCGAGGCGGGTCTTGCCCATCCCGCCCACGCCCACCACAGTGAGCACCTGCGACCGGCCGAGCATCTCCCACACGGCGGCCAGCTCGTCGCTGCGGCCCACCAGTTCATCATGGATCGACGGCACCGCCGTCGCGTGTCGCATCGGCTCAGCCGCAACTGCAGCCACTGCCGGCACCGCAGCCAACCAGGTGCCCACCAACGCGTGGGCGTCGTCGGGTGTGCCGAACCCGGCCAACTCGACCGGCCCGATCGGCTGCAGGGAGAGTCCTTCGGGTGCACGGTCGGCCAGCAGCACCGTCGTTGCGCCCGACACCAGCACAGCCCCAGCCGGGCACACCCCGAGCAGGCGGGCCACCTTGTTCACCGCAGTGCCGAACAGATCGCCGTCACGCGGATAGACCACCCCGGTGTGCACCGCAGCGCGCACCCGCAAGCCATCAGGCTGCTGCCACAACGCCGCACCGATCGCCTGCTGGACACCTGCTGCAGCACCCGCCGCGGCGACCGGGTCGTCGAACACCGCGATCATCCCGTCGCCGGTGTGCTTGAACACACTGCCGCCCGCGCCTTCCACGACGTCGCGGATGAGTCGGTCGTGCACTTCGAGGTCAGCTGCCATCGCCCCCTCGGCGGCATTCCACCGGCGCGTCGAATCGACAATGTCGCTCATCACCAACGACACCAACGCACCCATGGAAAGACAGTAGTTGACGGATGAGTTCGTCGGTTCCGTGACTACGGGCACGTTGAACCGATAGGCGGAATCGTCGACAATTCGCGCCTGATACGGTCGGCTTCGTTGCCGGCCCGAAGGGGATATGCGGTGCAGCACTATGCACGAATACTCGTAGGCGCCGATGAAAGCGCCTCTGCCGAACGGGCTGCGCTACGCGCCATCGACGTCGCTGCTTTCTGCGGCGCTTCGCTACATGTCGTCCATATCGTGCCCCGCCCCACCGTCGGTGCGCCGGTCGGTCCAGCAGGCGCAGCAGCAATCGCCCGTCAGGTCGCTACCGCTGGCGCATTGGCAAGCCAGTCGCTCGCTGCGATCAGCAGGCGAGCGGATGAACGGGGAGTGAGGGCGCAGCAATACGTTCGCCACGACGACATTGCGGCAGGAATCATTGCAGTCGCCAATGAAATTGACGCCGAGCTGATAGTCGTCGGCAATCGCGGTGTCGACCCCAGTGGTCGATATGTGCTCAGCAGTGTTCCGATGACAGTGCTCTACTCGGCACCGTGCGATGTGCTGATCGTCCGCACGACACCGACATAGGCAATCACGAGAAGCGATCTGACACACTCACCGATTCTGTATCGGTGATAGTTGCAATCCTGCGGTCGAGTACCGCAACGGCTGCCTCGAGGGCATCGACCAACGTGACGTTCGCGAGGCGCTCAGCCGAGGTGGCCATGTCGTCCACCAACGGCACCCCGGCACGTTCGAGATCGCGGTTCAACGCGACACCCGTGTGTCTGCTGAACGCCAGCCCCACCAGTGTTGCCACGTCCGGGTCGGCAACAGCAAGCGTCGGGATCAGCGCCACCGCCAGAACTCCGGCGTCGTGGAAGTGCTTGCGGGCGAGCGCGTCGGCGAGCAACTGGCGCAACTCCGTCAACCTGTCGGCGTCGCGCACATCGGCCGGCGACGAGCGGACCAACGTGACCGCCAAAGCGGTGTGCGTGTAGTCGGTCAGGTAGTCGGCACCGATCGCTCCAGCCACCGACACCGATTCGCGGGCCAAGGGAACCGCCAGATCGGGTCGGCACGCCATCAGGGCATACCCGGCCAGGAACAGCGTCGTCACGAGCTCGACCGGTTCACCGAGTCGACGCGCGCGATCGACGGTCGCTGCGCACAACGCAGTCAGCTCGTCGATTTCCTCACCCCCCAGTTCGTCGACGAACTGTCGTCTGTACGACAGGAAGACCCGCGATCGATCGGCGATCAACATCCCGTAGTCGTCGTCCGGCTCGAACCGGTCGATCAACTCCTGCAACCCGGTCGAACCGCCGGGTGTCCGCAGGAAGAGCGCCTGGAGGCTGACCACGCGTGCGTTGGTGACGAGGAACCGCTCGGGCACACCGCCGAGCGTCGACACATCGGCCGTCTCCCGCCCGCGGCGGTAGTCGGTGAAGGCACCGATTGCGGCACAGACCGCTGCGTCGTCGGTCCACTCACCCTCGATCGTCACCGGCCGCACCCAGTCGAGCACCTCCCACACAGGCTGGTGGTAGGCGAAGTGTTGGACGCCCGCCACGATGCGCTGTGCCGCACCATGCCGGGCGCTGACAAGCGCGTGAGCAACGGCGACGCGGAGGTTGTCGACCTCAGTCGCGAAGCGCTGGAAAGCCGTCCGGATCTCGTCGATGGTCCCGCGTCGCGGCAGGCCCGTGGCGAAGGCGACCACCCAGTCGAGGTGCCGGTCGCGGACGGCCTCGAAGGTGCCGGCTTCGACCAGGCGATCCTTCGCGTATTGGCGGAGGGTCTCGAGTTGGTGATAGCGGGTGCCGAACGGTGTGGTGGTCGCCACCACCATCGATCGAGAGATCAGCCGATCGACGGTGTCGAGCAGGTCGAACCGGTCGAGACCGGTCACCGCGGCGAGACCCTCGATGATCGTGCCGCCCGCGAAGACAGCCATCTGGTCGAAGACGGTGCGCTCGTCGCCGTCGAGCAACGAATACGACCAGGCCACAGCGGCCTGCAGCGTGCGATGGCGCTCTGCGCCGGCACGGCCACCACGCAACAGGCGGAATCGGTCGTCAAGCAGCCCGTCGATCTCGGTCGGCGTCATCGACCGGCACCTGGCTGCGGCGAGTTCGATGGCGAGCGGGATCCCGTCGAGCCGGGCGCAGAGCCGCGCAATCACGTCACGGCTCGCCGCCATGTCGAGATCGGGACGAACGGCAAGCGCCCGTTCGCAGAACAACTCGAACCCGTGGTCGGGCGGCAACGAACCGATCGGCACGATCTGCTCACCGCGCAGGCCGAGCCCCTCGCGGCTCGTGGCCACGATCCGCACGTCGGGCGCAGCGACACGAAGCGCCTCGGTCATGGCACGAGCAGCATCGAGCACGTGTTCACAGTTGTCGACCACGATCAGGCCCGTTACGCCGGTGAACCGATCGCCTAACGCCTGCATCGGTGTGCGGCCCGGTGTCTCACGTGCCCCAACGGCCACCATCGCCACCGGCAGGACCGCCTCGTCCGAGGTGGCGTTGGCGAGATCGATCCACCACACACCGCCGGCGAAGGCATCGACGGCCCCGGCGGCCACCTCGAGGGCGAGTCGGGTCTTGCCCATCCCGCCGACGCCAACCAAGGTCACCAATCGAGCTCGGCCGATGGCGTCCCAGATCGCCGCCAACTCGTCGCTGCGCCCCACCAGTTCTTCATCGATCGCCGGAACCGCTGCCCCGCGTTCGGCGCTCGGCCCGGCAACTGCGAGGTCGTCGACCTCGACCACCGCCTTGCCCGACACCGCATACACCTCATCGGGCATCGCGAACCCCTTCAGGCTCGCCGACCCGACGCGCCGCACAGTCAACCCCTCCGGCGCACGTTCGGTGAGCAGCCCGGCCGTCGCACCCGACACCAGGACGGCACCTGGCGGACACGTACCGAGCAGCCGGGCGACCTTGTTCACCGCCGTGCCGAACAGGTCGCCATCACGCGGGTACACCACGCCGGAGTGCACCGCGGCGCGTACCCGCACACCGTCGGGATGTCGCCACTGCGTGGCGCCGATGGCCCGCTGGACCTCTGCTGCAGCGCCCACTGCCGCCACGGGGTCGGCGAACACTGCGATCATCCCGTCGCCCGTGTGCTTGAACACCGAGCCTCCGGCATCTTCGACCACGTCTCGGATGAGGCGGTCGTGCACCTCGAGGTCGGCGGCCATCGCCGACTCATCGGCTGCCCACCGACGCGTCGAATCGACAATGTCGCTCATCACCAACGACACCAGTGAACCCACGGCCACCACCCTAACCGCCGCCGTTCAGCCCGTGATCCAGAGCGTGATCGAGCCGGCGAGGGCCTCAGATACGGGCGATGAGTTTGCGGTTCTTGAACTTCGCCTTGCGATAGTCGGCGTTCATCAGGGCGATCACGTCGATCGAGATCTCCTTCGGGCACGCCGCCTCGCACTCGCCATGGTTGGTGCACGAACCGAAGTAGCTGTCCATGGTTTCCACCATCGCCTCGGCCCGCTTGTAGCGCTCGGCCTGGCCCTGGGGCAGCACATTCAGATGGGCCATCTTCGCCGCAGTGAACAGGTTGGCTGCACCGTTGGGGCATGCCGCCACGCAAGCGCCGCACCCGATGCACGCCGCAGCATCCATTGCTGCATCGGCCACGGGCTTGGGCACTGCGATGAGGTTGCCGTCGGGCGCCCCACCGGTCTCGGCGGTGATGTAGCCACCCGACTCGACGATGCGGTCGAACGCCGAGCGGTCGACCATCAGGTCTTTGATGATCGGGAACGCCGAGGCACGCCACGGCTCGATGGTGATCTCGGCGCCCGACTGGAAGGTGCGCATGTGCAACTGGCATGTGGCCGAACCGCGCTGCGGACCGTGGGCCTGGCCGTCGATCATCAGCGAGCACGTGCCGCAGATGCCCTCACGGCAGTC
>JBIKLX010000218.1:0-4894 GCA_044359565.1 Ilumatobacteraceae bacterium
GCTCGTTCCTCACGTCGCACCTCGCCAGTTGGGGCATGGTCGTCGCCGCCCCCGACCACCCGTCGCGCGACCTGCCCAACGTGCTGGGCGGTACCGCCAGCGGCGACCGCGACGATTCGGTCGACGATCTGTTGCAGACGCTCGACCTGGTGCTGGCCGAGGGCTCATCGGCCACCAGCGTGCTGAATGGCCGAGTCGACGCCGAGAACGTGGTGGCGGTCGGCCACTCGGCCGGTGGCGGCACCATCGTCGGCGCTGCCACCGACGAGCGCATCGACGGCTACGTGTCGATGGCTTCGGGCGTCGCCCTCGGGTCGAGCGACTCGACTGCCACCACCATCGAGGCGCCGGTGCTGCCCGACAAGCCGTCGTTCTTCCTGGCCGGAGCACTCGACGCGGTCATCTCGGCCGAGGAGCGCACTCGGCCGTCGTTCGAGGCCGTGCCTGCGCCGAGCCGGCTGTGGATCATCGACGGTGTGGGCCACAACGGCTTCGACGATTTCTGCACGTTCGGCGGTGGCACCGGCATCATCGGCGTCGCCGAGGCGTCGGGCCTGGGGCCGTTGCTCGAGGCCCAGCCCCAGTTGAAGAGTCTCGGCGAGGACGGCTGCATCCCTCCGGCCGTGCCGGTCGACGAGACCTTCCCCATCATCCGCCACTCCGTCACGGCGTGGATCCGCAACCTGTTCGGCATCGACGCCGAACCGGTCGGTCTCGGGCCGGAAGTGGCCGATCAGTACAGCCAGCCGGTCATCATCGACGCACGCCCCTGACGGCCCTCACCGACCAGGGCGCCCTCAGTGGGTGCGGGTGTCGAGCAGGCGGACGTCGGTGATGTCGGAGAAGGCCGACACGTCAAGATAGCCCTGTACGTCGACCACCACGTGGGTCGCCGACTGGGAGTGGACACACGCTTCGCCGCGGGTGTCGAAGCGGACGAACGCTAGGCCCGCCACCGTCTGCCCGGCGGCGTCGGTGTTGAGGTTGGAGGCCGCCCCCGGGGTGGTCCCGCACGGCAGGAACTGCAGGTACCCCGGGCCCGTCGCGGCGTCGGCCACCACCGACACGACCGCGGTGCTCTCTGGCCGGCCGCGCACCACGGTCTGCGAACCGGCCGCGGGCACCAGGCCACCGCGGGTGTCGAGCACCCGTACATCGCTGACGTCATCGAAGGCCGTCGCCCCGACATACCCCTGCAGATCGGCCACGAGGTGGGTGGCATGCTGGCTGAAGAGGCAGGCGCGGCCAGCGACGTCGAAGCGGACGAACGCCAGCACGGCACGGTTCTGGCCCGCAGCATCGATGTTGAGGTTCGACGTGGCACCCGGTGTGCTGCCGCAGGGCAGTACCTGTACGTAGCCCGGGCGGGTCGTCTCGGTGGCCACGATCGATACCACAGCCGTGCGGTTGGGTAGCCCGCGGATCTCGGTCTGCGAACCGTTGCCGGGCGGCGAGCCGGTGCGTGTGTCGAGCAGACGCTGATCGGGCACGTCGTCGAATGCACCTGGTTGGAAGTAGCCCTGCAGATCGGCGACGAGATGGGTGGCCATCTGGTTGTAGAGACAACTGCGTCCATCGGCGGCAAACGGCACGATGGCCAAGGTGGTCCGGATCTGGCCCGCCGCATCGGCGTTCACGTTCGACGACCCGCCAGCGGCCGCGCCGCACGGCAGCGACTGCACCCAGCCGGGCTGGGTGTTGTCGACCGCCACCAACGACACCACCCCGATCCGATTCGCCGCCCCGCTGATCGTGCCGTCGATCGGCGTCGTGCTGGCCGCCGGTCGCCGGGGATGGAAGCGCATCGCCGGCGAGCACGGGAACGATGCCGTCGCCACCTCGGCGTACAGCCATTGCACGGTTCGTGCGAACGCCAGGTCGTTGTTGGCGGCCGACAGACCGTGGCCCTCGCCTGCGTACTCGTGCCACTGCACATCGAGGCCGGCGGCCAGCATCGCGTCGCGTGTCTCCTGGGCCATAGCGAACGGCACGATGGTGTCGAGGGTGCCCTGATGGAAGATGGCGCCGGCGTCGTTCGGGTCGATCGCCACCGCGTCGTTTGCCCCGAATTGCGACACCGCAGTGCACACGGCCGACGAGTAGTCGGGGTGGTCGCCAGGCAGCGGCGCATCGGCGTTCACGGCAACACCGAGCGCCGTGACAGCACCCGCCGATGTTCCCCCCACCGCGATGCGATCGGGGTCGATTCGCAGCGAGGCGGCGTTCGCCTTGAACCACCGCACCGCGGTCTGCATATCGGCGCGAGCGTTGTTGATGGTGTCGTACTCGTACTGCGAATCGAGCGGCACCACCACCGGATACACCCCGAGGCGGTAGTTGATGGATGCCGTCACGTAGCCGCGCTTGGCGAGCTTGATCGCCCAGTCCTTCGACGACGCCTTGTCACCCGTGAAGAAGGCACCGCCGTGGGCCCACACGAACACCGGGCGGTTCGTGGCCACATCGCCGCGCGGTGTGTACAGGTCGAGCACGAGCGACACCGGCGTGCCGTCGGCTGCCAGTGCCGTGCCGTACACGACGTCGTTCTGCACATCGACCGCGAATATGTCGTCGAGGTAGCGGCTGGCGGCCTGCGCGGATGGGAGCGACGACCCGGGCACGACCGACCCGGGCACTGCCGTCATCGCCGCGACCAGCGCAACACACGCGGCGAGCAGACGTCGTGGCCGGGTCACGGCTCGAGGCTAGACACCGTGGCGATGGCTGCGGCCGCGGCACGGTGTCCGGCTCGGGCGGCATCCACCGGTGGTGCACCCGCTACGAGCGCACCGAGGAACCCCGCCGCGAACGCGTCGCCGGCGCCGGTGGTGTCGCTCACGACCGCCACCGGGGGCACCGGCACCTCCACCCACCCGACAGCCCCGTCGGTACCGGCAGCCCCGACGGCACCGTCGCCGCGCTGATGCACCAGCGCGGGTCGGGCGCCCTGCTTCACCACGGCGACACCCGCCGTGGCGGCCACGGCGTCGGGGCCACCGAAGGCCGCCGCCTCGAGTTCGTTGGCCAGCACCACATCGGGACGCAGCCGCGCCAAGAGGGCGCTCATCGCCGCCGCCCCCATCGAGTCGATGAGTGCCGCCGACGACAGATCGACGGACACGAGGATCGACCGGTCGCGCGCCCAGTCGACCAACGTGGCCGCGGTGGTGGCGAGCGCGCCGCCCGTGAACGAGTACATCGGCACGTGCAGCACGCTCAGGCCGTCGAGCCACGCCGGGTCTGGGTCGGCCAGGTCGGCACACGCGCCACGATCGGTCAGCATCGTGCGCTCGCCCGCCGCATCGACCAGCACGACGATCGTGCCGGTGCGGCCACCGCGGCGCACCACCACCTCTACCCCGTCGGCCTGCAGCGCCTCGACCAACACGGTGCCGATGGCGTCATCGCCGATCTGGCCGATGAACCGAGCCGCACCGCCGTGACGGGCCACGCTGACCGCCATGTTGGCCGCACTGCCACCGCGGCGCCGGCGGATGATGGCCGGGGTGTCGCTCGCCAGGTTCACCGGCCCGTCGAGCCGCACGGCGATGTCTTCCACCAGGTCGCCGACAGTACCGATCATGGCCGTGCCGATCATGGCCGCGCCGCTCACCGGGGCTTCCACGTCAGGCCCCCAGCGCGGCGCGCAGGTGCTGGTGCACGAAGTAGACCCCGCGCTCCTCCACCGTGGCGAGCACCCCGTTCGCGTCGAGGCCCGCATCGTGCGAGCGCTGCACCATCGCGCAGATCTCGACGTCCTGGTCGTGCACCAGGCGGTGCGCCTCGACGACGCGTTCGCGGGCAGCTGCGTCGGTACCCCCAGCGACATACAGACGGCGCTCCACCCGTGTGGTGTTCGGCGACAGCGGCTCCATCCACATCGCCAGCACGGCGTCGGGGAACACGTTCACCATCAGGTTCGGCCACACGGTGAGGTACGACCCCACGCCGTAGGG
The DNA here is from genome assembly GCA_044359565.1 of Ilumatobacteraceae bacterium. Lineage (GTDB taxonomy): Bacteria > Actinomycetota > Acidimicrobiia > Acidimicrobiales > Ilumatobacteraceae > VFMC01. Next base: position 3,957 of record JBIKLX010000218.1, read on the forward strand.
GCGGTCGCTGGTGGCGGTGGCCAATTGCTCCCACCCCGGTTCGCCCGGCAGTAGCTCGGCCATGATGCGGCCGGGCTCGTCGGTGGCGTGCAGCGGCCGGTCCCACGCGTACAGCACGAGACCGTCACTCACCATCGGGTAGTCCTCGCTCGACGAGGTGTCGATCTCGGGGTGCACGAACGGGGTGTGGTAGTTCTCGCTGTAGTTCTCGAGCAGCACCTTCCAGTTGAACGGGCGCACGTGCGACTCGCGCAGCACCGGCTCGAGCGTCTCGATGGGGTACGGGTCGACGGCGGCGCCGAGCGGGCCGAGGTCGAGCGTCGGCGCATCGGGGTCGAAGCACACGAACAGCCAGCGGCGCCACACCGTGGTGCGCACCGGGGTGAGCGAGTAGTCGGCAGTGTCGAACGCTTCTGGCGAGCCCACGCCCGACGCACGCGCCAGCGTGCCGTCGAGCCGATAGAGCCATGAGTGGTACGGGCAGCGGACGAGGGAGCCATGGCCCACCTCGCCCGGTTCGCACAGCGGCGCGGCGCGGTGGCGGCACACGTTCAGGAAGGCCCGCACCGCGCCGTCTTTGTCGGCGATCACCAGCACCGGCCAGCCACCCACGGCGATCGATGTCCACGACCCAGCAGCAGGCAGGTCGTCGACCGCAGCAGCGCACACCCACCCACGATGGAACACCTGGTCGAGCTCTCGCGCGTAGTGCGCGCCGTCGGCATACCACGCTGCGGGCAGCGTGCGCGCCGCGCCGATCCCGGGCGGGTCGGGTATCGGGCGCACCATGGCGTCATTCTGCCCCACCGCCGTGGTCTATCCTGACCGGCGATTCAGTCTGGGGGAAACATGCGCTCATCTCGTCGTCAGTTCCTTGCCCGTTCGGCCCAGTTGGGTGTGCTGCTGGGCGCCGGCGTGCCGCTGTTGAACGCCTGTGG
>JBIKLX010000053.1:0-17348 GCA_044359565.1 Ilumatobacteraceae bacterium
CACGAGCACGTTGTTGCCGCCACGGATGGGGTCGGGGCAGGTGAAGACCGGCTTCAGCATGCAGTCGCTCGACTCGCCGGTGGCCTGGTTGGTCGACGAACCGTCGAAGCCCCAGATCGGGGGCTCTTTGCCGTCGGCGAGGATCTTGGTCTTGGAGCGGAGCAGCGGGGTGGGCTCGGTGCCGTCGATCCAGATGTATTCAGCTTGGTAGGCCACGGGTATTCCTTTGGTGGAGGGCTTCAGGGGCGGACGAACTCTCGCAGCGAGCGATTACGCAGTTGTTCGCGGATTGTGAACGCTGTGTGAACCACGCCCGGTCCATCTTGAGTGCGGCCCGGCGGGCACATCGCCGGGAACCACGGGCGGGTCTCCTAACGTCAGAGGTGCATGAACGTGAACACTCCCCGCCCCGACCACCTGGTTGCCACCCCGCTGAGCCGCCGGTCGCTGCTCGTGTCGTTCCTGGCCATCCCCGCCCTCGGTGGCGTGCTGGCGGCGTGCGGTGGCAACGGCGACTCGGCCAGCAGCACCCCCGACGACACCACGCCCGACACCAGCACCCCGGTCACCGGTATCGAACACCCCACCGAAGCCACGGCCGCGGTCATCCGGCTCGGCTATGTGGGCGGCATGTTGCCCCCCGACTACGCCTTCTCGCAGTTGCCCACCGTGCTCGTTGCCGGCGATGGCACCATCTACACCCCTGGGGTGATGACCATGCAGTACCCCGGCCCGCTCGTCCTGCCGGTGATGTCGCGCACCATCACCGAAGCCGGTATCCAGATCCTGCTCGCCAAGGCCGACAGCCTGGGCCTGCTCACGTCGCCGTCGCCCGACTACACCCCGTCGGGCGACATCATGATCGCCGATGCCCCGAACACCGAGGTGGTCCTGTCGGCGAAGGGTTCGTCGTTCTCGCACAGCGCGTACGCGCTCGGGATGATGACGCCCAGCGGCGACGGCACCAAGGACAACACGCCGGCCCGCCAGGCCCTGCTCGACTTCTCGCTCGCGCTGCAGGATCTCACCACGACGGTGGGTGCCGAGAATCTCGGTACCGAGGGGCCGTTCACCCCGGCCGCCTACCGCATCCGTGCCCGTGCGGCCGAGCAGAGCGAACTCGACGCCATCATGCCCACCCCCACGGTGGTCGAGTGGCCGGCGTCCACCGGCGTGAAGCTGGCCGACGCCACCAACTGCGCCACGCTCACGGCCGAGCAGGCGGGCACCGTGCTGGCCGATGCCAAGCAGGACACCTACTTCAAGGACGGCGACTCGCTGTACTTCGTCGCCGCTGCAGTCCTGCTGCCCGGCGATCCCGCCTGCTGATCCCGGCCTGCTGATCCGCCGGGCTTCGTGAGCATGGACCCGGTTGTGCCGTGTCTCCGCGCACGGAGCCCCGGTATCGGTGAGCCTTGACCGGCTCGACGGCGGTATCCGCTCACGGATGGGGAGGGCATGGGGGCCAAGTAGCCTCGGGGTGTGGCTCGCCTGCGCATCGCCCTCGCCCAGATCAACCCCACCGTCGGCGATCTCGACGGCAACGTGGCGCTCATCAAGGCCGCCTACGACGAAGCCGAGGCAGCGGGCTGCGACATCGTGGCCTTCCCCGAACTGGCCATCACCGGCTATCCGCCCGAAGACCTGGTGCTGAAGCCCGGCTTCGTGGCCGACAACAAGCACGCGCTCGCCTCCATCGCCGCGCACACCGGGCACTGCGCCGCAGTGGTGGGCTTCGTCGATGCCGACCGCGACCTCTACAACGCCGCCGCGATGTGTGTGAACGGCGCAGTGGTGGGCACATACCGCAAGCGGGTGCTGCCCAACTACGCCGTGTTCGACGAGGCCCGCTACTTCACCCCGGGCGATGCCAACGACCCGTACGAGTTGTTCGTCATCGGCGGGGTGAATGTGGCGATGAGTATCTGCGAAGACGTGTGGAGCCCCACGGGGCCGCTGGCCCAGCAGGCTGCCGGTGGCGCCGAACTGAACATCAACATCAACGGCTCGCCGTTCCACAACGGCAAGGCGCACGACCGCGAGCGCATGCTCGCCACCCGCGCCGCCGACGCCAGCTGTGCACTCGTCTACGTGAACCAGGTGTGCGGTCAGGACGAACTGGTCTTCGACGGCGGCTCGATGGTGTTCGACAACGAGGGCACGCTCGTGGCTCGCGCTGCGCAGTTCGCCTCCGAACTACTCATCACCGACGTCGTCGTCGAGCCGGTGTACCGCAAGCGGCTCATCGACCCCCGTGGCCGCGCCACCCTCGAGCACCTGCCGCTCGTCACCATCAGCGAGCAGCCGCGTCTCGCCGCCGGCATCGTCGAGCCACGGATGGCAGCGCCGCTCTCGTCCGATGCCGAGCTCTACTCCGCGCTGGTGCTCGGCACCCGCGACTACGTGCGCAAGAACGGGTTCACCGATGTGGTCATCGGCCTGTCGGGCGGTATCGACTCCACGATCGTGGCCTGCGTGGCCGTCGACGCCCTCGGCGCCGAGCACGTGCACGGCGTCAGCATGCCCAGCCGCTACTCCAGCGACCACAGCCGATCCGACGCTGCCGACCTCGCTCAGCGCCTCGGCATCGACTACCGCACGGTGGCCATCGAGCCGGCTTTCGCGGCGTACCTCGACATGCTCGCTCCGTCGTTCGACGGTCGCCCGGCCGACCTCACCGAGGAGAACCTGCAGAGCCGCATCCGTGGCACCACGCTGATGGCGCTGTCGAACAAGTTCGGCTGGATGGTGCTCACCACCGGCAACAAGAGCGAGATGGCCGTCGGCTACTTCACCATCTACGGCGACTCGGTGGGTGGCTACGCCGTCATCAAGGACGTGCTGAAGACTCGCGTGTACGACCTGTGCCGCTCCGTGAACGCGCATGCCGGCCGCACCATCATCAACGAGAGCGTCATCACCAAGCCGCCGTCGGCCGAGCTGCGCCCCGACCAACGCGACGACCAGAGCCTGCCGCCGTACGAGGTGCTCGACCCGATCCTGCAGCTCTACGTGGAAGACGACCGCACGGCGGCCGAGATCATCGAACTGGGTCACGACGAGGCGCTGGTGCGGCGCATCACCCGGCTGGTCGATGTGAACGAGTACAAGCGGCGGCAGTGCCCGCCCGGTGTGCGCGTGAGTCTGAAGGCGTTCGGCAAAGATCGCCGCCTGCCCATCACCAACCGGTATCGGGGCTGAAGTCCCTGTTCCCCACGTCGGGAACCTGCGAGGCTGCGCGGACGTCGTAACGACAGCGCTGCATCGACGCGGCGACCCAGTGAAGGAGCGTTCGATGCGAACCCTGGCAGTGATGGTGATGATGGTGGCAGTGCTCGGAGCGTGCGGGAGCAGGGACGAGGGGGCCGGCGACACCCTGCCCGCTGCCGGTGACGTGACGGTCACGGCCTCGGGCTCAGCGGCGCTGAAGGTTGGCCAGACCCTGGTGATCACCCTCGCCTCGAACCCGTCGACGGGTTACGGCTGGACCGTCAGCGGGGCGCCCGACAGCGCCGTGCTCACCCAGGACGGCGACATCACGTATACGCCCAGCAATCCCGATGTCGTCATGCCCGGTTCGGGTGGCTCCGAGACGGTGCGCTTCACGGCCACCGCTGCGGGCACCACGACGGTGGTGCTCGACTACCGCCGGCCGTGGGAGACCGACGTGCCGCCGGTCGAGACGGTCACCATCGACGTCACCGTCACCGCCTGACGCTTCCGGTCCCTCACGCGATGAGCAATGTGCGCACCTGGCGCACCGGTTGCTCATCGCGTCGGGAGGGTGGTGGCCTCGGGGCGGGTGCGGTGCAGCACGATGGCGGCCAGCAGGGTGGCCGCTGCCAGCACGGCCGACATCGCGGCAGGCCAGGCGATGCCGTGGTCGGCGTACAGCCGGGTGGCAGGGATGGAGGTGATGGCTCGGCCCAGGGTGCCGCCGGCCAGCATCAGGCTCATCCCGAGCGCCGGTGAACCGGGTACCAGGGTGGTGCCGATCGCCACCGAACTGACGATCCCGAACTCGAAGCTCAGCACGGCGATCGCCAGCAGCGGCAGGCCGAGCCAGAGCTGGTCGTGCACGAACACCAACCCGAGTGCGGCTGGCGCCATCAACGCGGCCCCCAGGGCGATGCTGCGCTCCTTGCCCCATGCGTCGGTTCGGCGCGACGAGGTGATCGACGCGCCCAACTCGCCCAGGCCCAGCGCGAACGCGACGGCCGCCAACATGGCCGCGGTGAAGTCGAACGAATCCTCGAGCCAGCTGCCGAAGGTGACGAACAGGAACTGCACCGACCCCATCAGTGAGCCCGAGATGAAGATCGCCAGCACCGCTCGCGAGCCGAGTCGTGACCGGCGGCCGCGGTCGCCCGCCGCCTCGCGTGCCGACACCTCGGTGTGGTGCGGCTCGCGCGGCAGCCGCCGGGCCACCACGCCCGCGAACATCAGCACCGCGATCGCTCCCGTGGCGTAGCCGGCCCGCCAGCCGAGCGCACCGGTGACCAGCCCCATCGTGCTCACACCCAGCAGCAGACCACCCGCCCAGGCGATCTCGGTGACGCCCACCACCCGGCTGCGGGTCTCGTACGGCACATGGTCGGACACCCACGACCCCAACCCGAGGTCGAAGGTGACCTTGCTCTGCGCCAGCACGATCAGCCCGATGGCGAACAGCACCATGCCCTGACTCGATGCGGCCAGCACGGTGCCGGCGACCACGCCGAGGAGGCCGAGCACCATGGCGGAACGGCGCGGCATCCGGTCGACCAGTCGGGCGTTCAACGGCGACAGCAGCCCAGCCAATTCGGCCGCAGCGAGAGCGACGCCGATGTCGTCGAGCGACACACCGGTGCCGCGGGCGATGGTGGCGAGGAACGGTGGCGCGTAGCGGAAACAGGCGTTGGCGCACAGCCGGGCCGCGGTGAGCGTGCCGATGTGGCGGCGCACTTCGGCGGGGCAGTCGTCGCCCAACAGCGAATCGAGAGGGCGGGCGAGCATCAGGGGGAGACGGTATCCTCTGGAACCCGTGGCCCTCATCGTCCAGAAGTACGGCGGAACATCCGTCGCCGACCCCGACCGGATGCGTGCGGTCGCCGAGAACGTCGCGTTCACGCGCCGGCGCGGCGACCAAGTGGTGGTGGTGGTGAGCGCGATGGGCAAGAGCACCGACAACCTCATCGCCCTCGCCAACAGCGTGTCGAAGACCCAGCCCGGGCGCGAGATGGACATGCTGCTCACCACGGGCGAGCGGGTGTCGATGGCGCTGGTGTCGATGGCGCTGGCCGACATCGGCGTGCCAGCGGTCAGCTTCACCGGCAGCCAGGTGGGCATCGTCACCGATACCGCTCATGGCAAAGCGAAGATCCTCGAGGTGAAGGGCGACCGGGTGCGCGAGGCCCTCGCCGAGGGCAAGGTGTGCGTGGTGGCCGGGTTCCAGGGCATCAGCACCGACCACGAGATCACCACGCTCGGCCGCGGTGGCAGCGACACCACGGCTGTGGCGCTGGCCGCCGCGCTGCAGGCCGACAGCTGCGAGATCTACACCGACGTCACCGGCGTGTTCAGCGCCGACCCGCGTGTGGTGCCCCATGCCCGCAAGCTCGCCCACATCAACTTCGACGAGATGCTCGAGATGGCCGGCGCCGGCAGCAAGGTGTTGGCGCTGCGCAGTGTCGAGTTCGCCCGCAACCACAACGTCCCCCTCCACGTCCGTTCCAGCTTCACCTGGGAGCAGGGCACGTGGGTCACCGGTCAGGAGCCCTCCATGGAAGATCCGGTCATCTCCGGCGTCGTCACCGACCTGTCCGAGTCGAAGGTCACCATCGTCGGTGTGCCCGACCGGCCCGGTATCTCGGCCACCCTGTTCGAGCCCCTCGCGCAGGCGAACGTGAACGTCGACATGATCGTGCAGAACACGGGTCACGTCGGCACCACCGACATCAGCTTCACGATGCCGAAGGCCGATATGGCCACTGCCGAGTCGATCGTCAGCCGGGTCGCCGCCGAGATCGGTGCAGCAGGTGTCGAGCACGATGCCGAAATCGCCAAGATCAGCCTGGTGGGCGCCGGCATGAAGAGCAGCCCCGGCATCGCGGCGAAGATGTTCCGCACCCTCGCCGATGCGGGCGTGAACATCATGATGATCTCCACCTCGACCATCCGCATCAGCGTGGTCACCGCGGCCGCCGACCTCGAGCGAGCGGCCCGGGCCCTGCACACGGCGTTCGGGCTCGACAGCGGGCAGGCCTATTCGGCGCCGCTTCCCGATCGCAAGTGAGGCCTGCCACACTGGGCAGCTGATGAACCGTCGCCAGCAACACGTGCCCTGGAAGGCAGCGGGCACCGCCAGCGAACAGCAGGCGAGCGCCGACGACGTGGTGCGCCGCACCGGCTGGGTTTTCAACAACCGCACCGGCGACGAACTCGACCTCGCCGAGTTCGTACGCACTGGCGATCACGAGACGCTTGCCTATCTGCAGGCGTTCGGGCTGGCGGGCGAGCACAACGCTGGGCAGACCCTGCTCGAGATCGGGTCGGGAATCGGGAGGATGACCGCCAGCTTCACCCGCATGTTCAACACGGTGGTGGCGTGCGACCTCGACGCCGCCTTCCTCGAGCGGTGCCGCGAGACCGTTGCCCAGTTCGGCCGGCCCGACCACCTGCGCACGATGCACGTGTTCGACGGCCGCACGGTACGTGTAGCCGACGGGTCGATCGACCTGGGCTTCAGTTACATCACCCTGCAGCACTGCCATCACGACGACGCCCTGGCGCTCACCCACGAGGCCATCCGGGCCGTGCGCCCCGGTGGGCAGGTGGCGCTGAACTACCGCACCTGGTCGGCGGGCGACGTGGTGCTGTGGCCCACCGGCAAGATCGTGCGCGGTCTGTGGCGGGTGCCGGGCATCGGGCCCGTGCTGGCCAAGCAGCGCTGGGCGACTCGTCTGGGCTGGCAGGCCAACCGGCTGTCACCGACGCAGGTGCTCGGCCAGGTGCAGCATCTGCTCGACGACGTGCGCCTGGTGCGGTCGCCCAAGCGCAAGCCGTTCCGTGTGGAGGGCGTGGCCGAGTCGACGTTCGAGGGTGTGAATCCCAGCCACTGGTGGCTCATCGCGACCGTGCGCTGACCCCGGCGGGAACGGTAATTCCGGCCGTCGCCAGGGTGGGCACCGTTAGCCTGATGGCCATGCGAATCGGTGTTGTCGGAGCCACGGGCCAGGTGGGCGCAGTGATGCGTGACCTGCTGGTCGAGCGTCATTTCCCCATCGACGAAGTGCGGTTCTTCGCCTCGGCCCGTTCGGCGGGTTCCACGCTGCCGTGGAAGGGCGGTGAGATCGTGGTGGAGGATGCATCCACCGCCGATCCGTCGGGCCTCGACATCGCCCTGTTCTCGTCGGGCGCCACCAGTTCGAAAGAGCTCGCCCCCAGGTTTGCTGCCGCCGGTGTCACCGTCATCGACAACTCGTCGGCGTGGCGGATGGACCCCGATGTGCCGCTCATCGTCAGCGAGGTGAACCCCGGCGAGATCACCAACGCGCGCAAGGGCATCATCGCCAACCCCAACTGCACCACGATGGCGGCGATGCCGGTGCTGAAGCCGCTGCACGACGAGGCCGGTCTGCTGCGCATCGTCGCCAGCACCTATCAGGCCGTCAGCGGTGGCGGTCTGGCCGGCGTCGACGAGCTCGACAAGCAGGCCCGCGAAGTGGTCGACCACGCCCGGGCGCTGGCCTACGACGGCGATGCCGTCGTGTTTCCCGCGCCCACCAAGTTCGCCAAGGCCATTGCGTTCAACGTGCTGCCCTACGCGGGCAAGTACGTCGACGACGGCTCGTTCGAGACCGACGAAGAGCAGAAGTTGCGCAACGAGAGTCGCAAGATCCTGGGCATCCCCGATCTGCGCGTCAGCGGCACCTGCGTGCGTGTGCCGGTGTTCACCGGGCACTCGCTCAGCATCAACGCCGAGTTCGCCCGTCCGCTCAGCGTGGCCCGCGCCACCGAACTGCTGGCGGCTGCCCCCGGTGTGGCGCTGATGGACGTTCCCACGCCGCTCGACGCGGCCGGTAAGGACCCCTGCTACGTGGGGCGCATCCGGCACGACTCGAGCGTCGACGACGGCCGTGGCCTGGTGCTGTTCCTCAGCAACGACAACCTCCGCAAGGGTGCCGCGCTGAACGCGGTGCAGATCGCCGAACTCTTCCTCTGATCCCGGCCCGCGTCGGCGGGCGATGAGCAACAGGTGCGCCTGCTGCGCATGTTGCTCATCGCGAGGCGGAGGCTCCGGGCTGCGATGAGCATCCGGTGCGCCAGGTGCGCATCTTGCTCATCGCGCCGGGTGGGGCGCTGGGTGGCGGGGGTCAGGGGCAGGCGCAGGGGCTGGCGGCGCAGCGGGGGCAACCCGCCGCGTAGCGCTGCACGGCCGTGGCCAGGTCGATGCCCATCTGGTTGGCCAGCGAGGCCACCCAGGCGATGACGTCGCCGAACTCGTGCTCCTGCTGGGCCGGCGTGCCCTTGCGCACCGCCTGCGCCAACTCGCCGATCTCCTCGGCCAGCCAGGCGACGGTGGACGGAACCCCGCGGGCCCGGTCGCGAGCGCCGTACGTCTGCTCGATGACCTGCTGGAATGCCGCAAGATCCATGTGGTCGGGGTGGGGAGATTCGAACTCCCGGCCTCCACGTCCCGAACGTGGCGCGCTAACCAAGCTGCGCTACACCCCGATTGGTGCGCAGCGACTCTATCCGGCCGCTACCGCTTCCGCATCCTCGACATCGGCCGGTTCGGTGTCGGCCGTGCCGGTATCGAGGCCGGCGTCGGGGGCAGGCGGATGGAGCACGGCATGCACCGAGCGCTGCAGGCGCAGAGCGTCGAGCGGCTTCACCAGCCAGGCATCGGCTGCGCTGCGCTTGGCCAGGTGCAGGTCGGCCTGACGGTCGAGCAGCATCAGGATGGGCACGTGCGGTGCCTGGCCCGAGCTCTCGTCGAGGCGCAGGGCCATGGCGACGGCCATACCGCCCATCGAGCCGATCTGCAGGTCGAGGATGGCGATGTCGGGGGTGCGGGCCTTCACCACACCTGCCACGTCGCGGCCATTGCGGCAGACGGTGAACGAGGTGTCGGGGCCTGAGAGGGCGGCAACGACGTCGTCGAGGACGAAGTCGGCGTCGGTGGCGACGAGGATGTGCACGAGCGCAGGCTACCCGGCGGCTCGGGTCGCGTCGAAGAGCAGGGCGCGGATTGCGTGCAGCGCCTCGAGGTCGTGCACGTCGCCGGCCAGCAGCGGCACCCATGCGACCGGGGCGTCGCCCACCCGCGCCGTGAGGTCGGCGATCTGGATGCGCTCGGCGGCGGCCAACGCGTTGAGCTCGTCGAGATTGGCCCACAGCGCGGCGTCGGCCGCACGGCGCCGCACGGCCGGCGTGCCGAAGTCGGGGGTGCAGCGGTTCACCACCAGCGCCGCCACGTCGAGCGACGACTCGCGCAGCCGGTCGGCGAAGAACGCCGCCTCGTCGGCCGTGTCGCGGCGCGGCGAGGCGACGAGCACGAACCGGGTGGTCGAGGCGCGCAGCAGCTCGGTCACCTCGTCGGCGCGCTGGCGAAAGCCGGTCTCCATGCCGTCGAAGGCCTGGAAGAACGCGATCGCATCGGCCAGCACCTCGCCGCCCACCACCTTGCCGATGCTGCGCAGCACCGGTTGAGCGGCCACGTTCAGCACCTTCAGCCCGCGGCGGGTGGGCAGCATCAGCAGCCGGAACAGCGGGTGGTCGAGGAACCGCGAGAGGGTGCCGGGAGCGTCGAGGAAGTCGAGCGCGTGGCGGCTCGGTGGCGTGTCGACCACCACCACGTCGAACCGCGGGTCGCTGTGCAGGGCGTGCAGACGCTCGGCGGCCATGTACTCCTGGGTGCCGCTCAGGGCGCCGGCGATGTTGCGGTAGAAGCGGTTGGCCAGGATGCGCTCGGCCTGGTCGGGTGTGTGGGCGTTGGTCCGCACGATGCCGTCGAACGTGGCCGCGGTGTCGAGCATGGTGGCCCACAGTTCTCCGTCGCCCGCGGCGCTGTCGAGCACGAGCCGGGTCGGCTCATTGCTCAGCCCGTCGGGCAGGCCCAACGCGTCGGCCAAGCGGCGGGCCGGGTCGATGGTGACCACCACCACCCGGCGGCCGCGAGCCGCCAGTTCCAGGCCCAGCGCGGCGGCGGTGGTGGTCTTGCCCACTCCGCCAGAACCGCAACACACCACCACGTCGGCTCCGGCGAGGACCGTGGCGAGGTCGCTCATCGCAGCCCGGCCGCGAGTTCGTCGATGTGATGCGCCTCGAGGCCCGCGGCGACCAGGTGGGGGAGGTGAATCTGGGGGAGGGCCAGCAGGTCGGACAGGCGCTCGATCTCGGCGGCGTGCAGTGCCCGACGGCTGGTGCGGTAGCGCGCCGCAGCAGCCAGCGTCGGGTCGGTGTCGGCGGACACCGCCAGCGGCGGGCCTGCGTCGACCCCATTCACCACCACTGGCCCCAGTTGCACGCCCACCCGGTCCTCGAGCGCGAAGGCGGTGTCGATGAGTTCGTTCACCGGCGTGGTCTCGGGGAGCGTGACCAGCACCACCTGGCAGCGGGCCGGATCGGCCAGCATCTCGAGCACCTCCGTGGCCTGGGTGCGGATGGGCCCGGCGCGCACGGTGTCGAGCAGGCTGCGCGCCGACAGCAGGAACGTGATGGCGTGACCGGCAGCCGGGCCGTCGACCAGGACGAGGTCGTACTGGTCGCTGCGCTCGAGTTGCTTCAGCTTGCCGAGCACGACGATGTCGTCGATGCCCGGCGCTGCGGTGGACACGACGTCGATCACGCCGCTGGTCGACAACCGCTTGGCCACCCGCGCCAGTCCATGCGTATCGAGGTACTCGGCCAGCGCATCGGACGCCGTGAGGCCCAGCGTGGGGATGTCGCCCACCAGCGTCTGCAGCTGCGGTTTGCCGTCGAGTTCCACCACCAGAACCCGCAGCCCGATTTCACATGCGGCGCGGGCCAGAACTGCGGTTACCGTGGTCTTCCCGACACCACCCTTGCCTGCGACGACGATCAGCCGGGTGGCGCTCAGGAACTCACCTGGATCGAGGCGCTTCGGAGGCACGTGTGCGCAGACTAGTCATGGCGGTCGTGGTCGCCCCCCTCGTGGCGGCCATCGGCCTGGCCCTGTCGGGTTCGGCGTCGGCGTCGGTTCCCCCCACCGAGCCGGTACCGGTCGACACCGGCAGCGCCACCGACGAGTCGCTGCCACCGGTCGACGTGCTGCAGGTGACCGGTTTGTTCGACGGTGTGGTCATCGACGCCATCGACTCCGCCATCGACCGGGCGATCGCCAACGGCTCGCAGGCGCTCATCTTGCAGATCAACACCGGCGGCGAGGTGGCCTCGGCCGCCGACATGCGCCGGCTCATCGAACGGGTTGCCACCGCGCCACTACCCATCGGCATCTGGATCGGGCCGTCGGGCAGCGCCCGCATCTACGGCCTGCCCGCCCAGTTGATGGCGGTCGCCGACGTCACCGCCATGGTCAGCGGCAGCCGCATGGGCTACACGGGTCGCATGATCCAGGTGAACGGCGAGCAGCTCACGTTCGGCGCCGCCGACGACCGGCTGCGCAACGGGTCGCTCAGCTTCCAGGAGGCCCGCACCCTGGGTGCGCTGAAGCTCGACACCACCGACCTCGGTGTGCCCACGATCCGCAGCATGGTGCTGGCGATGGACGGCGTCGAGGCCGATGGGGTGGTGCTGAACACCGCCACCGATCAGGTGAACGACGAGGGCCAGGCGCAGAAGACGCTCACCACGGTGCGCTTCTCGAAGCTCACCTTCGGCAACCAGATGATGCACACGGTGGCCAGCCCGCCGGTGGCCTACCTGCTGTTCGTCATCGGCATGGCGCTGCTCGTGTTCGAACTGTTCACCGCCGGTGTCGGCGTGGCCGGCGTGGTGGGCGCGGTGTGCGCGTTCCTGGGCTGCTTCGGCCTGGCCGAACTGCCGGCCCGCGGCTGGGCCGTGGCCCTGCTCGTGCTGGCGATGGTGGCCTTCGCCATCGACGTGCAGGTGGGTATCCCTCGGTTCTGGACCGGTGTGGGTATCGCGCTCACCGCGGTGGGCAGCCTGTGGCTGTTCGAGCCGCTGGCCGGGACGAGCCTGCGACTCGGTTGGCTCACCCTGCTGGTGGGCATCGGTGGGTGCGCGCTCACGTTCATCGTCGGTATGCCGTCGATGGTGCGCACGCGGTTCGCCACACCCACGATCGGCCGCGAGTGGATGATCGGCTCGATGGGTGCCGCCGTGGGCGACATCGACCCGGATGGCGTGGTGCTGGTGGAGGGCTCGCGTTGGCGAGCGCGCACCAACCGAGCCACACCGGTGAAGAACGGCGACCGGGTGCGCGTGGTGGCCATCGACGGCGTCACCCTCGAAGTCGAGCCCGAAGAGGGTGCGGCGCGCGACTACCGCGAACAGCGCCGCTCGGCCACCACCGACTGAGCGCTCTGCGTGCAGGGCACACGTGCCGAACGCGTGCGTCTCATGTTGCCGACCGGAGCGCGCATCGCGAAGCCCCTTGCCCGGCACGTCTCCACGCGTTTCTCAGCGGAGAAATCTCGCGAGCCGAAACCGTTCTCGCCAGCGGATCCGTGCGAGTTGGCCTCTCTTGAGCACGCCCCCTACCGGCACCTATGCAACACGCCAGACAGCGCCGCCGACCGCTCCGCAGCCGTCGTTATGCGCTCCTCGAGGCAGCTGACCGGATAGCGCCTATCGGCAGTTCGGCGCTACCAGTACCCAGGTTTGCAGTCCTCAGCGTCGACCGTGCGAAGGTCCCTGCTCGCGAGGGCAAGCCACAGTCCTCGAACCTCCGATCGTGAAACGGCTTGCATGTGGCGGGGTTCGTTCCCGTCGAGATGCTCCAACGACAGTCCGCCTGACGGGAACGCACCGAGGCTCCAACCGCTCTCGTGTGTGAGGCTCACATCCGGGTGCTCGTCGTCGACCTGGCCGTCGAGTTCAGCGAGTACGTCGTCCTGCTTCTGGCCTGCCGCGGCCCGAGTCTCACAGATGGGGCGAGCGCGAACGGCACGTATGCGCGTGTCGGTCCACCAGAGGCCTGATCCGGTCTAGGGCAAGCCTGGATCATGAAGAGTGTGCATGAGGATCTCAAAGCCGCAGGCGCGGTAGAAGCTCATGGCCTGGTCGTTCGCCGACAGGGTAGCGACGGTGAGCCATCCGGCGCCTTGTTCGATCGAGATCTGCCGGATGTAAGCCACGATCGCTCGACCGACTCCTCGGGCCCGCCAACTCTCCACCACAAACAGGTCGCCGATGACGATCCCGTTTGGATCGCGCTCCAGTGGATCGTGCTCCCAGTACCAGGAGGCAAAACCGGCGACCTCGGCGCCAACCTCCGCGACGACCACCTCACCGTTTGCGTCGGCGACCTCAGCGCGCAGTTTGGCCACATAGGCCTCAGTCATTTGGGCGCCGGGTACGCGACTTGGCCTTAGGTGACGTTCGAACTCCTGGAGTGCGGCATTCAGGCTATGCACCGCTGGAAGGTCCGCCTCGACCATGGGCCGCACAAACGGGGTCGCGGTCGGATGACTGCCTTGCATGGCGCGGGTTCCTCCTGGACTCGGCGTGTGGATCGTAGCCCGGCAACGGACACAAGTCCTCGCCATCACCGGTCGGCCGGAACCCGCCTTGGCCGCAGGAGGCTGCAAGCCCTTCGACGTGATCCTCCGCCGATCATTCCCCACCCAGCGATGCCTATTGCCGGCTCGTGGCGCCGTCGTGATGCGCTCTTCGGCGCGACCGATCAAGACCTATTCGCGGCAGGCCGGCGCTACGAGCGTTGCCGTTGCGTCATTCGAAGTACTGCGCTCACGCCACCGAGCACGACGATCGAGCCCAACGCGATCACCGGATACACAAGTGCCGCGAGGTTCCCGATGCGACAAGTCGCTATCAGCAATGACGAGACGACTGTGACAGCAGCCGCCGCTATCTGAGCGCGGTTCGTGGTGCTCATGAGATAGATCGCCACCCCGACGGGAATGACGAACAGCAGCACACCCATGATCAGCATGGCCGCGAGGCCACCGTCCTCTTGGGGATCTGACTCGAAGCGAATCGAGAGGACGACGACGGCTGCCAGGAGCACCGCGGTGGAAGCGAGTGCGAACGTGGTCTGTCCTGGTTCTCGCCGGACCATCTTCACGGGCGCATCGCGCTCGCAATGGGCGCTCTCCGCAAGCCTTCGCTGTGCACAGATCAGTTCACCTGTGCTGCCACATACCGCCGGTTGACACTCGGTGGCTCATGAAGGCTTCCACGATCGGGGGCGGATGCTCCGGATGCGGGAATCGGTGGATGGGTGTGTCAAGCCGGAACAGTGCGACTTCGTGCGACGGCCTTGAAGAACATGTAACTGAACATGCCGTCGGAGGTTGCGGTTCGTCGAAGATCAGCGATTCCTCGGTCGAACTCGTCGGCATCGATGAGCCCGGCACCAAGAGCTTCGTCGCGGACGCCTTCGATCATCGCGGTGAACGTGTTCTTCGTGAACCCCTCGATCCACGTCGGGCGGCTGCCATCGACGTAGACATGCCGAGGAGACACCATCACGTCTGTTGCCCCGGCCTCGACCAGGAGCGGGTACAGGGAACGGCCGATGTTCGCGTTTCCGCCGTTCGCGGACTGCAACGCGACTTGGCAGTCGATCGCCGCGTGCGCTGCTTCGGAGTCCGGATGAAAGAACGCTGAACCGTGATCGCCCTCGATGACCGTGATCGTTCCGCCAGGACGAAGCACACGAAGCAGACGGCGGAGCGCCGCGACAGGATCGGGAAGGTGCTCGAGCACGAAGCACACAAAGACATGATCGAAGCTGTGCTCAGCGAATCGGAGTTCGAGCAGGTCGCCCTGTTCGAACTCCACGTTCACGATGCCCTCGCTGGTGCATCGCTCGCGAGCTTGACGGACGGAATGCTCCGAGATGTCGATCGAGATGATCTGTGCGCCCGGACTCTGGCGCGCCAACGTGACGGTTTGAGCACCAACCCCGCAGCCTGCTTCCAACACCGTCGATCCGTCCGCATAGCGCGTGTCGGCGTGGAGGAGTCCGATGAGCGTGTTCGCTTGGTCAGTAAGCCGACGAGCTTCGCGCTCGTCGTATCCGTGGACGTAACCGGCGGTCATTGAAGCGAACGATACCCGGGTCGTGTCGCCAGCCGAGGACGACACTGCCGCGTACCGCCGGCTCAGCAGGTGTCGACACTGATGAGAAACTGACGGAGGTCTCCGCACGACATCGCAGCTGTAGATCACACGATGATGCGACGAGCGGCCGTCCTTGCGTCGCCCGTGTTCGGCGTCCCCGACGGCTCGATCAGGAGCAGCTCGGCCTCCTCAGCGGCGAAAGGCTGATGCTCGACGCCGGCCGGAACGACGAACAGGCCTCCAGGACCCAACTCGACGTCACCGTCTCGAAGCCGAATCGTCACGTGTCCCTTGAGAACGAGGAAGAAGTCGTCGGTGTCATCGTGCTTGTGCCAGACGAACTCTCCCTTCACTTTGACCACCATCACGTCGTGGCCGTTGAACTCAGCGACAGTTCTCGGTGACCAGTGTTCGTCGAAATGGCCGAGCTTCTCGATGAGGTCCACACCCGTCGGAACTGAACTCATGGGCGAAGAGTAGACGCCACTTCTGTCCCCTACCGCCGGATCACGGCTCTACGCGATCGCGAGCGGTTTGATCTGATCGAGCGTTCCGGCGAGCCGGTCTCGTTCGACCTCGAGCTCGTAGCGGCCCTGGAGGTTCAGCCAGAACCGTTCGCTGGTGCCGAGGTACCGGGCGAGTCGTAGTGCCGTGTCTGCGGTGATGCCCCGCTTGCCGTGGACGATCTCGTTGATCCGGCGTGGAGGCACGCCAATCGCCACGGCGACGCGGTGCTGGGTGAGGCCGAGCGGCTCGAGGTATTCGAGCATCAGGACTTCACCCGGATGGATCGGCTCCATGGTGGATGCGGTCATGTCATCTCCTTTCAGTGGTAGTCCACGATCTCGACGTCCTCGGGTCCGGCGGTCGTCCATCGGAAGCAGATTCGCCACTGGTCGTTGATGCGGATGCTGTAGCTGTTGGCGCGGTCGCCTTTGAGCTTCTCGAGCCGGTTGCCGGGTGGAACCCGTAGATCGCCGATCTCGTCGGCGGCATCAAGGATGAGCAGCTTGCGCAGGGCGGCGCGCTGGGTTGTTTGGTCGAGGCGTCTCGATCGTTGTCGTAGCCACACCCGTTCGGTGTCCTTGTCACGGAACGACTGCAGCACGCTCGGAAGCATAACGTAGCGCGTTATGAACGGCAAGCGTTATGGAGTGGCGAAGCGTCCCTGAACTCAGGGCCTCTCGAATCAAGTCGGCGGACTCGCCAGGAGACAGGCCTTGTTCGCGGATGAGATGTCGCTGCTCGAGCTCAGCCTCGGAGAACTGTCTGTGCATCGATGCCGTCGCCGCGAGGTCCGTGAAACCGTGTCCATGTCGCGCCTCAACACGCTGCTGGCATGCTTCGACCGTCGGCAGGAGTACCGCGTAGTCGACTTCCGTCAGGTCGGCCGTCGTGACGAAGGTGTCGAGGAACCACGGGCCGATCACACCGTCGTAGACGACCGAGAACCCGCCGACCACGAACTCGCCCGTCGCCTTGCCGGCAGCCTTGGTCACGACCGTGTTCTGTTCGTGCGACTCGGGAAGCCACGGATCGATGGCGCCGTTGGCCAGGAATCCGAAGAAGGCGTCGCCTTTAACGAGGACGCTTCGTGGCATCGAGGCCGCAAGAAGCTTGGCGACGGTGGACTTGCTGGCGCCCGGTGGACCCGTGACGATCAAGAGCAAACCGTCGCCGCATTCTCACCCAGCCTTGGAACCCGACGCCACTGACTTCGCCCTGCCCCCTACCGCCGGGACGGCACCATCGACCGGCACTTGGTGATCGCCGGTGACGCGAGCGGCGGTGTAGCGATCAGATGAGTTCGACCGAGATGTCTCGGGTGTGTGCTGCGAGCGCTGCGATGTCGGCCTTGTCTCCCGTGAAGATGGTGCCCCCAGGCTCGGCGAGCGCGACCACGATTACGTCGACAGCTGAGCCGGTTCTGGCGCGCCGACGGAGATCGGAGGCCGGGCGAGGGCCGAAGGGCGCTGGGAGGGGGTCGCTCCGGGCCGGTACCATCGGCCCTGTCGTGGACATGATGGGGACAACTCGGTGACCGAGACGCGGGTGGGCGATCAGCGCCCAACCCGGGTGGTTGCGGTCGACAAGCGCACGTGGGTGCAGGGTCG
>JBIKLX010000054.1:0-17167 GCA_044359565.1 Ilumatobacteraceae bacterium
CAGCGCAGCTGCATCGCGGGCCACACGTCGATAGCGCGCCCAGCACCCCTTCGACACCACCACGTTCACCAACCCGGTCTCGTCCTCGAGGTTCATGAAGGTGGTGCCCTGCGCGGTCATCGGCCGCTGGCGATGGGTGACCACCCCGGCGACGACCACCCGGCTGCGCGGTTCGCCGGTGGCCAGGTCGGTGGCGGTGGCCACCCCCAGCGCGGCCAACTGCTCGCGTAAGAAGCGGGTGGGGTGCCCGTCGGGCGACACCCCAGTGGCCCACAGATCGGCCACCGCCACCTCCACCGGGTCCATCCCGGGCAGCCGGGGGGCACGCTCGCCCAGCACGATGCCCTCCAATCGGTCGGGTCGCGACTGCACGGCCGCACCCGCCGCCCACAGCGCCTCGCGCCGTTCGAGTCCGAGGCTCTCGCCGAACACGCCGCCGGTGGCCATGGCCTCGAGTTGTTGCAGATGCAACGATGGCACCCGGCGCACAAGGTCTTCCAATGAGGCATACGGTCGGCCCGCCTGGATGGTGACCGCCAGATCGGCACCGACCCCGCGCACCGACCCCAGCCCCAGCCGCACCGCCACACCACCCACCGAGTCGGGGCACGGTTCGAGGGTGGCGGTGGCGAGCGACGCGTTCAGGTCGGGGGTGCGCACCACCACCCCGTGGCGCCGCGCGTCTTGTACCAGCGAGTGTGGGCTCCAGAACCCCATCGGCTGGGCGTTCAGCAGCGCCGCACAGAACGCCGCCGGCTCGTGGTACTTCAGCCAGGCCGAGGCGTAGACCAGGTACGAGAACGACACCGAGTGCGACTCGGGGAAGCCGTAGTTGGCAAACGCCGCCATCTTGACGAAGATCTCGTCGGCCACCTCACCGGTGATGCCCCGTTCGGCCATACCGGCGTAGAGGCGTTCTTTCAGTCGCTGCATCCGGGCCTGGCTGCGCTTCGAGCCCATCGCCTGGCGCAACTGGTCGGCCTCACTGGGTGTGAACCCGGCCACGTCGATGGCCATCTGCATCAACTGTTCCTGGAACAGCGGTACCCCGAGGGTCTTGCCGAGGCTGTTCTCGAGCAGCGGGTGCAGGTAGGTGACCGGCTCCTGCCCGTTGCGGCGGCGGATGTACGGGTGCACCGACCCGCCCTGGATGGGGCCGGGCCGGATGAGCGCCACCTCGACGACGAGGTCGTAGAACCGCCGTGGCTTCAGCCGCGGCAGAGTGGCCATCTGCGCCCGGCTCTCCACCTGGAACACGCCCACCGAGTCGGCGCGGCACAACATGGCGTACACCTCGTCCTCCTGGGGGATGGTGGCGAGGTCGATCGAGTAGCCGCGGTGTTCGCGCACGAGGTCGACGGCGTAGTGCAGCGCGCTGAGCATGCCCAGGCCGAGCAGGTCGAACTTCACCAACCCCACTGCAGCGCAGTCGTCTTTGTCCCACTGCAGCACGCTGCGCTGGTGCATGCGCGCCCACTCGACCGGGCACACCTCGATGATGGGCCGGTCGCAGATGACCATGCCGCCGGAGTGGATGCCGAGATGGCGCGGCGCGTCTTCCACCTCGGCGGCCAACTCGAGCACTGTGGCGGGGATGTCGTGCTGGCCCTGCTGCGCGGTGGCGGCCACCGCCCCCCAGGCGTCCATCTGCTTGCTCCAAGCGTCTTGCTGGCCTGGGGCGAACCCCAGCGCCCGGGCCATGTCGCGCACCGACGAGCGCGCCCGGTAGGTGATGACGTTGGCCACCTGGGCGGTGTGGTGGCGGCCGTAGCGCTGGTACACGTACTGGATGACCTCTTCGCGCCGGTCGCTCTCGATGTCGAGGTCGATGTCGGGTGGGCCGTCGCGTTCGGGCGACAGGAACCGCTCGAACAGCAGCCCCAGCGATACGGCATCGGCCTTGGTGATGCCGAGCGCATAGCAGACCGCGCTGTTGGCCGCGCTGCCCCGGCCCTGGCAGTAGATGTCGGCCCGGCCGCAGAACGCGACGATGTCCCACACGACCAGGAAGTAGCCGGCGAACCCGAGGCCCTCGATGACCGCCAGTTCGTGGTCGATCGTGCGCCAGGCCCGCGCTCGCAGCGACAGGTCTTCACCACCCTGGGGTCGCTCGCCGTAGCGGTGCCGGGCCCCGGCCTCGGTCAACTGGCGGAGATAGGCCATCTCGCTGAGCGGTTGGCCGTCGGGCCCGGACGGGCACGGGAACGGCGGCAGCTTCGGTGCCACCAGCGCCAGGTCGAACGCCGCCGCCCGCCCGATGGCCGCCGCCTGTTCGACCACCCCCGGATAGCGGGCGAATCGGCGCGCCTGTTCGGCACCGCTGCGCAGATGCGCGCCGGCCGAGGCGGGCAGCCACGGGTCGAGGTCGTCGAGGCTGCGCCGGGCGCGTACGGCGGCCATCGCGGTGGCGAGGCGCCGCTGGGCGGGGGTGGCGTAGTGCACGTTGTTGGTGGCCACACAGGCCAGGTCGAAGCGGGCCGCCAGTTCGGCCAGGCCGTCGTTGCGCGCCGAGTCGAGCGGATAACCGTGGTCCCACAGTTCGACCGCCACCCGGTCGCGGCCGAACGCGTCGATCAAACGGCTCAGTTCGCGCGCCGCGGCCCGCGGCCCGTCGCGCACCAGCGCCGCAGGGACCGCACCCTTGCGACAGCCGGTGAGCACCCACCAGTGCCCGGCCCCGGTGGCGGCGAGATCGGCCAGGGTGAACTGCGCCGCACCCTTCTCGCCCGCCAGATGGCCGAGGCTCAGCGCACGAGCCAGCCGGGCGTAGCCGGTGAGACCGTCGGCCAGCACGACGAGGTGCTGGCCGGGTGGGTCGGGGGCATGCGGGTCGACATCGGGGCCGATGACGCGCTGCTGATGCTGGGTGTCGGCCTCGCTGCGGGCCACCGGAGCATCGCCCGCCGCCAGGGTGATCTCGGTGCCGAACACGGTGGGCAACCCCAGCGCCCGGGCGGCCTCGGCGAAGCGGACCACGCCGTACAAACCGTCGTGGTCGGTGAGGGCGAGCGCCTCGAGCCCGAGACGGTCGGCCTCCTCGACCAGTTGCTCGGGGTGCGAGGCCCCGTCGAGGAACGAGAAGTTCGAGTGGCAGTGCAGTTCGGCGTAGGGCACACTGCCGTGCCGACGGCCGGCCATCGGTGGCGGCTCGTAGGGTTGCCGTTTGCGGCCCAGCGCCGGCCCGTCGCCCCCGGCGTTCCAGGCCACCGACCCCGGGGCTCGCCCGTCGCGGGCGCGACCCGACAGCAGCGCCTCGATGTCGCTCCACGGCAGATCGGGGTTGGTGAAGCCCATCCACCGACCATATCGAACACCTGTTCGATCAGCAAGAGGCCCGGTTCGGCGTCGTCACACCGTTCCGGGGTGGTGATAGCGCACGTCGGGCGCCCGCTCCTCGTTGCCCTGTCCGTCGGTCGACTCGACGGCCACGAACCCCTCACGTTCGTAGAACCGGCGCGCCCCGGCGTTCACGGCGAACGTCCACAGATCGAGCCCACCCGGGCAGCGCTCGACGGCACGCTCGATCATCCGGTGGCCGAGGCCGCGCCCCATCCACGCCGGGTCGAGATACAACTGCTCGATCCACCCCGAGCCGCCCCGCCCGGGTTCCAGCACCATCAACCCCACCACCAGCCCGTCGACCTCGGCCACGGTGACGTCGGCGTGGCCGATCACCTCGTCGGCCATCCAGCGCCGCACCTCCGACTCGTCGTGGATGCACGGCACCTCGGGGATGCCGAACTCGCGCGACCGCAGGTAGACGAGTGCGCAGTCGCCCGCATCGTTGGTGCGCGCCGCACGCAGCACCGCTTCGCCGGGCTGCAGGGCGCGCAGGATGCCGGCCAGGCCCGCATCGGCCAGACGGATGGCACGGTGCCACGGGAACCAGTCGACCTCCTGGCTCTCGCCCGCGGGTGGCGCCGGGCGCATCGATGGCGCGTGCAGCACGTAGCGCACGTCGAAATGGGTGTGGCCACGCGGCCCCGGGTGCACGTCGACGTGCACCACCGGTGGCTCACCCTCGGCCTCGGGGAACTCGACCGGGAGGCCGGTCTCTTCGATGGCCTCGCGGCGGGCCGCCTCCCACGGTGTCTCACCCGGGTCGATGTGGCCCCCGGGCTGCAACCACAGCCCGAGCCGCTTGTGCTTGTGCAGCACCACCCCGCGGTCGCCCACCACGATGGCCGAGGCGGTGACGTGCACGGGCCCGCCCGCCTCGTCGAAGGGGCGGTCGAGGGTGGGCACGATCTCGGCGAACCGCTGCAGCGACCACCGCTCGCGAGCGTCGACCGCGCGTCGTATCGCGAGATGGTCGAGCAGTTCAGAGGCGGGAGCAGGCACCTCGCCACGCTACGCCGTCGGCCACAGATGTCCCGTTCTCCAGATTCGTCGAAAAGACCTCTTTAGGGAGACGAAGTCTTGCCGATACCCCCTGTGACCAAGCGTGTGGCGGCATTGCAAGGACGCAACTATCGGCCCCTACCAGGCGGAGAAACAAGGATGGAACCAGACGCTCAGCTCGCCCCTCGGGTACTGCTCGCCGTGAACGATGCGCTCCTGCGGCGCATCGCCAGCGTGACGTTGCGGGAACGAGGCTTCTCGGTCAGCGCTACGACCGAGGGTTCAGCAGCGCTCATGCTCGCCGAATCGTTCAACCCCGACGTGATCCTCGTCGATCTCGAGATGCCGGCACCCCATGGTGGTTCGGTGTTCGACATCGTGCGGAGCAAGTCGGAGGCGTACCTCATCGCCATCGCACCTGCCGAGGCCGACACGGTGCGGATCCGTGCGCTGCGCGCCGGCGCCGACGACGTCGTCTCGGTGCCGGTGAGCCCGGAGGAGTTGGCAGCACGGTGCCAGGCACTGCTGCGCCGGCCCCGCAACCTGCACACCCGCTGGGACCCGATGGCCGCGTCGGTGATCGCGCTCGGCCCGCTCAGCGTCGACGTGGGCCGCAAGGAGATCCAGGTGCACGGCCAGGACGTGCCCGTCACCCGGATCGAGTTCGCCCTGTTCGAACAGCTGTGCCGCCACCCTGCAGAGGTGCGTTCGCGCATCCAACTGCTCGAAGAGGTGTGGGGCCCGAACTGGGTGGGCGACACCCACGTCGTCGACGTGCACCTGTCGAACCTGCGGCGCAAGCTGCAGCGACTGGCGCCCGACCTGCGCTTCATCCACACCGTGCGCGGTGTGGGTTTCCGCCTCAGCACCGATCTGCTCCGCTCCGGCGGCGCGGCAGACAGTGACGAGCGCGACCTGATCCCGGCCTAGGCCGAGAACACGCACCCGACTCCGGTCGGTTCCGATCCGCTTCGAACCGGTGCACGCAGCTGCCAGCGTGTGCCGGTTCGTCGCGTCTCAGCCGTACTCGGCGACGAGCCACCACTGCTGCCGTTCGACCGTGGCCAGATAGGCCCGTCCCGACGACGTGAGCAACTGGAAGCGGGCCAGGCGCCGGTGACCACGTGGATCCCACCAGCGCTCGTCGAGTGGCCAGGGCCCCGCCCAGGCGGCGATGGGCTCGGCCTGCACCCGGGCCGGGTCGCCGGTGAGCAACCCGCGGGCGCTCACCCCCACGGCCCGGCCGGCACTGTCGAGCACCTCCACCGGCACCGGTTCGGGATACAGCACGGCCGGGGTGGGTGCCGGCAGTGCACCGCTCCACGGCGGCGTCGGTGCCGCCGCGGCAGGTGATGCACCACCCAGCGACGCCGGCACCCAGCGATACTGGTCGGCAGGCATCCGGCCGCCGCGCCACTCGGCCACCACCACCTGCTCGTCACCCACCAGACCGGCCAGGCGCGCCACGGCCCGCTGCGCCCAGTCGTCGGCCTGGCTGCGCCCGCCCCACAACCCCGCCTGCGCCCCCTCGTCGGCCCGCACCACAGTGGGTTCGAGGCGTAGCAGCACCACCCCGGCAGCCGACGCGTCGTCGAGGCGCCGCGACCAGCCGTCGAGTTGCCAGCGGATGCGCTCGAGTACCGCCGCCACCCCCAGGCCGGCCGGACGCGACCACACCCGTTCACTGCGCTCGCCCCGGTCGGTGGCGACGGTGACCGCGAGGTGGGTGCACACCCGGCCATCGGCAGCGAGCACCTCGAACAGCGGCTCGGCCAACGACCGAGCGGCGAACACCACGGCGTCGAGGTGTTCGACCGGTGGCTCGAACGGCTGCTCGACCGCCAGTCCCGGAGGGGGTTCGACCGCGCCGAGCGGACGGTCGTCGACCCCCGCTGCCATGCTGCGGGCCTGGGCGCCCAGCGGCCCGAAGCGGGCGAGCAGATCGGACTCGTCGAGCCCGGCCACATCGCCCAGGCGGGTGAGGCCGAGGCGATGGAACAGCTCGACCGCGGCACGGTCGAGACCGCCCACATCGACCAGCAGCCCCACCGGCAGATCGGCCAGCAACGCCCCCGACCCGCCGGGGGGCACCACCTCGGGCCGGCCCGCCCGCGCAGCGAGCCGGGCGGCCACCCCGGCCGCGAACCGGCCGTCGGCCACCCCCACTCCCACACGACCGATGGCCGCCAGCGACGGGCCGAGCACGGCAGCGACCCGTTCGACCACCAGCGCCGCCATGGCTGCATCGCCGCCGAAGTATCGCGATGGGCCCCGCGCAGCGAACGTGAGCGTGCCCGGCACGGTGAGTTCGAGCCGGGGCACCATCTCGGCCACGGCATCGACCACCCGGTGAAAGGCCCGCGCCTCGGCCGAGGCATCGTGCACCGCCAAACGCACCGTGGGGCAGCGCGCCTGAGCATCGCGCCGGCGCTGGCCGACCCGCACCCCGGCGTCGGCAGCGGCACTGGAGCGGGCGATGACCCGGTTGGCGTGGAGCACGGCCACTGCCTCGTCGGCACGGCAGCCAACGGCCACCACCGGCCACTGCGGACAGATGAGCACGGCCAGGCGCAACACGGCTCAGCCCGCCTGACGGTGCAGCGGCACGGCAGCCGCACCGGCCCGCTCGACCGCACCCGACGGGCCCGGGAACCACAGGGTGTCGTGCCGCTCGCGGGGCAGGCGTCGACCGTCGAGGTGGAGCGCGACCCGGCGGGTGCGCAACACGCCGTGCCCGACGCCGAGGCCGTGCCAGTCGGCCCGGCCCGCTACCTGCAGGTCGGGAGCGAACGAACCGGTACCGCCCACCAGCACGAGCACAGCACCGCGCGCCTGCACCCGTGCCTGCACGCGACGGGCTGTCGCCGGAGAGATGTGCCTGACCGCACCCAGCACCACCACGTCGAAGCCGTCGATGGCAGCCGCGAGCACCTGCGCCCACGTCGATTCGTCGAACCCGGCCGAACCCGGTTCGCGCACCACGACCACCCGCTCGAGCGCCACACCGGCCTCGGCTGCGGCACCCGGCCCGAACGTGGGCAGACCGACAACGCACCCCCACGAACCGGCCTGCACCGGCCCGGCCAGCAGCAGCGCCGCCGCCGACGAAGCAGCTGCGCCGACACAGGCCACCGTCGAGCCGCGGACGAGGCCCTGGGGGAACACCCCGCCGAGGGCTGGGTGCACCGGCACGGTGCGTTCGGCGGCCGGCGCGGTGGAGGCCAACCGCGGCAACAACTCGGCCAGCCGGGCACGGGCAGACGGGGACGGGGATGCAGATCGGGAGACAGCTGCCATCCCCCTACTGTACCGAACGGGTGTTCGATCGTTTCAGGGCCGGTCAGCCGGCGATGTCGCCCCGAGCGCCATCGGCCAACAGTCGCTGCTCGATGAGCGCCACGAACTCGTCGGCCGAGGTGGCCAGCGCATCGGCCCCCAGCGATCGGGCGTGCTCGGCGTCGTGCACAGCGATACCGCCCACCACCAGCAGCACGTCGGGTGCCGTCTGACGAATCGTCTCGAGCGACGTCTGGGCGGGCACCAGGCCGGCCGAGGTGGTGACGGAGATGCCGATGGCCGCCACATCGGGCGTGGTGAGCACGGCGTGGAGGAACGATGCCGCCGGCACATCGGCGCCCAGGTCGCACACCTCCCAGCCGCGCAGCCGCACCATGTCGGACATCATCGACACCGGCAGCGAATGCCGTTCACCGGCGGGCGCGCCCAGCACCACCGAGCCGCGGGGACGGCCACGGCGCACGAACCGCGGACCGAGACGACCGATCAGCCGCATCACGATGCCGGTGGCCCGGTGCTCGACCGCGATGTCGAGTTGACCGCTCGCCCACCGCTCGCCGATGGATGCCATCGCCGGGGCGACCACGTCGAGGTACACGGCGTCGAGATCGGCCCCTCCGGCCATGGCGCTCTCGATGACGCCCCAGGCGCCGCGTGCATCACCGACGAGCAGACGCGACTCGAGTCGTTCGGCCCACGGTGCCCGACGCCGACCGCCGCCCACGGGTGCCTCGGCAGCTGCTGCGGCACCCGCCCGGAACGCTTCGAGATCGGAGCACAGCACCTTCCAGGTACCACCGTCTTTCTCGGCCACCAACTGCCCCAGCCGCACATAGCGGTAGGCGGTCATGTAGTGCACGCCCAGCTCTGCCGCTGCCTCGTGGAGCGTCAGCGCATCGTCGGCCATGCGTGTCACCGTACGGGGGGACACGACACAGTGCCCACTCCTGCGCCAAATGCTTCTGTGACAGCAGGCGCACGTACGCGACCTGCTGCGACGGGTTCAGTCGGCTGCCTTGGCCTTCCAGCGCTCCATGGCGGCGCGGCTGCGCTCGATGAGCAGCGCCGGCACGCGGCGCTCGTACTCCGAGCCGCCACCCGCTGCCTCACCACCCGCCGACGCCACTGCCGCAGCAGGCTCCTCGACTGCTTCGAACGTGGGCTCCATACCGGGCAGCCAGTACTGGTACAGCGACCCCACCACCTCGTCGAGGCCCGCATCGTCGAAGCCGCGGCTGAGGTTGACGGTGATCTGATTGCTGAACACGTGCACGCTGTCGACGTGCCCGGTACCGAGCAGACGCCGGGCCAGTTCGGCAGCGGGGCGCGGCCCCACGGCGTCGTCGACCGACGAGAACTGCTCGTGGCCCTGCCCCGTGAGCGAACGGTTCGTCTCGAACCGCACCACACCGGGAACCGAGCTCGGCTTGCGCATCACGCTGACCATCTGACCCATGAGCCAGACGTTACCGCACGTGTCGCTCACCACATCGGGTCGCCCACTAGGTTCAGCCTCAACAATGCTGCACACGACAACGCTGCACACGACAGCGCTGCGCACCGGCAAGGAGCAACCGATGACCGACATCACCCTCGAAGTCTTCGAAAAGGAAGCCCGCGACTTCCTCGACGCCAACGCCACCCGCAAAGAGGCCGAGCAGCAGTTCGTGTGGGGCCAGGGCTCCGACAAGGTGGCGGTGTTCGAGGAGAAGGACCGCGCCACCGAACTGGCCGATCTCCGCCGGGCGTGCGAGTGGCGGGCGACGAAGTTCGACGCCGGCTTCGGCTGGATCAGCGGCCCGGCCCGGTTCGGTGGGCGCGAACTGCCGAACCCCTACGAACGCCTCTGGAACAGCCTCGAGGCGCAGTACCAGGTGCCCAACCAGGGCGCGTTCACCATCGGCCTCGGCATGGTGGCGCCCACCATCCTCGCCCACGGCAGCGACGCGGCGAAAGACCTGTACCTGCAGCGGATGTACCGGGCCGAACTCGTCGGCTGCCAGCTGTTCAGCGAGCCCGGCGCCGGCAGCGACCTCGCCAGCCTGCAGACCAAGGCCGTGCGCGACGGCGACGAGTGGATCATCACCGGCCAGAAGGTGTGGACCACCGGCGCGCAGTTCAGCGACATCGGCGAGATCATCGCCCGCACCGATCCCGATCTGCCCA
Source organism: Ilumatobacteraceae bacterium (assembly GCA_044359565.1). Taxonomy (GTDB): domain Bacteria; phylum Actinomycetota; class Acidimicrobiia; order Acidimicrobiales; family Ilumatobacteraceae; genus VFMC01. The sequence goes on from JBIKLX010000054.1 coordinate 9,805, forward strand.
AGCACAAGGGCCTCACCGGCTTCATCGTCGACATGCGTGCCCCGGGCGTGGAGGTGCGCCCGCTGCGCCAGATGACCGGCGGCGCCAGCTTCAACGAGGTGTTCTTCACCGAGGTGCGCGTGCGCGACGACCACCGACTGGGCGACGTGAACAACGGCTGGAACGTGGCGCTCACCACACTGATGAACGAGCGTGCCGCCATCGGTGCCGGCGGTGGCAGCGGCACCAACCTGTACACCCGGGTGATCGAGATGGTGCGCCACTTCGGGCTCGACACCGACCCCATCATCCGCAACGAACTGGCGAACCTGCTCATCCACCAGCGCGTGTCGGGCTACAACAACCAGCGGGCGATGGACAAGATCAAGGCCGGCCAGATGCCCGGTCCCGAGATGAGCATCGCCAAACTCGCCGGCACCCTCAACTCGCAACGTCTCGGTGCGTTCATCTCGCAGGTGCTCGGCCCGAAGTTGATTGCCGACTCGGGCGAGTGGGGCACCTACGCCTGGAGCCAGCTCATCCTCGGTGCGCCGGGCGGACGTATCGCCGGCGGCAGCGACGAGGTGATGCGCAACATCGTCGGCGAGCGCGTGCTGGGCCTGCCCAAGGACGCCGGCATCGACAGCACATCACCGTTCAAAGACCTCAAGGTCGGCACGCAGAAGGGCTGAACGCCATGAAGGACATCATCGTCGGGCTGCTCGCGGTCGCCGCAGGGCTGATGTTCTGCTTCCGTGGCTATCTGCTGATGCGCATCGTCATCCCCGTCTGGGGGTTCTTCGTGGGGTTCGCGCTCGGTGGCGCCATCATCTCGGCCATCACCGACCGCGCCTTCTTGGGCACCGTGCTGGGGTGGATCGTGGGCATCGTCATCGGCGTGGTGTTCGCCGTCATCGCCTACACCTACTACGCCGTCGCGGTCGTGCTCACGATGGGCACCGTCGGCTATCTGCTGGGCAGCACCCTGATGGTGGCGCTCGACATCCGCTGGAACTGGTTGGTCATCGCGGTCGGCGTGGTGGTGGGCTTCGTGCTGGCGCTCGGCGCCATCCTCATCGACCTGCCCACCGTGGTGCTCACCGTCGTCACAGCCCTCTCGGGGGCCACCGCAGTGATCGGCGGGGCGATGCTCATCGTCAACCGTCTCGACCTCGCCGACCTCGGCGACGATGCCATCACCTCCCAGATCGACGCCTCGTGGGGATGGTGGCTCGCCTATCTCGTGCTCGCCCTCGCCGGGGTGTTCGCGCAGGTGCAGGCCACCGAAGACGTGCGCGCCAGTGTGCGCTCCACGTGGAAGACCGCTGCCACTCCCCCCGCCTGACACCCCTCGCCCGACACCTGGCGCCCGCTAGGGTCGCCCGTCGTGCAACAGCGCCGGGTCATCGTCGTCTTCGCGCTCGTCGTGGCGCTCAGCGCGGCGGGCTACGGCGTCATGTTCACCGTGCTCGACGAGATGCGCAGCGAGTACGGCATCGGCGAAGGCGCCCTCGGCCTCATCGTCGCCATCGGGTTCTTCGCCTCGTTCCTCGCCCAGGTGTTCCTGGCCCCGTTCGCCGACCGCGGCTTCGCCCGCCGCCTGGTGCTGGTGGGCATGTCCCTCGAGATCGGCGGCATGCTCACCATGGCGTTCAGTCACTCGGTGACGACGCTGGTGATGGCCCGGGCAGTCATGGGCATCGGTGCGGGCATGCTCGGCCCTGCCACGCGCCGCATCGTCATCCTCGCCGACCCCGAGCACCTCGGCACCAACATCGGCCGTCTGCTGACCGCTGATGTGGTGGGCTTCTCACTCGGCCCGGCGGTGTCGGTGGTGCTGGTCGACCCGTTCGGCCTGGCCGCCCCCTTTCTCGCCATCGCGGCGCTCACCGCTGTGTTCGTGCCGTTCGTGCTGCGCCTCTCGGTGAACGAGACCACCGAACACTCGACCGAGCAGACCCACTTCGCGTTCGACCTGTTGCGCCACCGGCAGTACGTGGCGGCGCTGTGCCTCGGCGCCACGGTGTTCTTGATGATCGGTACGTTCGACGTGATGTGGGTGCTGGTGCTCGACGACCTCGGTGCCTCCGACTGGATCGCCAACCTCGGCATCATCCTGTTCGCCGTGCCCTTGGCGATCCTCGGTCCGTACGGCGGCCGCCTGGCGCAGCGTGTCGGGCCGTTCCGCACGGGCGCGATCGGTCTGCTGCTGGGTGCTGGGTTCATGGCCTCCTACGGTCAGTGGACGTCAGCGGGGATGATGCTGGCGGTGTCGCTGGTGCACGCCATCAACGACGGGTTCACCGTGTCGAGTGCCGGCGTCGCTGCGGCGATGGTGGCACCACCCAGTCGACAGGCCGGAGCACAGGGACTGTTGGGCGGGGTACAGACCCTGACGGGCGGCATCTCGGCCATCGTCGCCGGTGCGCTGTACGAGAGCCACGGGCGCGGTGTGGCCTACGGCGCCACCGCCATCGTGATGGCGGTGCTGGTGATCACCGCACTGGTGCTGGTGGGCAGGGACTGGACCCAGCGCCCCACCGCCCTCAGCGAGCCGTGACGAGGCCCCGCTCGCCCGCCCACTGCGACAGGTCGCGGCGGTCGATGGCAGCGGCGATGAGGTCGGGGAACGCATCGGGGGTGCACGCGAACGACGGCACCCCCACCGAGGCGAGGGCGGCGGCAGCGGCATGGTCGTACGCCGGGGCGCCCTCGTCTGACAACGCCAACAGCGCCACACAGCGCACCCCACTGCGCGCCATCGCGGCGAGGCGCGCCACGAAGTCGCCGCCGGGTGTGCCCTCGTAGAGGTCGCTTATCACCACCAGCACGGTGTCGTCGGGCCGGTTCACCAAGGTCTGGCAGTAGGCCATCGCCCGGTTCAGGTCGGTACCGCCCCCCAACTGCACCCCGAACAGCACCTCGACCGGGTCGTGGGCCAATCCACTCAGGTCGGCGATCGCGGTGTCGAACGCGACCAGGCGGGTGCTGAGCGACCGGATGGAGGCGAGCGCAGCGCCGAACACACCTGCGTACACCACACTGTCGCCCATCGATGCGCTCTGGTCGATGGCGATGATCACCTCTTTGCGCATCGCCGAGCCGAGCCGGGCGTAGCCGACCAGGCGCTCGGGCACCACGGTGCCGAGGCTCGGCTGGAAGTGGCGCAAGTTGGCGCGCACCGTGCGGTCCCAGTCGATATCGGCGCCTCGGGGCCGATTGGTGCGCGCCGTACGGGTGAGTGCACCGCTGACCGCTTGCACGGTGGGTTGGCCGAGACGGGCCTGCAGGTCGGCCACCACGCGGGCCACCACCTGCCGGGCCGTGGCGCGAGTGGTGTCGGGCAGCAGATGCGCCAGTTCGAGCAACGTGCTGACGAGATGGATGTCGGGTTCCATCGCGGCCAGCATCTCGGGCTCGAGCAGCAGGCGCTGCAGGTCGAGGCGCTCGATGGCGTCGCGCTGCATCACCTGCACCACCCCGCTCGGGAAGTAGCGGCGGATGTCGCCCAGCCACCGCGCCACCGCCGGTGCCGACGAGGCCAGACCTCCGGCACGATTGCTCCGACCACCCGACCGGCCGCCCGGCGTAGGCGCGTCGTAGAGAGCACTGAGAGCAGCGTCGATCTGCCGGTCGTCGCCGTCGAGCTGTACGCCGGTGCCATCGGAGTGCTCTTGGTCGCCGCTGCCGAGCAGCAGCCGCCAGCGACGCAACCGCTCGGCCTCGTGCACCGTGGCGGACACGACCTCAGGCACCGTGGCGGACACGACCTCGGGCACGTCGTCGTCGCCGGTGCTCATTGTGGCCGCCCCAGCAATGCGGCCACCGTGGCGAGTGCCGCCTCGACGCGGGCCGCGTCGAGCGCGCCGACGCGGCCACCAGCCGCCGGTGGTTCGCCCGTGCGTACCCGCTGGCCGAGCGCCCGCCGCTCGGCCGGCTCGAACGCACCGAACGTGCGGCGCAGCAGCGGGAGGGCGTCGGTGAACGACTCGGCCGGCAGCGAGGCCAGCCAGCGGTCGACCACACCCAGCAGCATCGGGTCGTGCAACAGCACCGTGCCCGAGCCCCCGAGGAATCCCTCCACGAACGTCGCCGCCTCGAGCGGTACGGCACCCGGCGACAGCGCCCGCGACACCCGGCGCTCGACCGCGTCGGCTTCGAGCGTTCCGGCATCGGCCAGCAAGCGCGTGGCGAGGCCCTGCAGCAGGCCGTGCACCCGGTCGCGATCAGACAGTTCGACGAGCGCCAAGCGCCACCTGGCCAGCAGGTGGTTGTCGCCCAGGAGTGCGAGCGCCGACTGAGTGGCGCGCATCAGGTCGGCCATCGTGGCCGAGCCGTCGTCGTCGAGCGCCGTGCAGGCGGCCACCAACCCGGCGGACACGCGCATCACAATGCCCCCGACCACCTCGGCCAGCGCCGTGCCGTCGGTGCGGCGCACGTCGCCGTAGCGGATGGTGCGCACGAGCGCGGGCACTGCCTCCATCAGCCGCGCGACGTCGTCGCTGAGCGCGGCCCGGTCGCGCACCAGGCCGAGCAACGTGGGCACGACAGCGTCGAGATCGGCGAGGAGCGCCTGTTCCAGCAGCACTGTCAGCTCGCCGGGCGACGCTGTGTCGGTGGCCCGCTGGGTGAGGGCTGCGCCCGCAGCGGCCTCGAGGGTGGTGCCCAGACCCGAGGCCTCGATGATGAGCACCTCCAGTTCGGGCTCCCACACCACCTGCCATGCCTCGCGGAAGGTGCCGGTGCTGCCGCGCCCGTCGATGGGGCGCCCCCACGGCACGTCGAGCACGAGCAATCGGTGCAGCAGGTGCGAGCGCCCCAGATCGAGCGGACGACGAAGATCGAGTTCGAGCAGCCGCGCCACCGGTTCGGGTTTCAGACGCCAGCGCTTCTGTTCGGCGGCCAGGCTGCGGGCGAGCGGCACCATCGGGGTGCTGTCGGGCACCGCGCCCAGTTGGGCACCCACCACCATCTCGCTGCTGAGCAGCCGCAGCGGGGCGTCGGCGCCGTGGCCCAGGGCAGCCCGGGCGGCGTCGGTCACCTCGCTCAGCCCCGCCAGCGGCCTGCCGCGTAGCGCTGCCAGGGCCTCGGCCAACCGAGTGGCCTCGACCACATCGGCGGCCGACACCGCGTAGTCGGCGCGGCGCAACACATGCGCAGCCTCGCTGAACCAGCGGGCCACGACATCGGGGCCGGCGTGTGTGTACAGGTGGTGGTACCAACCGGGCGCGGTGACCCCGGCGCGGTACCCGAGGCCGCTGGCGAGGCGGCGATGCGTCCACGGCACCCAGGTGACGGCAACCTTCGCCCTGGGCAGGCCACGCAGCGTTGCGGTGTCGCGGCGCGCCTGTGCCGGGGTGGTGGCCGAGCCGAGCGCCGGCACGTGCCATGCCCCGCAGATGACGGCGATGTTGCCGAAGCCGTCGGCCACCGCCCGACGGATGGACGCACGCATATGGGCTTCACGCCACCGCTCGAGCTCTTCGTCGGGTTCGCCCAGCGGTTCGCACGCCGCACGCAACTCGGCCATCGCCTCACCGATCGCCACGAACGGCGCATCGCCGGCGTCGGTGCCGTCGACGCGGTGTTCGACGACGTCCTCCCACCAGCGTTCTGCATCGTCGTAGCCGGCTGCCTCGGCGAGGGCCCCAATGGGGTCGAGTGGTCGCGGCGGGGCCGTGTGCAGCGCCTCATCGGGTTCGGGCGACGGCGGACGATCGGCCAGCATCGTGCGCGCGGGCAGATCGATACAGCGCACGGGCACGTCGTTGGCGAGCGCCCAGCGGATCGCCACCCACTCGGGGCAGAACGATGCGTACGGGTAGAAGGCCGCACGTTCGGGGCGGTCGACGACGTAGGCGAGCATCGCCACCGGTGGCTGCATGTCGGGGTGACCGGCGAGGGCGACGATGCCGTCGGCGTCGGCGGGGCACTCGATGAGCACCGCGTCGGGTGGATCGGCACGCAGCGCCGCCTCCACCGCGCGCGCCGAGCCAGGCCCGTGGTGACGGATGCCCAGCAGACGGATCTGCGCGGTGACGGTGGCGGTGGAGGCCATGCGGAAGGTCGACCTCAGCGCATCGCCAGCGAGTCGAGGTATTCGCGCCACACCACCGTGTCGTGCACCGGGTCGCGCACCACGCTGGCCTCGATGCCGCCGAGCAGGTCGTCGAACTGCACCGTGCCGTCGCCGAGGTGCACTGCCATGGCCATACCGTGCACGATCACCGAGATGGCCTCGGCCGTGCTCATCGTTCCCGATGGCGTCTTCAACTTGATGCGCCCGTCGTCGCTCTGGCCGAGCCGCAGTTCGCGGAACACCGACACCACCCGGCGGATCTCGTCGGCCGGTGCTGCGTGCGGGGGCAGCGACAGGGCGGCCCCCAGGGCGGCGACGCGCTGGGTGACGATCTGCACCTCCTCCTCCGCGGTGGCCGGCGTGGGCAGCACCACGGTGTTGAAGCGGCGGCGCAACGCGCTCGACAGTTCGTTCACGCCGCGGTCGCGGTCGTTGGCCGTGGCGATGAGCGTGAAGCCGTGCCGGGCCTGCACCTCGATGCCCAGTTCGGGCACGGGCAGGGTCTTTTCGCTGAGCACCGTGATGAGCGCGTCCTGCACATCGCTGGGCAGACGAGTGAGTTCCTCCACCCGTACCACGGCCCCGCGCTCCATCGCCCGGAACACCGGCGACGGCACCAGCGCAGCCGGTGAGGGCCCCTCGGCCAGCAGCCGGGCGTAGTTCCATCCGTAGCGGATGGCTTCCTCGGCCGTGCCGGCGGTTCCCTGCACCACCAACGTCGAGTCGCCGCTGATGGCTGCGGCCAGGTGCTCGCTCACCCAGGTCTTCGCCGTACCCGGCAGACCGAGCAGCAGCAGGGCGCGGTCGGTGGCCAACGTGGCCACGGCGGTCTCCATCAGCCGACGCGGGCCGATGTACTTCGGCAGCACGACGGTGCCGTCCGACAGCGTGCCGCCCATCAGGTAGGTGACTACGGCCCAGGGCGACAGACGCCAGTTGGTGGGGCGGGGCCGGTCGTCGAGCCGCGCGAGCGCAGCCAGTTCGTGGGCGAACTCGTCCTCGGCGTGAGGGCGCAGGACGCCTGCGTCGCCAGATGCGGGAGTGCCGGATGCGGGTGTGCCGGATGCGGGGCGGCCGGATGCGGGCTGGGTCATGACGGGTCACCTGTGGGGTCGGGAGGGGCGAGTGAGGGGGTGGGGAAGGATGCGGCGTTCTCGGAGTTCGGCGCCGCTGCCGCGGCGAACTCGCGCAGCATCTCGCTGCGGAACTCGGCCAGATCCGTGAGCGTGGCGCTGGTGCGGGCGGTGAGTGCCGTAGTGGCCTGCTGGCCCACCGATGCCAGGAACGAAGCCAGCGCGTCGGGAG
>JBIKLX010000055.1:0-17011 GCA_044359565.1 Ilumatobacteraceae bacterium
GGCGGCGCCCACCACAGCCTCGCGGTGTTCGGCGATCCCGACGGCCGCGCACACGGTGAGCACGAACGGATGGTCCGTCGCCAACGCCACCGGCGGACGGGCGAGCGAGATGCGCGACGACACGTCGGCATCTCCAGCGGCACCGGCGATGACGCGCATCACCTCCCCCACCTGCGCGCTGGGCGACTCGGCCGTGGTGCGCACCTCGACCGTCAGGTGGCAGGTGGCCGGAACGGTGAACGTCTCGCCCTCGCTGCGCACCCCGCTGACCAGCACGGCGGCCCGCTCGACCGGGTCGACGCCCACAGCCCAGCGTTCGTCGAGCACGCGCAGCGCCTCGATCACCCGCATCGCAGCATGCACGGCGTTCACACCCCGTTCGGGACGCGACGTGTGCGCGCTGCGGCCCGTCAGTTCCGCATCGAGCACGGCGAACCCCCGGTGGCGGGCGATGACGACCGCCTCGGTGGGCTCGAGCACCACGGCGCCATCGGCCCCCCATCGCTGCACGAGTGCAGCAGTGCCGATACTGGCGTACTCCTCGTCGACGGTGCCCGCCACGATCACGTCGCCGGCCAACTCGCCGTCGGCGAACGACGCTGCGGCCAGCAATGCGGCGGCGAGACCGCCCTTGGTGTCGAGTACACCGCGGCCCTCGAGTCGGCCGTCGCCCAAGCGCACCTCGGCGGTGGATGCCTCGACCGTGCCGACCGTGTCGAGGTGGGCGTTGAACAGCACCGACCTGCCGGTGCCGCGCCCGCGGCGGATGCACACCACGTTGTCGCGCCCGGGGGCCACCTCCTGGCGGTGCACCTCGAGACCGTGGGCCACGGCCCATTCGGCCACCGCATCGCCCATTGCCGCTTCGCCCGGCGAACCGGGCACCAACGACGGGTTCACCGAGTCGATGAGGGCGAACCGCGCCGTGAGCGCCACCACGTGGGCGTCGGCATCGAGCACCATCAGCCAGCAGTCGCGCGCCTCGCCCTCGTGCACCTCGTGCTCGGCGAGCAGCTTCGACCGCCGGAAGCCCACCTTCTCGTACGCGCGAATGGCCCGCTCGTTGCCCACCCACGGGTCGATGACAACGTGTCTTGCACCCTCGGTGACGACGAGGTGATCGACGAGCAGGGTGAGGGCCGCTGTGCCCAACCCGCGACCCCAGCGAGCCGGATCGCCGATGACGATGTCGACGCCCCACACATCGGCCGCATCGTCGTGCCACTCGTAGTCGTGGGCATCGATGGGGTACCACTGCACGAAGCCCACCGGCCAGCCGCCGTCGCTGATGATGCCGGCCTGCACCTGTTCGGCTGTCAGCGCCTCGGGCGCGTACCGGCGCCGCACCGCCTCGGCATCGTGCGGCCGGTCGCGGCCCTCGAACCACTCGAGCACGCGCGCGTCCGACAGCCATCCGGCCAGCAGGGCCACATCGCCCGAGTCGCCGCTGTAGGCCCGAATCGCGGTGCGACCGGAACGAGCGATGGTCATGAGGCCTCCGGGTGGAACTTGGCGTGGATGGCCTCGGCCACGGCATCGGGCAGGAACGACAGGCTGCGGAGGTCGTCGAGCGAGGCGGCCTTCACCGCATTCACCCCGCCCATCGCCTTCACCAGCTTCTGCTTGCGCGCCTCGCCCAGGCCGGCGATGCCGTCGAGCGAACTGGCGGTCATGCGCTTGCCGCGCAGTTCGCGGTGGAACGTGTTGGCGAACCGGTGGGCCTCGTCGCGGATGCGTTGCAGCATGAACAGCGCATCGCTGCCACGGGGCACTTCCACCGGCTCGCTGCGGCCGGGCAGATACACCTCTTCGAACCGCTTCGCCAACGAGGCGATGGGGATCTCGTCGGCCAGACCGAGCGACGTGACCACCTTGTGCGCCACACCGAGTTGGCCCTTACCCCCGTCGACGAGCAACAACTGCGGCGGATAGGCAAACCGTTTCGGCCGGCCGCGCTGACCCTCCTCCAACTCGTCGAGCGGAGCGTCGCGCTCGTCGAGGTAGGCGCTGAGGCGACGGGTCAGCACCTCCTCCATCGCCGCGTAGTCGTCGTTGCCCGGCACGTCTTTCACCTTGAACCGGCGATACTCGCGCTTGTTCGGCAGGCCGTCTTCCAGCACCACCATCGAGCCGACGTAGTCGGTGCCCTGCAGGTGCGCCATGTCGTAGCACTCGATGCGCAGCGGCGCCTCGGCCAGGCCGAGCAGATCTTGCAGTTCGGTCAGCGCCCGACTGCGCGCGTTGTGATCCGACGCCCGCCGCAGGCGGTGCCGCATGAACTCCTCACGCGCGTTGCGGGTGACGGTTTCGTGCAGCTCGCGCTTGTCGCCCCGCTGTGGCACACGGATCTGCACCCGCGACCCGCGCAGATGGGCGAGCCACTCCTCGTACGTCGGCGCGTCGTCGGGCAGGGTGGGAACCAGCACCTGCTTGGGGATGCCGGTGGGGGGCTCGTCGCCGTACAGCGCCTCGAGGATGCGGTCGATCAACCCGCCGGGCGGCAGGTCTTCCACCTTGTCGAGCACGAACCCCTTGCGTCCCACGACGCGCCCCTTGCGCACGAAGAACACCTGCACGGCTGCTTCCAGCTCGTCGTCGGCCAGGCCGATGAGGTCGAGGTCTTCGTCGCGGTCGGCCACCATCTGCTGTTTCTCGACCGCACGCTGCACCGAGGCGAGCCGGTCGCGCAGGCGCGCCGCGCGCTCGAACTCCAACTCCCTCGCCGCGCTGCGCATCTCGACCTCGAGCCGAGTGACGATCTCGTCGGTGTCGCCGTCGAGGAACTCGCACAGCTCGGTGACGAGCTGTCGGTACGGCATCTCCGCGATCTCGCCGACGCACGGGCCGCTGCACTTCTCGATGTGGAACAGCAGGCACGGCCGCCCGAGCCGGTGGTGTTCGTTGAACTTGCTGGGGCTGCAGGTGCGCACCGGAAAGCTGCGCAGCAACAGGTCGAGCGTCTCGCGGATGGCGTAGGCATGCGCGTACGGCCCGAAATAGCGCACCCCTTTGCGCTTGCGGCCCCGCATCACCATGGCCCGCGGGTACTCCTCGTCGAGCGTCACGGCCAGGAAGGGATAGCTCTTGTCGTCGCGCAGGCGGATGTTGAACCGCGGCCGGTGCTGCTTGATGAGGCTGTACTCGAGCATGAGCGCCTCGACCTCGTTGCGCACCTCGATCCACTCGACCGTCTCGGCCGTCGCCACCATCTGTGCCGTACGCGGGTGCAGGTTGCGCGGGTCCTGGAAGTAGTTCGACAGCCGCTGGCGCAGGCTCGACGCCTTGCCCACGTAGATGACGCGACCTTGCACATCTTTGAACTGGTACGAGCCAGGCGCATCGGGAATCGTGCCGGCCGGCGGTCGCGTCACCACGCCGTTCACTCTAGGGCACCCCTCCCTCTCTGGCCCGGGGACGAGCGGTAGCGTTCCAGCTGTGACCAGTCGCTTCCAGCTGTCGTTCCCCGAACCCCGCCGCCGCGACGGTTGGTTCCGCATCGGCAACATCGATGTCACCACCACGGCGCTGCTGTGCTTGCTGAGCCTGGCCTCCATGCTGCTGTACGCCATCAGTCCCGCCGCTGTCAGGAAGCTCGTGTTCATCGCACCGCTGGTGCGCGACGGCGAACTCTGGCGCCTCGTCACGTGGCCCATCGCCAGCGAGCCGAGCATCTGGGTACTCATCGGCATCGTGTTCTTCTGGATCTTCGGGCACTACGCCGAAGAGACGATCGGCAAGCAGCGCTTCGCCGGCCTGGTGGCTCTGGTGGTCGTGGTGCCCGCGGCCATCGTCACGCTGGTTGCCAACCTCGATGTCACCGCCGGGTCGGCCGGGCTGTCGTTGCTGGGCACGGTGATGCTGGTGCTATTCGCCGCCGAACGCCCCAACGCCCCGTTCTTCTTCGGCATCCCCGCCTGGGTCATCGCTACCGTGTTCGTGGGCCTCGACGTGCTGCGTTACGCCGGCGTCCGCTGGTGGGGCATCCTCGTGCAGGAACTGCTGATGCTGGTGTTCGCGCTGGTGATGGTGCGGCAGTGGGGCCACCTCAGCGACCTCACCTTCATCCCTCGCTTCACCAAGGGCGGCGGGCAGAAGAAGTCGGCCAAGCGCCGCAAGCAGAGTCGCGACTTCGACCGTGTGGTCACCGGGCCGTGGGCGGCACCCAGCCTGTCGGATCAGGACGAGATGGACCGACTGCTCGACAAGATGAACTCGGTCGGCCTCAGCGACGCCGAGCGCAAGCGGCTCAGCGAACTCGGCAAGCGCCTCCGCGGCAACTGACTCAGCGAGACGAACCGATCGGCCTGGCGGCCACCACCGAACGGCTCCGAGCAAACACGATCAGCGCCACTGCCACGAGTGCAGCCGACATGGCCAGCGTGCCGTACCCGAACGACTGCTTCACGAACCCGGAACTGAACGCCGCAGCACCACCGAACAGGCTCATCAGCAGGTCGCCGGCGCCCTGCACCTCGACGCGTGTCTCGGCAGGCACCGACTCGGTGAGCAGCGTGCTGCCCCCGATCAGGCAGAAGCTCCAACCCACGCCCAACAGCAGCAGGCCGACGAACATCATCAGCGACGAGTAGCCGAAGGCCACCGACACCGCAGCCCCGGCACCCAACACCAGCGCACCCACCATGATCGACAGCGGCCTGCCGAACCGCTCGACCACGCGTCCGACAAAGGGGGCGAACCCGTACATGCCGACGATGTGCAGGGCGATGACGTACGCGCTGAGGTCGTCGTGGTTGTTGTCCTTCATGTGGGGCGGGGTCATCGTCATCACCGCCACCATCGCGGTCTGCGACACCACCATCGACGCCAGACCCAGTTGGGCCAGCGGGCGGGTGCGCAGCACACCGGCGGCACGGCGCACCTGCAGCATCGGCCGCACCCGCTCGGCCGACGGGTCGACCAGCCCGGCCACCACCAGCGGATCGGGCCGCAGGCGCACGGCGAGGATGGTGGCCGACAGCGCGAAGAACATGCCCGCGAACAGGAACGGCCCCACCAACGGTTCGAGGCCGACAGCGTCGGCCACACTCCGCTCCCATGGGGTGAGCAGCGGCCCGAACGCCGCACCCAGGGTGCCCACCCACACCACCGAGCCAATGGCACGCGACCGCTCGTCGGGCTCGGCCAGGTCGGCGCCCACGAACCGCGCCTGCAGCGCTGCCGCCTGCCCCGAGCCGAACGCCAACATGCCCACGAGGAACACCGGGAACGACCCGATCTGCCCACCGAGTGCGGCGATGAACCCGCCGATAGAACCGAGCGTGAAGGCCCGCACCAGCCCGGGTCGCCGACCGTTGCGGCGCATGTAGCCCGACAGGGGCACCGCTACCAGTGCCGCCCCGAAGGTGAACGCTGCGCTGCCGGTGCCCGACAACCGGTCGCTGTCGAGCAGTTCCTTGCCCAACAGGGCCACCACGGCCACCACGCCCGCGAAGGCTGCCTGCGCCGGCACCTGCGCGGTGCGCATCGTCAGCAGTGTGCGCCGCTGCACTGCGGCGCGGTCGGGGGCGACGGTGGTGGTCATCGCCGCAGTTTCACAGACCGAGCAGCGGCCTCAGGAATCTGCCCGTGTGGCTGCCCGCCACCGAGGCGACGTGCTCGGGCGGCCCCTCGGCCACCACCGCACCGCCCCCGCTGCCCCCCTCGGGGCCGAGGTCGATCAGCCAGTCGGCCGTCTTGATGACGTCGAGGTTGTGCTCGATGACGAGCACCGTGTTGCCCTGGTCGACCAGTCGCGACAGCACTGTGAGCAGACGGCGGACGTCTTCGAAGTGCAGGCCGGTGGTGGGCTCGTCGAGCAGATAGATGGTGTGGCCGGTGCTGCGCTTGGCCAGTTCGGCCGCCAACTTCACGCGCTGGGCTTCACCGCCCGACAGGGTGGGCGCCGATTGCCCCAGGCGCACATACCCCAGGCCCACGTCGACGAGCGTCTTCATGTGGCGGGCGATGGCGGGCTGGTTGGAGAAGAAGTCGACCGCCTCACTGATGGGCATGTCGAGCACCTCGGCGATGTTCTTGCCCTTGAACGTGATATCGAGCGTGTCGCGGTTGTACCGAGCGCCCTTGCACACCTCGCACGGCACGTACACGTCGGGCAGGAAGTGCATCTCGATCTTGATGGTGCCGTCGCCCGAGCACGCCTCGCAGCGCCCGCCCGACACGTTGAAGCTGAACCGACCCGGCAGGTAGCCGCGCACCTTCGCCTCGGCCGTGGTAGCGAACAGCTTGCGGATGTGGTCGAACACACCCGTATACGTGGCCGGGTTCGAGCGCGGGGTACGGCCGATGGGCGACTGGTCCATGTCGATCACCTTGTCGAGCTTCTCGATGCCCGTGATGGCCTTGTGCCGGCCGGCGGCCACCTTGCTCTTGTAGATGCGCTGCATCAGCACCGGCAACAGGATGTCGCGCACCAACGTGCTCTTGCCGCTGCCGCTGACGCCGGTGACAGCGACGAAGCACCCGAGCGGGATCTTCACGTCGAGATTGAGCAGGTTGTGCTCGCGTGCGCCCTTCACCACGAGGTGATCACCGCCCGGCTTGCGGCGCTCGTGCGGTACCGGGATGCTGCGCTTGCCCGCCAGGTACTGCCCGGTGACCGAGTCGGCGCACTTGAGGATGCCCTTCACCGGACCGCTGTACACCACGCTGCCGCCGTGCTCGCCGGCACCGGGGCCGATGTCGACGATCCAGTCGCTCTCGCGGATGGTGTCTTCGTCGTGCTCGACCACCAGCACCGTGTTGCCCAGATCGCGCAGGCGCAGCAGGGTGTCGATGAGACGGCGGTTGTCGCGCTGGTGCAGGCCGATCGACGGCTCGTCGAGCACGTACAGCGTGCCCACCAGGCCCGAACCGATCTGGCTGGCCAGGCGGATGCGCTGGGCTTCGCCACCGGCCAGGGTGGCCGCGGCACGGTCGAGCGACAGGTAGTCGAGGCCCACGTCGAGCAGGAAGCCGAGGCGAGCGTTGATCTCCTTGGTGACCCGCTCGGCGATCATGCGGTCGCGCTCGCTCAACTCGAGCTTCGCCAGGAACGCCGCCGACTCGCCGATGCTGAGCCGGCACACCTCGGCGATGTGCTTGTCGTTCACCGTCACCGCCAGCGTGGCGGGCTTCAGCCGGGCACCGTCGCACGCCGGGCACGGCACCTCGCGCATGTAGCCCTCGTACTGCTCGCGGCTCCAGTCGCTCTCGGCGCCCTCGTGGCGGCGCTTGATCCAGGTGATGACACCCTCGTACTCGGTGGAGTACTGGCGAGTGCGCCCGTAGCGGTTGCGGTACTTCACCGTCATGTTGCCCGACACGCCGTGCATGATGATCTTCTGCTGCTTGGCGGTGAGTGTGCGGTACGGCGCGGCGAGGTCGATCTCGTACACATCGGCCACCGCTTCGAGCATGCGGTTGAAGTACTGGGTGTGGGCCGAGCGCCACGGGGCGATGGCGCCCTCGGTGATGCTGAGGTCGGTGTCGGGCACCACCAGTTCGGGATCGACCTCGAACGTCGTGCCCAAGCCGTCGCAGGCCTCGCACGCGCCGTACGGCGAGTTGAACGAGAAGTTGCGCGGCGCCAGTTCTTCGTAGCTGGTGCCACACGACGGGCAGACGAGGTGCTGGCTGAACGTGAGCGTCTCGTCGTCGAGGCCCTCGCGGTTCACCAACTCCACCTGGGCCACCCCCTCAGCCAACCGCAACGCGGTCTCGAGCGAGTCGGTGAGGCGGCGCTCGATGCCGTCGCGTCGCACGAGGCGGTCGACGATGACTTCGATGTGGTGCTGCTCGTAGCGCGCCAGGCGGTCGGTGCGCTTCAGGAACTCGGCGATGTCGATGACCTCGCCGTCGATCCGGGCACGGACGAAGCCCTGCCCCGCCAGGTCTTCCAGCAACGTGTCGTACTCGCCCTTGCGACCACGCACCACGGGGGCCAGCACCTGGAACCGGGTGCCCTCGGGCAGTTCGAGGATGCGGTCGACGATCTGCTGCGGCGTCTGGCGGGCCAGGCGGGTGCGGTCGTTCGGGCAGTGCTGCACGCCGATGCGGGCGTACAACAGGCGCAGGTAGTCGTACACCTCGGTGATGGTGCCGACGGTGGAGCGTGGGTTGCGGCTCGCCGACTTCTGGTCGATGGAGATGGCGGGCGACAGCCCCTCGATCACATCGACGTCGGGCTTGTCCATCTGCCCCAGGAACTGGCGGGCGTAGGCGCTGAGGCTCTCGACGTAGCGGCGCTGCCCCTCGGCGTAGATGGTGTCGAACGCCAGGCTGCTCTTGCCCGACCCCGACAGCCCCGTGAACACGATCAGCCGGTCGCGGGGTAGCTCGACGCTGATGTTCTTGAGGTTGTGTTCGCGCGCGCCGCGCACGACGAGCTTGCCGGTGTCGACCTGGGGTGGCATCACGGCGAGGCTACCCATGCCGGAATTGTCGCGGCATGCTCAAGGGTCACACCGAGCGTGCCGATACCCAACCGATGAACACTGCTGCACTCGCCCCCGCGCCCGTTTCGGTCAGCCGCGTGGGCCGCCACCTGCTGCAGTACCTCCATTCGGTCACCTCGGCACGCTGGACCGTCGAACAACGTCCCCGCGGTATGGCCTTCCCGGTCACCGACCACGATGGCGTCACCATCACGTACCTGTGCCTGATCGACCTCGACGCGGCCGATCGCTACCGCCGGCTCGGCTCGTCGGTGGCTGCGGCGATGTCGCTGCTCGTCGCGGCCGAACCCGACGATCTCGACGTCGCGCCCGCTGCGGCGCCCGCTGCGGTGCCCGGGGCGCGCACCGACGACCCGTTCGACGGGCGGCTGCTCGCCCACTTCCAGCCGATCGTCGAGTTCGGTACCGGCTCGGTGGTGGCGGTCGAGGCCCTCGCCCGCCTCAGCACCGGCAGCGCCATTCTCGGCCCCGAGGCGTTCCTCCACGCGGTCGACACGCCGGGCACCATGCTGGCTCTGTTCCTGCGCATGCTCGACGACTCGCTCGCGTTCCTGACCGACCAGCGCATCGTCGTCCCGCACCTCAGCGCTGCCGTGAAGCTCGAGTTCGCCGCCGTGCCGGCAACGGGTCTGGCCGCCGCTGTGTCGGAACGGCTTGCGACCCACGGCATCGATGCCGCCTCGCTCACGGTGGAACTGAACGAGCGCGGCCTGTCCACCATCGACGCACCAACCGTCCGGGCGTTGCGCGAACTCACCGACGTCGGCGTGCAACTGGTCCTGGCCGACATCGAGCACTGCACGGAGTTGGTGGAGGCGCTGCCGGGCGTGCCGCTGGCCGGAACCAAACTGAGCCGCCGCTTCGTCAGTCGGATCACCGACGGCGAGGCCGAGTTCCAGGTCGCCGCCGACCTCATCGGGTCGGCGAGTGCACTCGGCCTCGAAGTCATTGCCGATGGTGTCGAGACGAGGGCCCAGATCGACCGCCTCCTCCGCCTCGGGTGCCGCTTCGGCCAGGGGTACCTCTTCGCAGTGCCCCAGCCGGGAGCCTCGTTGGCCGATGTGATCGACGCGCCGCTGGTGAGCAGCCGCTAACCCGCCTCGCGCATCTCGCGGCGCAGGTCGTTGATCTCGTCGCGCAGACGGGCGGCGTACTCGAACTTCAGCTCGGCCGATGCCTGGTGCATCTCTTCCTCGAGCGTCTGGATGAGCCGCGCCAGTTCTTCCTGCGGCAGCGTCTGGATCTCGCGCTTCACCTTGTCGCGCTCGCTCTCGCGCTGGCGGCGACGATCTTTCCCCGGCACAGGCGCTGTGCCGTCGCTGAGGCCGAGCATCGACAAGATGTCGCCCACTGCCTTGCGGATGGTCTGCGGGTTGATGCCGTGCTCGGTGTTGTATGCGATCTGCCGGGCCCGACGGCGCTGGGTCTCGTCGATTGCCCGCTGCATCGAGGCCGTGATGGTGTCGGCGTACATCACCACCTGTCCGTCGACGTTACGGGCGGCGCGACCCATGGTCTGGATGAGCGAGGTCTCGCTGCGCAGGAAGCCCTCTTTGTCGGCATCGAGGATGCACACCAGGCTCACCTCGGGCAGGTCGAGACCCTCGCGGAGCAGGTTGATGCCCACCAGCACGTCGAACTCGCCGAGCCGCAGGCCACGCAGGATCTGGATGCGCTGGATGGTGTCGATGTTGCTGTGCAGATAGCGCACGCGCAGGCCCTGTTCGAGCAGGTACTCGGTGAGGTCTTCGGCCATCTTCTTGGTGAGCGTGGTGATGAGCACCCGGTCGCCGCGCGCGATGCGGTCGTTCACCATCTCGATGAGGTCGTCGATCTGACCCTTGGTGGGCTTCACGATCACCTCCGGGTCGACCAGGCCCGTGGGGCGCACGATCTGCTCGACCACCTGGCTGCTCATCGACAGTTCGTACGCGGCCGGAGTGGCCGACAGGAACACCACCTGGTTCAGCCGCTCCATGATCTCGTCGAACCGCAGCGGGCGGTTGTCGGCGGCGCTGGGCAGGCGGAAGCCGTGCTCGACCAGCACGCCCTTGCGGCTGCGGTCGCCCTCGAACTGACCGTGCAACTGCGGCACCGCCACATGGCTCTCGTCGATGACGAGGAGGTAGTCGTCGGGGAAGTAGTCGAGCAGGGTGAACGGCGGGTCGCCCGGACTGCGGCCGTCGATGTGCATCGAGTAGTTCTCGATGCCGTTGCAGTAGCCCACCTCCTGCATCATCTCGAGGTCGTACTGGGTGCGCATGCGCAGGCGCTGTGCCTCGAGCAGCTTGCCCTCGGCCTCGAACTGAGCGAGCCGCTGCTGGAGCTCGGCCTCGATACCCACCACGGCGCGCCGCATGCGCTCTTCACCCGCCACATAGTGCGTGGCCGGGAACACCATCACCTCGGTGAGGTCGCGCAGGGTTTCGCCGGTGAGCGGATCGATGACGGTGATGCGGTCGACGGTGTCGCCGAACATCTCGATGCGCAGCACGGTCTCGTCGTACGACGGGTGGATCTCGATGGTGTCGCCGCGCACCCGGAACTTGCCGCGACCGAGGGTCATGTCGTTGCGGTCGAACTGCAGATCGACCAGCCGGCGCAGGATGCTGCGCTGGTCGTAGTCGACCCCGGTGTGCAGTTCGAGCAGCTGCCCCCGGTACTCCTCGGGGTTGCCCATGCCGTAGATGCAGCTGACCGAGGCGACGACGATGGTGTCGCGCCGGGTGAGCAGCGCCGCAGTGGCCGAGTGCCGCAACCGGTCGATCTCGTCGTTGATCGACGAGTCCTTCTCGATGTACGTGTCGCTCGACGGGATGTACGCCTCGGGCTGGTAGTAGTCGTAGTAGCTGACGAAGTACTCGACCCGGTTGTTGGGGAAGAACTCGCGCATCTCCTGCGCCAACTGCGCGGCGAGCGACTTGTTGGGAGCGAGGATGAGGGTGGGCCGCTGCACCTGCTCGATGGTCCACGCGATGGTGGCGCTCTTGCCCGACCCGGTGATGCCGAGCAGCGTCTGGAAGCGGTCGCCACGGGTGAGGCCCTCGGTCAGTTTGGCGATGGCGGTGGGCTGATCGCCCGCAGGCTGGAACTCCGACACCACACGGAACGGTTCCTGGGCGACGGTTTCCACAGCCATGCCCCGAGCCTACCCGCGACAACTCAGGCGCAGAACGCCTGTTCGATATGGCACGATGGCGCTGTGATCACCCTGCCGCTGCACACCGAGCGACTCGTGCTCCGCATGGTCGGCCTCGACGACGCCCCCATGCTCGCCGCGTACCGCAGCGACCCCCACGTCGCCCGCTACCAGGACTGGCCGCTCCCCTACACCGCCGACCAGGCCACCGAGTCCATTCGACGCCAGGCGCACCTCGCCGGCCCCACGGTGGGCGAGTCGGTGCAGGTGGCCATCGAACACGATGGCGCGATGATCGGCGATCTCTACGTCGGCATCGGCGACCTGGTCGACGGCGGCGCGCAGGTCACCTTCGGTTACACCCTCGCCGCGGCGCACCAGGGTCGGGGGTTCGCGCTCGAGGCGGCCGAGGCGATGGTCGATGCGTTGTTCGAGCACACGCCCGTGCATCGCATCGAGGCCACGCTCGATCCGCTGAACATCGCCTCGATGCGTGTGCTCGACCTGCTCGGCTTCTCGCACGAGGGCGTGGCGCGTCGGTCGGTGCCCATCCGCGGCGAGTGGGTCGACGACCTCCGCTACGGACTGCTGCGCGAACAGCGGGCGGCCTGGAAGGAGCGCCCGAGGTCGGCGGCCTCCGTGCGATTCGTCGAACTCGACGCCCACGTCGTTCGTACCTACGGTGGGCTCGCAGTGCACCCCCACCAGGAGCAGTTCGTCGCGAGCGTCCGCACCTCGTTCGGCGATGCACTGTTCCCCGAAGTGGTCGACGGCGCAGCGCTCGTGCCGTGGATGCGCGGTATCGAGGTCGTCGCGGCCGACGGCTCGAACCACCCGGCCGGGTTCGTCATGCTCGCCCAGGCCACCGACGCCCATCCCGAGCCGTACCTGTGGCGACTGGCGGTCGATCGGTGGTGGCAGCGCGCCGGCGTGGGCCGCGCCGTGCTCGACGCCCTCGTGGCCATGCTGCGCAGCGACGGCCTCCCAACACTGCTGGTCAGTTGGGTCGACGGCATCGGCGGGCCGCGCCGGTTCTACGAGCGCTACGGCTTCGTCCCCACCGGCCGTCTCATCGACGGCGAGATCGAAGCCCGCCTCCCCCTCTGACCCGCGATGAGCAACATGCGCGACAGGTGCGCACACTGCTCATCGCCCGGCGCACACCTCCCGGCGCGATGAGCAACCTGCGCAGCGGGTGCGCACACCGCTCATCGCGGGGGGAGTTCGAAGTCGGGCGGGAGTTGCGGGAGGGCGGTGAGCCAGGCCCACAGGGCATCGATCTGCGGGGCGAGCGCATCGAGGTCGCCCGAGTTGTCGACCACGAACCCAGCCGTCGCCAGGCGCTGCTCGCGGGTGGCCTGCTTGGCGATGCGCGCCCGAGCATCGGCCTCGTCGAAGCCCCGGAAGCGCACCAGTCGCTCGACCTGCGTCTCCACCGGCACGTCGACCACGACGATGCCCTGCAGCCCCGGGCGAGGGTTCTCGGTGAGCAGTGGAATGTCGAGCACCACCACTCGGTCGGTGTCGCGGGCCTCGAGCACACGGCGGTTGGTCTCGGCCCCGATGGCCGGATGCACGATGCCGTTCAGGTCCTTCAGCGCATCAGGATCGCTGAACACGATCGATGCCAACGCCGGCCTGTCGAGCGCCCCGTCGGCCTGAAGCACACCGCTGCCGAACCGTTCGGCCAACTTCGCCAGCACGGGTGAACCCGGCGCCTGCACCTCGCGGGCGATGGCATCGGCGTCGACGATGAGCGCGCCACGTTCGGCCAGCGCCGCGCTGACGGTGGACTTGCCCGAACCGATACCACCGGTGAGACCGACGAGGATCATGTCGCTCCTTCACGCCCGACCCACGAGGCGGCTCCCCGTCGGCGGCACCTCACTACTATGCACGGCGGTGAGCCACCCCGACCAGATCGACCCCGGCAAGCGGACGACCGCCGCTGGCAGCGACCGATCGGCGGTGAGTTGGCCGCTCGTCGAACGTCGCCATGAACAGCGCTCGGTGCCGGCGCCCGAGGCGATCACGACGCCGCTGTGGCCCTTCCGCCTCCTCGCGCTCGCCGGGGCCGTGCTGCTGAGTTGGAACGACCTGCAGGATGCGAGCCCTCGCATCATCGCCGGCTTGGCTGTCGCTGCGCTGTGCACGCTGGCCCTCATCGGTCGGCCCACGCCCTACAGCGGGCCGCTCACCTTCCGTTGGGTGCTGCTCGAATTCGCCGCGTTCACGCTCATCGTGATGCTCAGCGGGGCATGGCAGTCGCCGTTCGCCATCATGCTCATCCCTTCGGCGATGTTGGCGGGGTTCGCCCTCGGACCGCGGGCGGCGCTCGCCCTCACCGGCGTCACCTCGCTGATCGTGTCGGTGCAGCACCTCGTCCAGTCGGCGCTGCGTCCGGGCATCGAGCGGAGCCTGCTGTGGACGGGCCTGCTCGCCCTGGTGGCGTTCACCTGCGGTCTGGCCCAACAGGCGGCCGTTACAGCCACTCGCCAGCGCGAACAGGCCATGGCCCGCGTCTCGCAACTCGCCGAAGCCAACGCCCTGCTCTTCGCGCTGCAGCGGTTGGCTCAAACGCTGCCGGCCTCGCTCGACCTCGACGACGTCGTGAACTCCACCCTGCAGCGCGTACGCACCCTTGTGCCCGCCGACGCCTTGGCCGTGTACCTGGCCGACGAGTCCGACGGCCGGCTCGAGCGCTACCGCTCCGAGGGCGACGACCTCCCCGGCACGATCGAACTCGCCACGGCACCGCCCAGCATCCGTGCATCGCTCGACGCGCCGCGCACCTCGCTGCTCAGCCGTCTCGAACCCGGCACCGGCCTGGCGACCGACAGCGGCAGCGCCATCTACACGGCGCTGCGCGCCCGCGGCACCGTCGTCGGCCTACTGGTGCTCGAATCTCGCCAGCCCGGCATCCACGACCAGCAGCATGCCGAGGTGGTGCACGGTCTGGCCGAACCGTTCGGCATTGCCATCGACAACGCCCGCCTGTTCCGCCGTATCCGTGTGTCGTCGGCCGACGAGGAACGTGGCCGCATCGCCCGCGACCTCCACGACCGGGTGGGCTCGTCGCTCGCCTTCCTCGGGTTCGAGATCGACCGGGCCCAGCACCTGGCAGCCGACGGCGACGAGATCGGGCCCGTGCTCGACGAACTGCGCGCGCACCTCACCGAGGTGGTGCGCGACGTGAGGGAGACCCTGCACGACCTGCGCAGCGATGTGTCCGGCGAGCGGTCGCTCGCCGACGCACTCCAGCAACACCTCACCCGGGTGGAGGAACGCAGTGGGCTCACCACCCACCTCGTCGTCGACGCCTCCGGGCGCCTCCCCACCGGCACCGAGCGCGAACTGTGGCGACTGGCCCTCGAGGCCATCACCAACGTGGAACGGCACGCCGCAGCCAGCACCGTCACCGTCCGCCTGTCGATCGGCCCCGACCGGGCAGTACTCGCGGTCGGTGACGACGGCGTCGGGCTCAACCCCAACGGCATAGCGGCCGATAGGTACGGCATGATCGGCATGAGAGAACGAGCGGCCGCCATCGGGGCGATCATCCGCTTCGAGTCGTCGCCCGGCACCGGCACCACGGTGACCGTGTCGCTCGACCGCGAGCCGGAGGGTCTCTCGTGAATACCGCCGCCGTGTCGGTGGTGCTGGTCGACGACCACACCATGCTGCGCCAAGGCCTGCGGCGATCGCTGGAGACCGAGGGCATCACGGTGGTGGCCGAGGCATCGAACGGCGACGAGGCGGTGCGCGTGGCACTGGCCACCAAACCGTCGGTGGTGCTGATGGACGTGTCGATGCCCGAGGTCGACGGCATCGAGGCCACCCGACGCCTGCTTCGCGCCGACGCTCGCCAACGGGTGGTGATGCTCACCATGCACGTCGACCGCACCGTCATCGAACGGGCGATGAAGGCCGGTGCCGTCGGGTACGTCACCAAGGACTCCACCGTGAAAGAGGTGGCACTCGCCGTTCGCATGGCAGCCAACGGCGACCGCATCATGTCGCCGCGACTCGCCGGCGTGATGGCCGACCCCTCGCCCAGCGACGACGCGACCCGGCTGTCGCCCCGCGAGGAAGAGTTGCTGCAGTACATCGCCGACGGCCTGTCGACCACCGACGTCGCCGACCGGATGTGCATCAGCCCAAAGACCGTGAAGAACCATCTCGCGTCGATCTACGACAAACTCGATGCGCGTGACAAGACGCAGGCGGTGCTGACCGCCGTGCGTCTTGGCATCGTCACATTGGCCTAGGGCCGACCAGCGGCCCCGGCACCTGGGCCGGATCAGCCCTCGGCGTCCTCGGCAACCTCGGGGGCCTCGGCGGCTTCGGGAGCCTCCGCGCCTTCGGGAGCCTCGCCCTCGGCGCCGCCCTGTTCCTTGTAGTACTCGGCCCAGGCGGCCTCGCGCTCGGCATCGTCGGTGCCGGCAGTCCAGTTGCCCTGCTCGTCGACGGCGAAGTGCTGGCGGTACTCCTCGGCCAACTCGCCACCCTCGGCGGCCTGCTTGATCGACAGGCTGATGCGGCGACGGGCCAGGTCGAGGTCGATGATCTTCACCCACAGCTCTTCACCCGGGGTGACGACCTGCTCGGGCGAGTCGACGTGGTGGGCGCTCATCTCGGAGATGTGCACCAGACCCTCGATGCCCTCGCCCACCTGGACGAACGCACCGAACTGCACCAGCTTGGTGACACGGCCGTAGACCAGCTGGCCCACCTCGTGCGAGCCGGCGAACTCCTGCCACGGATCCTGCTGGGTGGCCTTCAGCGACAGGCTGATGCGCTCGCGGTCGAAGTCGACGTCGAGCACCTGCACCGTGACGGGGTCGCCCACGGCCACGACGGCACCCGGGTGGTCTACGTGCTTCCACGACAGCTCGCTGACGTGGATGAGGCCGTCCATGCCGCCGAGGTCGACGAACGCACCGAACGACACGACGCTCGACACCACACCCTCGCGGATCTCGCCCGGCTTGAGGTTGGTGAGGAAGCTGTCGCGGCTCTCCTTCTGCGTCTCTTCGAGGAACGCACGACGGCTGAGCACCACGTTGTTGCGGTTCTTGTCGAGCTCGATGATCTTCGCCTGCACGGTCTTGCCCACGTACGGGGCGAGATCGCGCACACGGCGCAGTTCGACGAGCGATGCGGGCAGGAAGCCACGCAGACCGATGTCGACGATGAGACCGCCCTTGACCACTTCGATGACCGGGCCCTCGACGGTGCCTTCGGCCTCTTTGATCTTCTCGATCGTGCCCCACGCCCGCTCGTACTGGGCGCGCTTCTTCGACAGCAGCAGGCGACCCTCTTTGTCCTCCTTGGTGAGGACGAGAGCCTCGATGCGCTCGCCGAGGCTGACGACCTCGTGCGGGTTCACGTCGTTGCGGATGCTTAGTTCGCGGGCAAG
>JBIKLX010000219.1:0-4750 GCA_044359565.1 Ilumatobacteraceae bacterium
TTGGTGGCGGTGAGGTCGACCACCACGGTCTGGCCGTTACGCAGTTCGCTGAAGGCGAGGCGTGAGGCATCGTCGGTCACCCGCACCGTGTCGGGTACCACGACGGCGCCGTCGCCGGCCAGGGCGGTGAGGTCGATCACCCGGCGGCGGGCCACGTCGACCACCTGCACCGCCCCGGTGCTCTGGTCGGATGCGAGCAGGTACGACGATGTGCCGAGCCGCTCCACCACGGGCAGGCGCACATCGATGGGGGTGATCGTTGCCGTAGCGAGATCGAGTACTCCGAGGCCGTCGGCGGCCGGATCGCCTGCTGCGCCGAGGACGACGGAGCCGGGTAGGCCGACATCGAGCACGCCTTGGAGTTGGGTCGCCACCCGGGCCACCTCGGCTCCGTCGGAGTCGTGGACGGTGACGATGTCGGCCACCGGGTCGTCGAGCACCACGACGTCCCAGGCTGCTGTCGCCTCGACGCCGGTGCCAGCCGTGTCGCTGTCGGGCGACTCGTCATCTCCGAGCGAGAGCAGGAAGCCGAGGCCCCCGCCCACCACCAGCAGCGCTGCCAGCACCACGGTGGCTCGCCGCAGGGCGAAGTTCGGCGGTGAGGCGGGCACGGCGGGAACGATAGGCGTCGCGTTCGGTGCCCGCCCGTTCAGCCACTACCGTGCGCCGCAGCGAACAAGGGGGGCGCGACATGACTCGACCGGTGCAGGTGGCCGTGCTGGGTGGCGGATCGTGGGGTACCACGGTGGCGTCGCTCGCGGCGCCGAATGCGTCGACCACGCTGTGGGCGAGGGATGCCCAGACGGTGGCCGATGTGAACGAGCGCCACCGCAACAGCCGGTACCTCGGCGACCTCGAACTGCATCCGTCGCTGCGGGCGACAGGGTCGTTGGAGGAGGCGGTGTGGGATGCCGACGTGGTCGTCATGGGCGTGCCGTCGCACGCGGTGCGGGCGACCCTGCGCGAGATCGCACCGCTGCTGCGCCACTGGGTGCCGATCGTCAGCCTCACCAAGGGCCTCGAGCAGGGCACCCGGATGCGCATGACCGAGGTGATCGAGGAGGAGTTGCCCGGTCGGCCAGCCGGTGTGTTGGCCGGACCCAACCTGGCCAAGGAGGTGTTGTCGGGCTATGCGGCGGCTGCCGTCATCGCGATGCCCGACGAGCACGTGGCCGCCTCGCTGCAGCAGATCTTCACCAGCCTGCGCTTCCGGGTGTACACGAACCCTGATGTGGTCGGCTGCGAACTCGGTGGAGCGTTGAAGAACGTCATTGCCATCGCAGCCGGGATGGCCGAGGGCCTCAGCGTGGGTGACAACACCAAGGCGATGGTCATCACCCGCGGTCTGGCCGAGATCACCCGACTCGGTGTGGCCATGGGGGGCGACCCGCGCACGTTCTCCGGCCTCACCGGACTCGGCGACCTGCTGGCCACCTGTTCGAGCCCGCTCAGCCGTAACCGCACGGTCGGCGTCGAACTGGCCAAGGGCCGGTCGATCGACGAGATCACCTCCAGTATGCGGATGGTGGCCGAAGGGGTGAAGACCGCCCGGGTGGTGCGCGAGCTCGCCGAGCAGCACGGGGTGGAGGCACCCATCGTCGCCGAGGTCGATGCCGTGGTGAGCGAAGGCCGGAGCCCGGGGCGGGCCTATGCCGGACTCGGCCGGGTCGCACCCATGGGCGAGTTCGACCACACGCCCTGACCGGGTGCCCCTGGACGGTCGGGTGTCAGGCGCTGTTGCCGTAGGCGTCGATCTGCTGGCGGGCCATGTCGAGCAGTGACCCGGCCGCGAGCGGGATGTCGACCATGTGCAGACCCCACTGCGGGGAGAGGTCGCCCTGGATGTCGTCGGCGCGCGGGTCGGCAGGGTCGCCGTTCACGGTGATCTCGAGGTACGAGAACCCGTCGCGTTCGACGCATTCGGCGGTGATGAGTCCGGGCATGTCCATGAAGGGTGTGGTCGGCGTCAGTGAGCGATCGGCGAGCGCCCAGTTAGCGCTGCTGATGGCCGATGACAACACGCCCCGTCCGCCGGCCGGAGCAGCCGGGTTCACGCAGCCCGCCACGCCCTCACCCGAGCGGGGCTTGCCGAAGAACGCGTCGGGCGGCGGCCCCTGCGTGGCACGGAACGTGGCGTAGGTGACGACGCAGCCGGTGGCATCGACCGTGCGGCACATTGGGATCTCCTGCAGGTCGCCGCCCACATCGGCCCCGGCGGGCACACCCACGGCACTGCCGATGATGTAGGCCGACACCAGCAGTCGGCGCTGGGCGGGGTCGGTATCGATGACCGTTTTCAGCAGGTTGGCGAGATGCCCGGCGCCCTGCGAGTGGCCGATGAGGATGACGCCCCGCCCCTGGTTGTCGTTGGCGAGGTAGTGACGCCAGGCCTCCTCCACGCCGTCGTAGGCGGTCTGCCACGCCGTGGCCCGATCGCCCGCGATGTTCGGGTCGAACAGGCCCGCCAGCGTGACCGACGGGTACATCGGGGCGTACACGGTGCACACGCTGTCGAACTGCGCTGCCTGCTGGGTGGTGACGCCGATCTCGCTGCCGGCGATGAGGTCGCTGTTCAGCGTCGAGTCGTCGCTGATGGTGGGGTACACGTAGAAGCAGTCGACCGGTGGGTCGATGGCGGGGCCGACATTGCGCACTGCGGTGGTGCCGTCGGCGGCCACCTCGGTGACCGGATAGGCGTCGTCGCACACGTCGGCCATGTCGCCGCGACAGATCCAGTGGGTGGGATCGGCGTACACCTCGCTCACATACGGCGCGGCCGTGCTGGGCGGCACCGTGTCGGGAGCGGTGGTTGCGGCCGGTTCGGTCGTGGCCGGTTCGGTCGTGGCCGGTTCGGTCGTGGGTGTCGTCGTGGCCGGTGCAGCGGTGCTCGACGGTGACGCCGCCGCGTCATCGTCGCCACCACACGCAGCGAGCACGAGCGCGGCACAGGTGAACACGGCGACAGCGAGGGTGCGTGGCGTCAGGCGAGGGGTCGACATGGCGACGCACCGTAGGCCACGGAGCGGCCGCGTGAGAGATGCAACACTGGGCAGGTGACCGACACCGCCAACGCCTCCCATCCCTTCGCCGACCGTCCGCTGCCGCAGTGGTACGACGACGCCAAGTTCGGCATCTTCATCCACTGGGGTCCGTTCACCGTGCCGTGCTTCGCCCCCGTGAACCACAACATGGGCGAGATGATGGAAGCGGGCGACTGGGCCCAGGCGTTCCGTGAGAGCCCGTACAGCGAGTGGTACCTCAACTCGTGGTCGCTCGAGGGCAGCTCGACCGCGCTGCACCACGCCGCCACCTACGGCGACCGCACCTACGCCAGCTTCGTCGACGAGTTCCACAGCCGTGCTGCAGGTTTCGACATCGCCCACTGGGCCGACCTGTTCGTGCAGGCCGGCGCGCAGTACGTAGTGCCCATCACCAAGCACCACGACGGGTTCCTGCTGTGGGACAGCAACGTGCCCAACCCGCACCGCGACCACTGGATGGCAGGGCGCGACTTCATCGCCGAGCTCGCCACCGCAGTGCGCGCCCACGGGATGCGCTTCGGCGCCTACTACTCGGGCGGGCTCGACTGGACCTTCGAGCCGCCGCCCATCGACAGCCTGATGGCGATGATCCAGAAGATCCCCACCAGCGCCGAGTACGTCGAGTACGCCAGGGCCCATGTGCACGAACTGATCGACCGGTTCGCGATCGACGTGCTGTGGAACGACATCGCTTGGCCGATGACCGCCGACCCGAACGACATCTTCGGCTACTACTACGACCGCGTGCCGCACGGTGTGGTGAACGACCGGTGGAACATCCTGGCCGTGCGGGCCGGCACCCTGCACGCCGACTTCTCGACGCCCGAGTACAGCACCAAGGCCGACGACGTGCGGAAGTGGGAGGTGTGCCGGGGCATCGGCCGGTCGTTCGGTTACAACCGGATGGAGACCGAGGCCACGATGCCCACGGTCGACGACCTGGTGTGGATGCTCGTCGACATCGTCGCCCGCGGTGGCAACCTGCTGCTGAACGTCGGCCCCACCGCCGACGGCGTCATCCCCCTCGCCCAGGCGGTGCGCCTCACCGGGCTCGGCTGGTGGCTGCGGGTGAACGGCGCGGCCATCTACGGCACCCGTCCGTGGCTGCGCCACAGCGGCACCACCGCCGATGGGCACGATGTGCGCTTCACC
Organism: Ilumatobacteraceae bacterium; assembly: GCA_044359565.1. Classification (GTDB taxonomy): domain Bacteria; phylum Actinomycetota; class Acidimicrobiia; order Acidimicrobiales; family Ilumatobacteraceae; genus VFMC01. The sequence goes on from JBIKLX010000219.1 coordinate 4,194, forward strand.
CAGGGTGCGGCCGGGCAGGTGTACGCCCTCGTGCAGGGCGCACTCGCCCACGAGGTGCGCTTGCCGGATGTACCCGTGGGCGAGGCCACCGAGGTGCGCATGCTCGGCAACGACCGGGTGCTGCCGCACACCACCCGCCCCGGTGCTGACGGCGGCACCGACCTGCTGGTCTCGCTGCCCGACCACCTCCCCGCGGCCCCCGCCACCGTCTTCGAGATCCGCGGCTAGTCAGCGCCTGCTCACTCGTTCGCGTCGGCGCCCCACAGGGCCTCGACCGTCGTGTCGAGCACGTTCGCCACGCGGAGGGCCAGGTACACCGATGGCGAGTACGACCCGGTCTCCATGGCAACGATCGTCTGCCTGCTCACCCCGACGAGGTCGGCGAGTGACTGCTGGCTGAGCGACGCCTCGGTGCGTCGTGCCTTCACCCGTGTGCCGGCATCGCTGTCGTCGACGCGAACCGGCCCGCCCACTCCGCTCATCGGAAGGTTCCGAACACGAGGTGGTCGACCGTCATCGGCTCACCCATCGTCACGGGGATGACGCCGCCGGTACTC